>NZ_JBVJCT010000001.1:188368-349931 GCF_055588305.1 Streptomyces sp. NPDC042002 | reverse complement strand
GTAAGACGAGGACCCCCACGCACTCAACCCCCCCCCCCCCCCCACCCCCCCCCCCCCCCCCCCCCCCCCCCCCCCCCCCCCCCCCCCCCCCCCCCCCCCCCCCCCCCGCCGCCCGGTGCTAGTGCGCCGCCGACTCCCAGTCCGGGCCCGAGCCCACGGAGACGTCCAGCGGGACCTGGAGCTGGACGGCGGACGCCATCTCGTGGCGCAGCAGCTCCTCCGTCCTGGCCTGCTCCCCCGGGGCGATCTCCAGGACGATTTCGTCATGGACCTGGAGCAGCATGCGGGAGGTGAGGTTCGCCTCCCGCAGCGCCCGGTCAACGTTGAGCATCGCGATCTTCACGATGTCGGCGGCCGTGCCCTGGATGGGAGCGTTCAGGGCCATACGCTCAGCCGCCTCACGCCGCTGCCGGTTGTCGCTGTTCAGATCCGGCAGATAGCGGCGGCGCCCGAAGAGCGTCGCGGTGTAACCCGTGGCCCTGGCCTCGTCGACCGCCCGGCGCAGATAGTCCCGTACGCCGCCGAAGCGCTCGAAATACGTGTCCATCAGCCCACGGGCCTCGCCCGCCTCGATGTTCAGCTGCTGGGACAGGCCGAAGGCCGACAGCCCGTAGGCGAGGCCGTACGACATCGCCTTGATCTTGCGGCGCATCTCGGCGTCGACCGCGGACCGCTCCACGGAGAACACCTGGGACGCGACGGTGGTGTGCAGGTCCTCACCGGAGGAGAACGCCTCCAACAGTCCCTCGTCCTCGGACAGATGGGCCATCACCCGCAGCTCGATCTGGCTGTAGTCCGCGGTCATGAGGGACTCGAATCCCTCACCGACCACGAAGCCGCGGCGGATCGCGCGGCCCTCGTCCGTGCGGACCGGGATGTTCTGCAGGTTCGGATCGGTCGACGACAGCCGGCCGGTCGCCGCGACCGTCTGGTTGTAGGTGGTGTGGATGCGGCCGTCCGCGGCGATCGACTTGATCAGCCCCTCGACGGTGACGCGCAGCTTGGCCTGCTCACGGTGGCGGAGCATGATCACGGGCAGTTCGTTCTCGGTCTGCGCCGCCAGCCAGGCCAAAGCGTCCGCGTCCGTCGTGTAGCCCGTCTTGGTCTTCTTCGTCTTCGGCAGGGCCAGTTCACCGAAGAGGACTTCCTGGAGCTGCTTGGGCGAGCCGAGGTTGAACTCGTGCCCGGCGGCCGCGTGCGCCTCCTTCACGGCCTGCTGCACCGCCCCGGCGAACATCTGCTCCATGGCCTCCAGATGCGCCCGGTCCGCCGCGATGCCGTGCCTCTCCAGCCGGGCCAGCAGACTGGACGTGGGCAGCTCCATGTCACGCAGCAGATCCGCCGCGCCGACCTCCTGGAGCTTCTCCCCGAACGCCTCGCCCAGATCGAGGATCGTGCGGGCCTGCACCATCAGCGCGTCGGCCTCGGCCTGCTCGTCCGTACCGAAGGCGAGCTGCCCGTCGGCCGCGGCGGCGGGCCCGAGCTCCCGGCCGAGATACTCCAGCGAGAGCGCGTCCAGCGCGAAGGAACGGCGGCCCGGCTTGACCAGGTAGGCGGCGAGCGCGGTGTCCATGCTCACGCCCTCGATCGTCCAGCCGTGCTCGGCGAAGACCCGCATCGCGCCCTTGGCGTTGTGCATCACCTTGTGCTTCCCGCGGTCCGCGAGCCACGCGGCGAACGCGTTCTCGTCGGACTCGTCCAGCTGGGACGGGTCGAACCAGACGGCCGCACCCCCACCGGCCGCGAGCGCCACCTCGGCGACGGACCCCGTGCCCAGCGCCCACGAGTCGACCGTGGACAGGCCCAGAACCGCCGTGCCGTGCTCGGCGAGCCACGGCTTCAGCTCGCCCGCGCCCAGCACCGTGCCGTCGATCTCGACACCCTCGGCGACCGGCCCCGCCTCCTCGGCCTCCCCGGCACCCGGGTCCACGGCGAGCAGCCGCTCGCGCAGCGACGGATTACGGATCTCCAGGGTGTCCAGGACCATCGCCAGGGCCGTACGGTCGTACGCGGCCCGCTCCAGGTCCACCACCGTCCGGGGCAGCTCGACGTCCTTGACCATCTCCGTGAGACGGCGGTTCAGCTTCACCGCCTCCAGGTGGTCGCGCAGGTTCTGCCCCACCTTGCCCTTGACCTCGTCGACCCGCTCGACCAGCTCCGCGAACGAACCGAACTGGTTGATCCACTTCGCGGCCGTCTTCTCGCCGACACCCGGGATGCCCGGCAGATTGTCCGACGGGTCGCCGCGCAGCGCCGCGAAGTCGGGATACTGCGCCGGCGTCAGCCCGTACTTCTCGAAGACCTTCTCCGGAGTGAACCGGGTCAGCTCCGAGACACCCTTCGTCGGATACAGCACCGTCGTGTGCTCGGACACCAGCTGGAAGGAGTCACGGTCGCCCGTGACGATCAGCACGTCGAAACCCTCGGCCTCGGCCTGCGTGGCGAGCGTCGCAATGATGTCGTCGGCCTCGAACCCGTCCACCGCGAACCGCTGCGCGTGCATCGCGTCCAGCACCTCGCCGATCAGCTCGACCTGCCCCTTGAACTCGTCCGGGGTCTTCGACCTGTTCGCCTTGTACTCGGTGAACTCCTCGGAACGCCACGTCTTGCGCGAGACGTCGAACGCCACCGCGAAATGTGTGGGCGACTCGTCACGCAGCGTGTTCGCCAGCATCGACGCGAAACCATAGATGGCGTTCGTCGGCTGACCCGTCGCGGTGGTGAAGTTCTCCGCGGGCAGCGCGAAGAACGCGCGGTAGGCCAGCGAGTGCCCGTCCATGAGCATCAGGCGCGGGCGGCCCGTACCTGCGGTGTTCTCGGTCTTCTTCGATGCTGTGTCTGCCACGCCCCCGATCCTGCCACGGCCCACTGACATCGAGAGCCGTCCCGGCCCGGCAGGCACCTCCCCCGCCCGGATTCCCACAACCCAGGACCGTCGCTGTCGGCCACGCGTGCGAGTATCCAAGCGGTACGAAGACACGCACACCGACGTGCGCACGTGAAGGGGTTCAGCGATGGCCAGCAAGCCGCCCAAAAGCGATCCGGTCCAGGACACGCCACAGGTAGCCGAACCCAAGCGCGCGGCGGCCGGGCTCCCCGCCATCGGGCACACCCTGCGCATCGCCCAGCGCCAGATGGGCATGCGCCGCACCGCGCTCACCCTCCTGCGCGTCAACCAGAAGGACGGCTTCGACTGTCCGGGCTGCGCCTGGCCAGAGCCGGAGCACCGGCACACCGCGGAGTTCTGCGAGAACGGCGCGAAGGCGGTCGCCGAGGAAGCCACCCTGCGCCGAGTGACCCCGGACTTCTTCGCCGCGCACCCCGTCTCCGACCTCGCCGGCCGCAGCGGCTACTGGCTCGGCCAGCAGGGCCGCCTCACCCACCCCATGTACCTCCCCGAGGGCGCCGACCACTACGAGCCCATCACCTGGGAGCGCGCCTTCGACATCGTCGCCGAGGAGCTCGCCGCGCTCGGCTCCCCCGACGAGGCCCTCTTCTACACCTCGGGCCGCACCAGCAACGAGGCCGCGTTCCTCTACCAGCTCTTCGCCCGCGAGCTCGGCACGAACAACCTGCCCGACTGCTCGAACATGTGCCACGAGTCCTCGGGCTCCGCCCTCTCCGAGACCATCGGCATCGGCAAGGGCAGCGTCCTGCTCGACGACCTCTACCAGGCGGACCTGATCATCGTCGCCGGGCAGAACCCCGGCACGAACCACCCCCGCATGCTCTCCGCCCTGGAGAAGGCCAAGGCCAACGGTGCGAAGATCATCACCGTCAACCCGCTGCCCGAAGCGGGCATGGAACGCTTCAAGAACCCGCAGACCCCCCAGGGCATGGTCAAGGGCGCCGCGCTCACCGACCTCTTCCTGCAGATCCGCCTCGGCGGCGACCAGGCCCTCTTCCGCCTGCTGAACAAGCTGATCCTCGCCACCGAAGGCGCCGTCGACGAAGCCTTCGTCGCCGAACACACCCACGGCTTCGAGGAGTTCGCCCAGGCCGCCCGCGCCGCCGACTGGGACGAGACCCTCACCGCGACCGGCCTCACCCGCGACAGGATCGACGAGGCCCTGACCATGGTCCTCGCCTCCCAGCGCACCATCGTGTGCTGGGCGATGGGCCTCACCCAGCACAAGCACTCCGTCCCCACGATCCGCGAAGTCGTCAACTTCCTGCTGCTGCGCGGCAACATCGGCCGCACCGGCGCCGGCGTCTGCCCGGTCCGCGGCCACTCGAACGTCCAGGGCGACCGCACCATGGGCATCTTCGAACGCCCCGCCCCCGCCTTCCTCGACGCCCTGGAGAAGGAGTTCGGCTTCAAGCCGCCCCGCGCACACGGCTACGACGTCGTACGGGCCATCCGCGCACTGCGCGACGGCGAAGCGAAGGTCTTCTTCGCCATGGGCGGCAACTTCGTCTCCGCCTCCCCCGACACCGAGGTCACCGAGGCGGCCATGCGGCGCGCCCGGCTCACCGTGCACGTCTCCACCAAACTGAACCGCTCGCACGTCGTCACCGGCGCCCGGGCCCTCATCCTGCCCACCCTCGGACGCACCGAGCGCGACCTCCAGGGCAGCGGCGAACAGTTCGTGACCGTCGAGGACTCCATGGGCATGGTGCACGCCTCACGCGGCCGCCTGGATCCCGCGAGCCCCCACCTGCTGTCCGAGCCCGCCATCGTGGCCCGCCTCGCCCGCAAGGCCCTCGGAGAGCGCAGCACCACCCCCTGGGAGGAGTTCGAGAACGACTACGCGAGCATCCGCGACCGCATCGCCCGCGTGATCCCCGGCTTCCAGGACTTCAACGCGCGCGTGGCCGACCCGGCCGGCTTCACCCTCCCGCACGCCCCCCGCGACGAACGCCGCTTCCCCACGGCCACCGGCAAGGCCAACTTCACCGCCGCGCCCGTCGAGTACCCCGAACTCCCCGCCGGCCGCCTGCTGCTCCAGACCCTGCGCTCCCACGACCAGTACAACACCACCATCTACGGACTCGACGACCGATACCGGGGCATCAAGAACGGCCGCCGGGTCGTCCTCGTCAACCCCGAGGACGCCCGCGACCTGAACGTCGCGGACGGCTCGTACGTCGACCTGGTCGGCGAATGGAAGGACGGCGTGGAACGGCGCGCGCCCGGCTTCCGCGTCGTGCACTACCCCACCGCCCGGGGCTGCGCGGCCGCCTACTACCCGGAGACCAACGTCCTGGTCCCGCTCGACGCGACCGCCGACACCAGCAACACCCCTGCCAGCAAGTCCGTGGTCGTCCGTCTGGAACAATCGACAGCCGACTGAGCGTTCGCTCAGCAAGGAACATCCACGACAAAGTGGTCCAACGACGGACGGAGCCGGGCCCGATGGGCGAACAGCACATCCCGAAGTTCCCGCAAGGGGTCATCGACGAGTACGCCGCACTCGGCGTCGACCTGCCCGCCCTCTTCTCCGCGGGCCACCTCGGCAACCGCATGGGCGTCCAGATCGTCGAAGCCTCCTCGGACCGCGTCGTCGGCACCATGCCGGTGGAGGGCAACACCCAGCCCTACGGCCTGCTCCACGGAGGAGCCTCCGCCGTCCTCGCCGAGACCATCGGCTCCGTCGGCGCCATGCTCCACGGCGGCATCACCAAGATCGCCGTCGGCGTCGACCTGAACTGCACCCACCACCGCGGCGTCCGCTCCGGCGTCGTCACCGGCGTGGCCACACCCGTCCACCGCGGGCGCACCTCGGCGACGTACGAGATCGCCATCACGGACGAGGACGGCAAGCGCGTGTGCAGCGCCCGGCTCACCTGCATCCTCAAGGACGCACCCCAGAGCTGACCTCCCCGGACCCCGGCCCGCACCCCTCCGGGGCGCTCCGGGGCCCTCAGGGAGCTCCCGGGGCGCCCTCAAGGGCCCTCCCCGGGGGGAGGGAACCGCCCGGCCCGGCGGGAACACCTGGGGCGCGCCCGGGAGCGTCCGCCTCCCGGCGGCCCGGAGGCCCGACCCCCGAAGGCCCGGCCCGGCGGCCGACCCCGGTGCCCGGCGCCGGGCCGGGGAACCCTGTCCCGGGACGCCCGCTCCGGGAAGCCCAACCGCCTGCCGAGGTCCAACCCCCCACACCTCGGCGCCCGTTGGGCCACGCTCCCCGCTCTCGCGCCGACGGCTCGTCCAGGCGGCCCCGGTCGTCATCGCGACCACAACCCGCGGCCTCGTCACCCCGCGCCCCGCGCCCCGCACCCCCACCCGGGCCGCCCCGAACCCCTGCCCGTGACCAGCGAGCGGCACCGCCCTCGACCACAAGGGCCTTGACAGCGCGCCCACTTCCTTCCGGTTCGAGGCCGACGTCGTCGGCGGCACCCCCGTCGACGTCCCCCAAACAGGCGCCGGACCACCCGAGTTGAGCGCCACCACCACCCCCGGCTGCCACGGACAGTGAAGGCCGGAAATCCCCGCCCGACCACCGTGCGCGTCTCCGTATACGACCCCGCCTTCCCGTCGCCCCCCATCGTCCCGCCCCACCTCGACCTGCCCATCAGCAACGAGACAGCACAGCAACAGCAAAGCTTTCCCTTCGGCGGCGCCTACCCGCACAACCTGTGGACCGGCCCTCGCGCCCGGCGCTTCCCCAACCGGCCCTCCCCCACACCCACTTCACCCGGCCAGGACACCCGCGACCACCTCACGCGGCGGTAACAGTCGGTTACCTCTGCCGTAACGAAGCAATCCCCGCGCCGCGAAGCGCACCGCACCACGCCCCCCGCGGCACCCCGTCCCGACACCGGACGTACGACTTCCGCTCTCCGCCATGAACCCGGAACAGCGCGTTCTCACCATGCGAACACACAACCGCCTCCCACCAGCACACCGAAATGCTCCGATCGTCCGCCCCAGGCCCGCGAGGCACCCCCCGCATAACAAGAGCGTCACAGCCTTCCCCACGCTCCTCCACACTCCCCCTACCTGCGCTTATAGTCACGGCCAGTCACCGCGCCGCCGGGCGCGTCACTGCACGGCCCTGCTTCAACCAGTACGGCCCGGCGAGACACACGGCCCCCACCCTGGGGTGCCGCGCCAGGGAGAGGATTCAACGTGCGACAGCGTTCTATGGTCATACTCACCGCCGTGCTCACTACGGGAGCACTCACGCTGACCGCCTGCGGCTCGCGCGACAACAGCGGCGACAGCAAGAGCGGCAAGAAGACCGAGATCATCATCGGCGTGGACGCGCCGCTGACCGGTCAGAACTCCGCCACCGGCCTCGGCATCCAGGGCGGCGTCCAGATCGCCGTCAACGACGCCAACAAGAACAACACCGTGCCCGGCGTGACGTTCAAGGTCCAGGCGCTCGACGACAAGGCCATCCCGGCCTCCGGTCAGCAGAACGCCACCCAGCTCGTCCAGGACGACAGCGTCCTCGGCGTGGTCGGCCCGCTGAACTCCGGCGTCGCCACCCAGATGCAGCAGGTCTTCGACACCGCCAACCTGGTCGAGATCTCGCCGTCCAACACCGCCCCCGAGCTCACCCAGGGCAAGAACTGGCAGACCGCCAAGTCCCGCCCGTTCAAGACGTACTTCCGCACCGCCACCACCGACGCCCTCCAGGGCGGCTTCGCGGCCGACTACGCCTACAACACCCTGAAGAAGCGCAAGGTGTTCGTCGTCGACGACAAGCAGACCTACGGCGCCGGCCTCGCCAAGCTCTTCAAGGCCGGCTTCACCAAGTCCGGCGGCAAGGTCGCGGGCGAGGACCACGTCAACACCGGCGACACGGACTTCTCGGCCCTCGTCACCAAGATCAAGAACTCCAAGGCCGACCTGGTCTACTACGGCGGCCAGTACGACGAGTCGGAGAAGCTGACCAAGCAGCTCAAGGACGGCGGAGTCAAGATCCCGCTGTTCGGTGGCGACGGCATGTTCAGCGACACCTACATCCAGACCGCCGGCAAGACCTCCGAGGGCGACCTGGCCACCTCCGTCGGCCAGCCCGTCGACTCCCTGCCCTCCGCCGCCGACTTCATCAAGAAGTACAAGGCCTCCGGCCTCAAGGGCGACTACGGCACGTACGGTGGCTACTCCTACGACGCCGCCACCGCCATCATCAAGGCCATCGGCGCTGTCGTGAAGGACGGCAAGATCCCGGACGGCGCCCGCGCCAAGATCGTCGCCGAGGTCCAGAAGACCAAGTTCGACGGCATCGCCGGCCCCGTCTCCTTCGACGAGTACGGCGACACCACCAACAAGCAGCTCACCGTCTACCAGGTCGTCAGCGGCAAGTGGAAGGCTGTCAAGAGCGGTACGTTCACCGGCTGATCCGCACCACCGGGCCACTCCGGCGGATCGGTCCGACACCAGGCCACGGCGCCCCAACCGGCACCATGAGCACGGTCCGATCCACCGGACAGGCCCTCAGCACAACCCCAGGGCCGCGCGGCCACGACCACACGTCACCGCGCGGCCCGCTCCATACGCCCTGCTCAACTCTCCCCACCCACATGGAGGCCATGCGGTGAACACCCTGCCGCAGCAGCTGGCCAACGGGCTGTTCCTCGGCTCGATGTACGGGCTGATCGCCATCGGCTACACGATGGTGTACGGCATCGTCCAGCTCATCAACTTCGCCCACGGCGAGATCTTCATGACCGGCGGCTTCGGCGCACTCTCGGTCTACCTCTACGTTCTGCCAAACGGCACATCCATGTGGATAGCCCTCCCAGCGATGCTGATAGGCGGCGGAATCGTCTCCGTCCTCATCGCCGTCGGGGCCGAACGCTTCGCCTACCGACCACTGCGCGGAGCACCACGCCTCGCCCCCCTCATCACCGCCATCGGTCTGTCCCTGGCCCTCCAGCAGATCGTCTTCAACACGTACCCGAACGCCAAGACCGACCTGACGTTCCCCCAACTCCCGTTCGGCCCCTGGCACATCGGCTCCGTCAGCATCCAGAGCGGCTCCGTCTTCGTCATCGTCGCCGCCCCCCTGTGCATGGCCGCCCTCGCGCTGTTCGTCAGCCTCTCCCGCACCGGCCGCGCCATGCAGGCCACCGCGCAGGACCCTGACACCGCACAGCTCATGGGCATCGACACCAACCGCATCATCGTCATCGCCTTCGCCATCGGCGGCTTCTTCGCCGCCGTCGCAGCCGTCTCCTACGGCCTGCGCTACGGCACGGTGAAGTACGACATGGGCTTCCAGATGGGCCTCAAGGCCTTCACCGCCGCCGTCCTCGGCGGCATCGGCAACATCTACGGCGCCATGGTCGGCGGCCTCGTCCTCGGCCTCGCCGAGACCATGGCCACCAGCTACATCGACGGCATCCCGGGCATGGAACAGCTCGGCGGCGGCGGCTGGTCCTCCGTCTGGGCCTTCGTACTCCTCATCCTCGTACTGCTGTTCAGGCCACAAGGCCTCGTCGGCGAACGCGTCGCGGACAGGGCGTGAGCACCATGGCAACCACCGAGACCACCACCCCCGAGCGCGGCCTGACCGGCCTCCCCGAGAGCGCCGCCCGCGCCCTCATCGCCATCGGCGCCGTCGCCACCATCGCCAGCGCCTTCATGTCCTGGACCTACACGTCCGACTTCCCCGGGGACCTCACCTACTACGGCTCCCCGGCCGGACTCCAGGTCCTCGACATCGTCGCCGGCGTCCTCACCCTCCTCTTCGCCCTGACCCTCTTCAACGTCCGCGGCCTCGGCTGGCTCAACCCGGCGGGCGCCACCCAGCCCGTCGTCCTCGCCGCCGCCTCCGCGTTCGCCGTCAGCTGGTTCAGCGCCATCGCCATCGCCGTCGACCTCAAGGGCCTCGTCGCACTCGACCCCGGCGCCTACGTCGCCGCCGTCGGCTCCCTGATCGCCCTCCTCGGCACCCTGGCACTCCCCAAGCCCGGCGACACGTTCAAGGACTACGTCAGCAAGCCCGAACTCATCCCGCCGGCCGCCAAGCTGCCCGGCTGGGGCGAGCGCCTCGTCATCACCGCAGCCACCGCCGTCGCACTCATCGTCTTCAACTACGGCATCGGCGTCGACCCCGACGCGAGCGAAACGTTCCTGGGCTACCTGCTCCTCGTCGTCTTCGGCACCTGGGCCCTGCACAGCGCCGGACTCTTCGACCGCTTCGCCCAACTGAACGCCCGCCACAAGGGATTCGCCACCACCATGGCCTTCCTGGCCGCGGCGATCTTCCCCTTCGTCGCGAACAACGAGCACAACTCCAACCTCGGCGTGAACATCCTCGTCGTCGGCACCGTCGCGCTCGGCCTCAACATCGTCGTCGGCCTCACCGGACTCCTCGACCTCGGATACGTCGCCTTCCTCGGCGTCGGCGCCTACGCCGCCGCCCTCGTCTCCGGCTCCGAGTTCTCCCGCTTCTCCGGCGTCCAGTTCCCCTTCTGGGCCGCCATGCTCACCGGTATGGCCGCATCGCTCGTCTTCGGCGTCCTCATCGGCGCCCCCACCCTGCGACTGCGCGGCGACTACCTCGCCATCGTGACCCTGGGCTTCGGAGAGATCTTCCGCATCGCCGTCAACAACCTGGACGGCACCTCCGGCCCCAACCTCACCAACGGCCCCAACGGCATCTCCATGATCCCGGACCTCAACATCTTCGGGTTCAACTTCGGCGCCGAGCACAGCGTCCTCGGCCTCGTCACCCTCGGCCGGTTCGCGAACTACTTCCTGCTGATGCTGCTCATCACCGGACTCGTCGTCGTCGTGTTCAACCGCGCCGCCGACTCCCGGATCGGCCGCTCCTGGATCGCCATCCGCGAGGACGAGACCGCCGCCACCGCCATGGGCATCAACGGCTTCCGCGTCAAGCTCATCGCCTTCGCCCTCGGCGCCTCGCTCGCCGGCCTCGCCGGCACCGTCAGCGCCCACGTCGGCTACAGCGTCAACCCGGCCCCGTACCAGTTCGCCGGCTCCGTCCCCCCGAACTCCGCCTTCCTCCTCGCGGCGGTCGTTCTCGGCGGCATGGGCACCGTCAACGGACCCATCCTCGGCGCCACCCTGCTCTACCTGCTCCCCGAGAAGCTCAGCTTCCTCAAGGAGTACCAGCTCCTCGCCTTCGGCATCGCGCTCGTCATCCTCATGCGCTTCCGCCCCGAAGGCATCATCGCCAACCGCCGCCGCCAGCTCGAATTCCACGAGAGCGACGAAGCGGCCGTCCACATCCCCGAACAAGGCCTGCCCGACTCCACCGTCGGCGTCACCAAGGCAGGGGCGTAACCAACATGACCACCACCACAGCCCCCAGCCCCGTCCTCGAAGCCACCGGCGTCACCATGCGCTTCGGCGGCCTCACCGCCGTACGCAACGTCGACCTCACCGTCAACGCCGGAGAGATCGTCGGCCTCATCGGCCCCAACGGCGCGGGCAAGACCACCTTCTTCAACTGCCTCACCGGTCTGTACGTCCCCACCGAGGGCAAGGTCGCCTACAAGGGAACGGTGCTGCCCCCGAAGCCGCACCTCGTCACCAGCGCAGGCATCGCCCGCACCTTCCAGAACATCCGGCTCTTCGCCAACATGACCGTCCTGGAAAACGTGCTCGTCGGACGCCACACCCGCACCAAGGAAGGCCTCTGGTCCGCCCTCCTGCGCGGCCCCGGCTTCCGCAAGGCCGAAGCGACCTCACGCGAACGCGCCATGGAACTGCTGGAGTTCATCGGCCTCGACCACAAGGCCGACCACCTCTCCCGCAACCTCCCCTACGGCGAACAGCGCAAGCTGGAGATCGCGCGAGCGATGGCGAGCGAGCCGGGCCTGCTCCTCCTGGACGAGCCCACCGCCGGCATGAACCCCCAGGAGACCCGCGCGACCGAAGACCTCGTCTTCGCCATCCGCGACCGCGGCATCGCCGTCCTCGTCATCGAGCACGACATGCGCTTCATCTTCAACCTGTCCGACCGCGTGGCCTGCCTCGTCCAGGGCGAAAAGCTCGTCGAGGGAACCTCCGAAGTCGTCCAGGGCGACGAACGCGTCATCGCCGCCTACCTCGGTACGCCCTTCGAGGGCGCCCCCGGCGAGGAGGAACTCGCCGAGGTCGAGGCCGCGGAAGCGGCAGGAGCCACCGGAGCGGCGGCAGCCGCCGAGCCCGAGGACGCGACACCCACCGAGGCCGACGAAGCCGTCGAGGCCCCGGCAGCGACCGACGCCGAGGACGCGGCGGAAGCCACCGCGACCGAGGAAGCCGAAGCCGCCGAGACCGCGGAGGCCGACCCGTCCGACGAGACCGAGGAAGCCTCAGCGGACGCGGAAACCCCGGCGGCCCCCGCAGCCGAGGAAGCCGAGGAAATCGCCGCGACCGAAGGATCGTCCGACGCCCCCGAGGCATCCGACGACTCCGAGGCACCCGCTACCTCCGCCCCGTCCGACGACACGGACGCCCCCGCGTCCGACGACTCCGACGCGACGAGCAGCACCAGCAAGGAAGGAACCGCCCAGTGACCGCACTGCTCGAGGTCGAAGACCTCAAGGTCGCCTACGGCAAGATCGAAGCCGTCAAGGGCATCTCCTTCACCGTCGAAGCCGGCCAGATCGTCACCCTCATCGGCACCAACGGCGCCGGCAAGACGACGACCCTGCGCACCCTCTCCGGGCTCCTCAAGCCCAGCGGAGGCCGCATCCTCTTCGACGGCCAGCCCCTCGCCAACGTCCCCGCCCACAAGATCGTCGCCCTCGGACTCGCCCACTCCCCCGAGGGACGCCACATCTTCCCCCGCCTCACCATCACGGAGAACCTCCAGCTCGGAGCGTTCCTCCGCAGCGACAAGGCGGGAATCGAGAAGGACATCCAGCGCGCCTACGACCTCTTCCCCATCCTGGGAGAACGCCGTAAGCAGGCCGCGGGCACCCTCTCGGGCGGCGAACAGCAGATGCTCGCCATGGGACGCGCCCTGATGTCCCAGCCCAAGCTGCTGATGCTCGACGAGCCCTCCATGGGTCTCTCGCCGATCATGATGCAGAAGATCCTCGCGACCATCGCCGAACTCAAGGCGTCCGGCACGACGATCCTCCTCGTCGAGCAGAACGCCCAGGCGGCGCTCTCCCTCGCCGACCAGGCCCACGTCATGGAGGTCGGCAACATCGTCCTCTCCGGCACCGGCCAGGACCTGCTCCACGACGAGTCCGTCCGCAAGGCGTACCTCGGCGAGGACTGATCCTCCGCGACACCTCTAGTCGCACGAAGAGGCCCGCACCTCCGTCAGGGGTGCGGGCCTCTCCCGTCCACTCTCATCCACGGATACGACGCGGACCCAAGCTCTTCAACAACTCTTCACCAGGGCGCGGAACTAGCCCTTCGACGCCTTCTTCTCCTCGGCGTCCTCGATGACCGCCTCGGCGACCTGCTGCATCGACATACGACGGTCCATCGACGTCTTCTGGATCCACCGGAACGCCGCCGGCTCCGTCAGCCCGTACTCCGTCTGCAGAATCGACTTCGCACGGTCCACCAGCTTCCGCGTCTCCAGACGCAGCGTGAGATCCGCGATCTCCTGCTCCAGCGCCTTCAGCTCCGCGAAGCGGGACACGGCCATCTCGATCGCCGGCACCACGTCACTCTTGCTGAACGGCTTCACCAGGTACGCCATCGCGCCCGCGTCACGGGCCCGCTCGACGAGGTCGCGCTGCGAGAACGCGGTGAGCATCAGGACCGGGGCGATGGACTCCTCGGCGATCTTCTCGGCCGCGGAGATGCCGTCGAGCTTCGGCATCTTCACGTCGAGGATCACGAGGTCCGGCTTGTGCTCCCGGGCCAGCTCGATGGCCTGCTCACCGTCACCCGCCTCACCTACGACGGTGTAGCCCTCCTCCTCGAGCATCTCTTTGAGGTCGAGACGGATGAGCGCCTCGTCCTCGGCGATGACGACACGGGTCGTCAGCGGAGGCACGTGCGACTTGTCGTCGTCGGGCGCGTCTACGGGCTGGGGCGACTCGGGGGCGGTCACGGGGGCTCCTCGTTGCGGGCCGGGCAGGTTGTGCTGCTTAAGAAGACTACCTAGCGGCGGCGGGCTGCGATGACCCGGTATGCTTCCGCAGAGCCACTCACGCCGGGTTGGCGCAACTGGCTGACGCGGAGGTCTCAAACACCTCTGTCCGCAAGGACATGTGGGTTCGAATCCCATACCCGGCACATGCAAAGCGGAGGTCCACGTTCGCGTGGACCTCCGCTTTTTGCTGCACACGGTAGCGATCAGTGACACACAGTGCTCACATGAACGCTCATGGCACAGAAGTACGACAGAAGGCACTCAGCCTGCTGCGCGGCGGCGCCAGGAACACTGAAGTGGCGCGAAGGTTCAGCGTTCCGCTGGGCACGATCAGCTACTGGAAGCACGTAGACCGAGTGAAACGCGGCGAGCCGGTCACCGTTCGCCCGTCACTTCTGTGCCCGAGGTGCGACGGGCGCGACCTCGACCATGCCTCGTACAGCTATCTCCTCGGCCTGTACCTGGGCGACGGGCACATCAGCCACTACGCGAAGCACAAAGTGCCCAGCCTCATGATCACTCTCGATGACGCATGGCCCGGTATCCAGGACAGCGCGGAACGCGCTCTGCGGACCCTGTTCCCCAACAACGCCACGTGCCGCGTGCGAACCAAGGGCGCGCATAACATCAAGGTGTACTTCAAGCACCTTGACTGCCTCTTCCCCCAGCACGGCCCCGGCAAGAAGCACGAACGCCCGATCGTCCTCGAACTCTGGCAGCAGGAGATCGTCGACGCCCACCCCTGGGAATTCGTCCGGGGGCTCATCCACTCCGACGGGTGTCGCATCACCAACTGGACGACCCGACTCGTCGGCGGTGAGCGCAAGCGCTACGAGTACCCCCGGTACTTCTTCACGAATGTCTCCGACGACATCAGGCAGTTCTTCACCGACACCCTGGACAAGCTCGGCATCGACTGGACGCACTGCACCCGCCACGGGAACCCGTACAACATCTCGGTCGCCAAGAAGGCCTCAGTTGCCCTCATGGACACCCACGTCGGCCCCAAGTACTGACCGGCGACGGAGAAGGCCCCTCTGCCGGTTACTTGGGGCTGTCGTCCTCGCCGACGTGGTGGACGCGGACCAGGTTGGTGGACCCGGAGACTCCGGGCGGGGAGCCCGCGGTGATCACCACGATGTCGCCCTTGGCGCAGCGGCCGTACTTGAGGAGGAGTTCGTCGACCTGGTCGACCATGGCGTCGGTGGAGTCGACATGGGGGCCGAGGAAGGTCTCGACGCCCCAGGTGAGGTTGAGCTGGGAGCGGGTGGCGGGGGTGGGGGTGAAGGCGAGGAGGGGGATCGGGGAGCGGTAGCGGGAGAGCCGGCGGACGGTGTCGCCGGACTGGGTGAAGGCGACGAGGAACTTGGCGCCGAGGAAGTCGCCCATTTCGGCTGCGGCGCGGGCGACGGCGCCGCCCTGGGTGCGGGGTTTGTTGCGTTCGGTGAGGGGCGGGAGTCCCTTGGCGAGGATGTCCTCTTCGGCCGCTTCGACGATGCGGGACATCGTCTTGACGGTCTCGATGGGGTATTTGCCGACGCTGGTCTCGCCGGAGAGCATGACGGCGTCGGTGCCGTCGATGACGGCGTTGGCGACGTCGGAGGCCTCGGCGCGGGTGGGGCGGGAGTTCTCGATCATCGAGTCGAGCATCTGGGTGGCGACGATGACCGGCTTGGCGTTGCGCTTGGCGAGTTTGATGGCGCGCTTCTGGACGATCGGGACCTGCTCCAGGGGCATTTCGACGCCGAGGTCGCCGCGGGCGACCATGATGCCGTCGAAGGCGGCGACGATGTCGTCGATGTTGTCGACGGCCTGGGGTTTTTCGACCTTGGCGATGACGGGGAGGCGGCGGCCTTCTTCGTCCATGATGCGGTGGACGTCGTCGATGTCCTTGCCGCTTCGGACGAAGGAGAGGGCGATGACGTCGAAGCCGGTGCGCAGGGCCCAGCGGAGGTCGTCCTCGTCCTTGTCGGAGAGGGCGGGGACGGAGACGGCGACGCCGGGGAGGTTGAGGCCTTTGTGGTCGGAGACCATGCCGCCTTCGATGACGGTGGTGTGGACGCGGGGGCCGTCGACGGTGGTGACTTCGAGGCAGACTTTGCCGTCGTCGACGAGGATGCGTTCACCGGGAGTGACGTCGGCTGCCAGTCCGTCGTAGGTGGTTCCGCAGTGTTCGCGGTCTCCTTCGGCGCCTTCTTCGACGGTGATGGTGAAGGTGTCTCCGCGTTCAAGGAGTACGGGGCCTTCGGTGAAGCGGCCGAGTCGGATCTTCGGGCCTTGAAGGTCGCCGAGGATTCCGACGCTGCGGCCGGTCTCGTCGGAGGCCTTTCGCACGTGTCGGTAGCGCTCCTCGTGGTCGGCGTGGGTGCCGTGGCTGAGGTTGAAGCGGGCTACGTCCATTCCGGCTTCGACCAGGGCTTTGATCTGGTCGTACGAGTCGGTGGCGGGGCCCAGGGTACAGACGATCTTTGCTCGGCGCATGATTCGAGCCTAGGCCTTACCGGTCGGTAGAGAATTGGTCGCGCATGACTACTCAACAACCTTTGCGTGAAGGGTTATTGACAACTGTTGAATTGTGCGCCGGGGTGCTCCGATGAGCAGAATGGGGTCCGGTGCGACTGGTGCATTTATCTGCCCGCGTCCGTCCAGTATCCGTCCGGCTGTGCGGTGGGTGCGGTGGGTGCGTGGAAGAGTCGGCTGGTGACTTTCCGTGACGGTTTCATGAGTGGCTAGAGCCGTGGTGGCGCCATGGTGAAGCGGGCGTTCACCTGGGCGTGGACGTGTTGGCGTTGGGGTTCGAGGTCGAGGGGGGCGGGTTCGTCCTCGAAGGGTGCCGCTCCGGGGGCGGCTGCGCGCCGGGAGCGGGTGGCTTGGGCGGTGGGGGTGTGGCGGTGGGTTTCTTCGGCGCCGATGTCGGCGAGTTCGACGAGGGCGGTGAGGGTGGTGTCGAGGGCTTCGGCGTATTCGCGGGCGCGTTGGACGGCTTCGCGGACGGCTTGCTGGCGTGCGGTGCGGTGGGCGGGTGAGGTGGGGCGGAGCGACCACCAGGGGCCGTCGACGCGGGTGAGGTCGAGGTCGGCGAGGGCGGTGGTGAGTTCGCCGAGTGCGGTGAAGTCGTTGAGTTCGGCGGTGATGTGGACGTGGCCGTGGTGGGTGCGGACGCGTTCTCCGCGGCCGTGGCGGCCGAGTTCGGGGCTGATGGTGAAGGCGCCGGTTTCGAGGTGTTCGACGGCGTCGCCGTAGGTTTTGACGAGGTCGAGGGCGAGGGTGTTGCGGCGGGTGAGGTCGGCGAGGGCTTCGCGGCGGTCTTTGCCGCGGGCGGTGACGGAGATGCCGATGCGGGCGATTTCGGGGTCGACTTCGAGGTGGGCTTCGCCTCGGACGGCGATGCGGGGTGTGTCGGGGGTGCCGTAGGGGACGGCGGGTTGGGTTTGTCGGGTGGTGGGGTCGGTGTTGGGGGTCATACGTCCCACTCTGTCACTGGGCGGGGAGTGTGCGGCGCTGTCGGGTCATCGGATGGAAACCTTCAGGGCCTGTTGTGGGGGCGGGTGTTGGGCCAGAATCTACGCGCGTCGTTGACCTTTTCCCGAGGAGTTCGAGACATGTCTTTGAACCGCCGGAAGTTCCTGAAGAAGTCCGCTGTTACAGGTGCGGGGGTGGCGCTCGCGGGTGCGGGCGCGGCTCCGGCGGCGCAGGCCGCGGAGGCGAGGAGGGGTGGCAGGCCCGTGAAGCGGTACGAGCTGACGGTGATGGGGACGACCGATCTGCACGGTCACGTGTTCAACTGGGATTACTTCAAGGACGCGGAGTACGCGGACAAGGCGGGTAACGCGCAGGGTCTGGCGCGGATCTCGACACTGGTGGACAACATCCGTGCGGAGAAGGGCCGTTGCAACACGCTGCTCGTCGACGCGGGTGACACGATCCAGGGGACTCCGCTGACGTACTACTACGCGAAGGTGGATCCGATCACCGCCGAGGGTGGTCCGGTGCATCCGATGGCGCGGGCGATGAACGCGATCGGCTATGACGCGGTGGCGCTGGGGAATCACGAGTTCAACTACGGCATCGAGACGCTGCGGAAGTTCGAGTCGCAGTGTCACTTCCCGCTTCTCGGTGCCAACGCGCTGGACGCGAGGACGCTGAGGCCGGCGTTCCCTCCGTATTTCATGAAGGAGTTCCGCGTTCACGGTGCTCCGCCGGTGAGGGTGGCGGTGCTGGGTCTGACGAACCCGGGTATCGCGATCTGGGACAAGGCTTATGTGCGGGGGAAGTTGACGTTCCCGGGTCTTGAGGAGCAGGCGGCGAAGTGGGTGCCGAGGCTGCGGTCGATGGGTGCGGACGTGGTGGTCGTGTCGGCGCATTCGGGTGCGTCGGGGGCGTCTTCGTACGGTGGCCAGTTGCCGTATCCGGAGAATTCGGCGGCGCTGGTGGCGGAGCGGGTGCCGGGGATCGACGCGATCCTGGTGGGTCACGCGCATCTGGAGATACCGGAGTTGAAGGTGACGAACGCGGCGTCGGGGAAGACGGTGGTGTTGTCGGAGCCGTTGGCGTACGCGGAGCGGTTGTCGGTGTTCGACTTCGGGCTGGTCTTCGAGAAGGGGCGCTGGACGGTCGAGTCGGTGGCGGCGTCGGTGCGCAACTCGAACGCGGTGGCGGATGATCCGAGGATCACGCGGTTGCTGAAGGACGAGCACGACGTGGTGGTGGCGTACGTCAATCAGGTGGTCGGTACGGCGACGGACACGCTGACGACGGTGGAGGCGCGGTTCAAGGACGCGCCGATCATCGATCTGATCACCCGGGTTCAGGAGGATGTGGTCCGGGCGGCGTTGGTGGGGACGCGGTACGCGTCGCTGCCGGTGATCGCACAGGCGTCGCCGTTCTCGCGGACGTCGGAGATTCCGGTGGGTGATGTGACGATCCGGGATCTGTCGGGCCTGTATGTGTACGACAACACGTTGGTGGCGAAGGTGTTGTCGGGTGCGCAGGTGCGGGCGTACCTGGAGTATTCGGCGAGCTATTTCGTGCGGACGGCCGCGGGTGCGGTGGTCGACACGGAGAGGCTGACGAACGCGAACAACCGGCCGGACTACAACTACGACTATGTGTCGGGGCTGCGGTACGACATCGACATCGCGCAGGCGGAGGGTTCGCGGATCAGGAACCTGACGTACCAGGGTGCGGCGCTGGATGACGCTCAGCAGTTCGTGTTCGCGGTGAACAACTACCGTGCGAATGGCGGCGGTGCGTTTCCGCATGTGGCGTCGGCGGCCGAGGTGTGGTCGGAGTCGACGGAGATCCGGACGCGGATCGCGGAGTGGGTGACGGCGAAGGGTGTGCTGGACCCGAAGGAGTTCGCTTCGGTGGACTGGAGGTTGACGCGGGAGGGTTCGCCGGTGTTCTAGGGCGGGGCGGGTTGGGTTTCACGGCGTCGGCGCGGTTTCTCGCGTCGGCGCCGTTGTCGTTGGGTCCTGCGGATTCGGCGTCACGGGTGTGCGGGCACTGCGGGTCTGCGGGTGCGGGCACTGCGGGTCTGCGGCGGGCGGGCCCGGCCTTAAGGGTGTTCAGGCCGGCGAGCCTGCGGGCGTTCGCACCGGTGGGGCCGTCCTGGCCGCCGTTTCCTCATCTCCCCTCGACCAGAGGGATCAACGGTACGAGCGGGGTGAGTGTCCGGGTTTCCTGGGCTTGGCGGGCGTTCGGGACGCGGGGGGTCTGTTCGAGGCCGAAGGTGGTGAAGGCGGTTCGGCCGGGGAGGGGGTAGGGGTCTTTGCCGGTGAGGGAGTTGAGGATGGTGGCGCTGCGCCAGGCGGCGAGGCCGAGGTCGGGGGCGCCGACGCCGTGGGTGTGGAGTTCGGCGTTCTGGACGTAGACGCGGCCGGTGACGCTGGGGTCGAGGATCAGGCGGAACTGGTCGTCGATGTCGGGGCGTTCGGAGTTGTCGCGGCGCAGGTAGGGGTCGAGTCCGGCGAGGAGGGGGGCGATGGGGCGTTCGCGGTAGCCGGTGGCGAGGACGACGGCGTTGGTGGTGAGGCGGGAGCGGGTGCCCTGCTGGCCGTGTTCGAGGTGGAGTTCGATCTTGGTGGTGGCGATGCGTCCTGCGGTGCGGACGGTGACGGCGGGGGTGAGGACGGCGTCGGGCCAGCCGCCGTGGAGGGTGCGGCGGTAGAGCTCGTCGTGGATGGCGGCGATGGTGTCGGCGTCGATGCCTTTGTGGAGTTGCCATTGGGCGGCGACGAGCCGGTCGCGGACGGGTTCGGTGAGGGCGTGGAAGTAGCGGGTGTAGTCGGGGGTGAAGTGTTCGAGGCCGAGTTTGGAGTACTCCATGGGTGCGAACGCCTCGGTGCGGGCGAGCCAGTGGATTTTTTCTTTTCCGGTGGGGCGGTTGCGGAGGAGGTCGAGGAAGACTTCGGCGCCGGACTGGCCGGCGCCGATGACGGTGATGTGTTCGGCGGTGAGGAACCGGTCGCGGTGTTTGAGGTAGTCGGCGGCGTGGATGACGGGCACGCCGGGGGCTTCGACGAGTGGTTTGAGCGGTTCGGGGATGTGGGGGGCGGTGCCGACGCCGAGGACGATGTTGCGCGTGTGGGAGCGGCCGAAGGCTTGGGCTTCGCCGTTGGGGTCGAGTCTGGTGAAGTCGACTTCGAAGAGGTCGACTTCGGGGTTCCAGCGGACGGCGTCGACCTGGTGGGCGAAGTGGAGTCCGGGGAGGTTGTCGGCGACCCAGCGGCAGTAGGCGTCGTATTCGGCGCGCTGGATGTGGAAGCGCTCGGCGAAGTAGAAGGGGAAGAGGCGGTCGCGGTCCTTGAGGTGGTTGAGGAAGGACCAGGGGCTTGTGGGGTCGGCGAGGGTCACCAGGTCGGCGAGGAAGGGGACTTGGAGGGTGGCGCCGTCGATGAGCAGGCCGGGGTGCCAGTCGAAGCCGGGGCGTTGTTCGTAGAAGACGGTGTCGAGTTCGGTGAGGGGCTGGGCGAGGGCGGCGAGGGAGAGGTTGAAGGGGCCGATGCCGATGCCCACCAGGTCGCGGGGTGTGTCGGCGGCGGGACGCTGGGGGTGGGGTGACGGTCTCATTGGGGGGTGTGTCCTTCCACCAGTTTCAGGAGCGTGGCCAGGTCGCCCGGCCGGGTGTGGGGGTTGAGGAGGGTGGCTTTGAGCCAGCGGCGGCCGTCGAGGGTGGCGCGGCCGAGGACGGCGCGTCCTTCGTTCAGGAGGGTGCGGCGTACGGCGGCGACGGTGTCGTCGGTGGCGCCGGTGGGCCGGAACAGGACGGTGCTGATGGCCGGTCGGTCGTGGAGCTCGAAGCCGGGGTGGGCGGCGATGAGGTCGGCGAGTTGTTGGGCGTGGGCGCAGACCTGGTCGACGAGTTCGCCGATGCCGTGCCGTCCGAGGGTTTTGAGGGTGACGGCGATTTTGAGGATGTCGGGGCGGCGGGTGGTGCGCAGGGAGCGGCCGAGCAGGTCGGGGAGGCCCGCTTCGGTGTCGTCGTCGGCGTTGAGGTAGTCGGCGCGGTGTCCGAGTGGGGTGAGGTCGGCGGGGTCGCGTACGGCGAGGAGTCCGGCGGCGACGGGCTGCCAGCCGAGTTTGTGCAGGTCGAGGGTGACGGTGTCGGCGCGGGCGAGTCCGTCGAGTTTGGCGCGGTGCCGGTCGCTGAAGAGGAGGCCTCCGCCGTAGGCGGCGTCGATGTGGAGGCGGGCGCCGTGGGTGGCGCAGATTTCGGCGATGTCGGGCAGTGGGTCGATGAGTCCCGCGTCGGTGGTTCCGGCGGTGGCGGCGACGAGGAGGGGGCCGCGCAGGTCGGTGAGGGCGCTGTCGAGGGCGGCGGGGTCGAGGGTGCCTGCGGGTGCGGGGACGACGACGGGTTCGGGGAGGCCGAGGAGCCAGGCGGCGCGGTGGAGGGAGTGGTGGGCGTTGG
Organism: Streptomyces sp. NPDC042002; assembly: GCF_055588305.1. Lineage (NCBI taxonomy): Bacteria > Bacillati > Actinomycetota > Actinomycetes > Kitasatosporales > Streptomycetaceae > Streptomyces > Streptomyces sp. NPDC042002. Next base: position 328,052 of record NZ_JBVJCT010000001.1, on the reverse strand, counting down.
CCCCGCAGACGAGTTGGACGCCGGTGTGGGTCTCGCGGGCGAGGAGGAGGGCGAGTTGGTTGGACTCGGTGCCGCCGGTGGTGATGAGGGCGTCGCCCTGGGTGTCGTAGACCTGGTGGGCGAGGGCCCGGGTGACGAGTGTTTCGAGTTCGGAGGCGGCGGGGGCCTGGTCCCAGGAGTCGAGGGAGGGGTTGAGGGCACTGGCGGCGAGGTCGGCGGCGGTGGCGACGGCGAGGGGTGGGCAGTGCAGGTGGGCTGCGCAGAGGGGGTCGGCGGGGTCGGCGGCGCCTTCGGCGAGTGCGCGTACGAGGGTGTGCAGGGCGTCGGGGCTGCCGTGGTGGGGCAGGGGGTCGCCGAGGGCGGCGCGCAGGCGTCGGGCGACGTGTTCGGGTCCTCCGGCGGGGAGGGGTCCTCCGCGGGCGGCGGTGCCTTCGGCGAGTGCGTGGAGGACGGTGTCGAGCAACGGCCGCAGTGCGTGGGGGCCTTGGGGACCTGAGGCGAGGGGCGGCGTGCTCATGGGTGTCCTCCGGTGGACGCGCGGCGGGTTCGTTCCCGGCGTGTACGCGTTTTGGGCAGGTGCGCCCGCCAAGGACAACGATTCGAGCCGGGCGGGGGTACTGCCGTACGGAGGAAATGTGGGGGGCGGGATCGGTCTCGGGCCGGTTCGCGGAACGCCGGAGGGCTGCGTGCAGCCGTCCGGCGTTCGGGTTCGCGTCCTTGGTGGCGGGGTGGTGTCTAGGCCTGCCTCACCTTCAACGCCCGTGCGAGGTCATCGAGTTGGTCGGTGAGTTTGCGGCGCAGGGCCGGGATGGGGTCGGCGTCGCTCAGGCAGGTCTCGCCGAGGGCGAGGGTGTCGGGGGCGACGGCGTAGGCGGGGAAGGCCCAGCGGCCGGCGGCTTCGGCCATGGCGGGGCCGCGTCGCTCGGCGACGGCCACGGCGTCGGGCCAGTAGCGCTCGACGTACTCGCGGACGAGGTCGGTCTGTTCGGGCTGCCAGAAGCCTTGGGCGGTGGCGGTGAACAGGTAGTTGGAGAGGTCGTCGGTGGCGAACATGGCGTCCCAGGCGGCGCGTTTGGCCTGTGGGTCGGGCAGGGCGGCGCGGCAGCGGGCGGCGCCTTCCTGGCCGGTGGCGCTGGGGTCCTGGACGAGTTCGGCGTCGATCACGGCGTCGTCGACGGCGCCGAGGACGGAGAGCCGGCCGAGGATGCGCCAGCGCAGTTCGGGGTCGAGTTCGGGTCCGCCGGGGACGGTGCCCTCGGAGAACCAGGCGCTGATGGTGTCGGGGTGGGCGGCGACGTCGATGAGGTGGCGTACGGCGGTGAGGCGCAGGCCGGGGTGGGAGCCGTCCTCGGTGCGGCGGATGAGGTCGCGGCACAGGTCGGTGAGGGTGGCGAGGGCGGTGGGCCGCTCCTCGGGGCGCAGGTACCGGTCGGCGACGTGGAGGGTCGCGAAGGACAGGATGCCCTGGACGAGGGCGAGGTCGGTCTCGTGCGGCAGGTGGGTGCGGGCGGCCTCGATGTAGGCGCCGGCGGGCAGTTCGCCGTCGCGTACGGCGTCGCGCAGGGCGTTCCAGACGACGGCGCGGGTGAGGGGGTCGGGGAGGCCGGAGAGGGCGGCTCGTACGGTCTGGAAGGACTTGGTGTCGAAGCGGACCTTGGCGTAGGTGAGGTCTCCGTCGTTGAGGAGGAGCAGGTCGGGGCGGCGTCCGGGGCGGGGTTCGGCGGAGTCGCTCTGGGGGACGTCGAGTTCGAAGCGTTCGCGCAGGGTCAGCCTGTTGTCCTCGCCGGGGACGGTGTCGTAGGCGCCGACGGTGATGCGGTGGGGGCGGCTGCCCTGGTGGTCGACGGTGAGGTGCCATTGGCCGTCGGCTTCGGTGATCTCGGGCCTGAGGGTGTCGACTCCGGTGGTGCGCAGCCAGGCGTCGGCCCAGGCGTGGACGTCGCGTTCGGTGGCGGAGGCGAGGTTGTCGATGAAGTCGGCGAGGGTGGCGTTGGCGAACTTGTGGCGGGCGAAGTGGGTGTTGATGCCGGCGAGGAAGTCCTTCTCGCCGAGCCAGGCCACGAGTTGGCGCAGGGCCGAGGCGCCCTTGGCGTAGGAGATGCCGTCGAAGTTGAGCATGGCGGACGCGGTGTCGGGGACGGCGTCCGGGTCGGGGGCGACGGGGTGGGTGGAGGGGCGCTGGTCGGCGTCGTAGCCCCAGGACTTGCGGGCGACGCCGAAGTCGACCCAGGTGTCGTTGAAGCGGGTGGCTTCGGTGAGGGTCTGGTAGCCCATGTACTCGGCGAAGGACTCGTTGAGCCAGATGTCGTCCCACCAGCGCAGGGTGACGAGGTCGCCGAACCACATGTGGGCCATTTCGTGGGCGATGACCATGGCGCGGGTCTGCCGCTCGGTGTCGGTGACGGCGGAGCGGTAGATGAATTCGTCGCGGAAGGTGACGAGGCCGGGGTTCTCCATGGCGCCGGCGTTGAATTCGGGGACGAACGCCTGGTCGTAGGAGTCGAAGGGGTAGGGCTCGTCGAACTTCTCGTGGTAGCGGTCGTAGCAGGCGCGGGTGATGTCGAGGATCTCCTCGGCGTCGGCGTCCAGGTACGGGGCGAGGGAGCGGCGGCAGTGGAGGCCGAAGGGGAGGCCGCTGTGCTCGGTGCGTACGGAGTGCCAGGGGCCGGCGGCGACGGCGACGAGGTAGGTGGAGACGAGGGGGGTGGGGGCGGCTTTCCAGTGGCCGTCGCCGAGGTGTTCGGTGATGCCGTTGGCGAGGACGGTCCAGCCTTCGGGGGCGGTGACGGAGAGCTCGAAGACGGACTTGAGGTCGGGCTGGTCGAAGGCGGCGAAGACGCGCTGGACGTCTTCCATGAACAGCTGGGTGTAGAGGTAGGTCTCGCCGTCGGTGGGGTCGGTGAAGCGGTGCATGCCCTCGCCGGTGCGGGAGTAGCGCATGACGGCGTCGACGCGGAGTTCGTGTTCGCCGGCGGTGAGGCCCTTGAGGGGCAGCCGGTTCTCGTCGAGGGTCTCGGGGTCGAGGGGCCGGCCGTCGAGGGTGACGGAGCGCAGTTCGGCGGGCTTCATCTCGACGAAGGTGTCCGCGTCGGCGCGGGTGGTGAACCGGATGACGGTGAGGGAGTCGAAGGTCTCGTCCCCTCCGGTCAGGTCGAGTTCGATCCCGTAGTGGTGGACGTCGAGGAGCTTGGCACGGGTCTGCGCTTCGTCGCGCGTCAGTACGGACATGAGGACATGCTGCCCGATGGTGCGGACAGGACACAGGGGCGGTCCGGTATGTGCGCATTGCGGCCACCCGGTCACGGGGTGCGGTTACGGCGCGCGGCCCTGTTCCAGCCGGTTCTCCTGCGGCTCGTGCGGGGCCTGCTCGGGCCGGCGCCGGCCGGGGACGCGTCCGTCGGGGTGTGCGAGGGCCGGGTCGGAGGTGTGTTCTTTGACGAGGGCGCGCAGTTCGCGCAGTTCCGCTTCGAGGGCCTGGTGGCGGCGCTGGGCTTCGTACAGGTAGCGGACCTTGGTGCGCAGGGCCCAGGGGTCGACGGGTTTCATGAGGAGGTCGGCGACGCCGAGGGCGAAGGCGGTGGCGGTGAGTCCGGCGTCCGGGCCGAAGCCGGTGAGCAGGATGACGGGGATGTGCTGGGTCTGTTCCAGGCGCCGCATGTAGCGGACGACGTCGAGGCCGCTGACGCCGGGCATGCGTACGTCGAGGAGGAGCAGGGCGACCTGGCCGCGCAGGAGTTCCTTGAGCGCCTCGTCGCCGCCGGTGGCGAGCACGACCCGGTGGCCGAGCGGGGCCAGGGCGCTCTCCAGGGCGTACAGGGTGTCCTCGTGGTCGTCGACGATGAGGATCTTGGCATCCGACGGCATGGCCCGACGTCCCCTCGTTTGGGCATACCAGCTTATGCCCGTACGGACGCACGACGCGGGCCCGTGGTGGTGGCGGAGGTGCTCGCCGTCGAGGACGGGCGTGGCGTGCTCGACGGCGCCCACGGGCGTTGCTTGTTGGGCGGGAAGTGTGCGGGAGTGCACAGCGCAGGATGCCCGCCGTGGGCCCCCGGTGTCACTCCCCCGGGTCGGCCGTGACGGTGCCCGCGTCGTCCGCGATGCGCTCGTGGTGCCTGATGACCTCGGCGATGATGAAATTCAGCAGTTTTTCGGCGAAGGCCGGATCCAGCTTGGCGTTCTCGGCGAGGCTGCGGAGCCGGGAGATCTGGTGCGCCTCGCGGGAGGGGTCCGCGGGCGGCAGCTGGTGGGCCGCTTTGAGGTGACCGACCTGCTGGGTGCACTTGAAGCGCTCGGCGAGCATGTGGACGACGGCGGCGTCGATGTTGTCGATGCTGTCGCGCAGGCGGGCGAGCTCCGTGCGGACGGCGGGATCGACTTCCTGGGGCTTGCTGGTGCTCATGACATCCAAGCGTACGTGGCCCGCGGGGGCGCGATCATGGGCGGCACCGTCCGGCGGGACCGCGCCGAAGGGGGAGGTCCTTACGGTCGTGGGCCGGTGAGCACCTTGTGGAAGTGCACGTCCTGGTGCCCGCCCGGGATGCCGTCCGTGCGGCCGGTCTCGCGGTAGCCGTGCCCTCGGTAGAAGTCGGGGGCCTGGAAGGTGAACGAGGAGACGATCATCTCGGTGCAGCCGCGCCGTACGCTCTCCTCCTCGGCCGCCCGGAGCAGCTTGCCGCCCCAGCCCGCGTGGCGCTGGTCGGCCCGTACCCAGAGCATGTCGACGGCGCAGCAGCTGTCCCATACCCAGGCGGTGAGTCCGCCGACGAGTTCTCCGCCGGCGTCGGTCACCTTGACCGAGAGCGGCTCGGGGTCTCCGGCACCGGTCGCCTTCGCGTTGAAGGCGGTGAGTTCGTCGTCGAGCCGCTGTTGCAGGGCGGCGTCCTTGGCGCCGATCAGCAACGACGCGGTGACGGGCTGGTGGTGTCGGCTGGTCATGGCGGCGAGTATGCCGACGCCGGGGCGTTGGTGACGAGTTCGTTTCCCCGCCCGCCCCTGTCCGTGCGCCGCGCGCCGGCTGTCCGTGCGTCGCCCGCCGGCTGTCCGTGCGCCGCGCGCGTACTCCGCGTTCCGCGCGGGTCGTCGGCTTCTCCGGGCGCGGTACCGCGGGGCGGGCGCCCGCGACCGGGGTCGCGGGCGCCGCTGGTGGTGATGATGGTGCTGGTGCTGGTGCTGGTGGGACGGCCGGCGGGGTCAGAGGCCGGCGGCTGCCCTGGCTATGTCGGCGGCGAAGGTCGAGACCTCGCTGTACACGCCGGGGTATCCGGGCTCCGCGCAGCCCTGGCCCCAGCTGACGATCCCGACCTGGAGGTACGCGCCGGTGGCGTCCTTGCGGAACATGGGACCGCCGGAGTCGCCCTGACAGGTGTCGACGCCGCCCTGGGTGACGAATCCGGCGCAGATCTCGTCGCTGGGGACGAGGTCGCTGCCGTACGCCTGCTGGCAGGTGGCGTCGTCGACGAAGGGGACGGTGGCCTTGAGCAGGTAGCGCTGCTGTCCGCCGCCTTCGCGGGTGGCGCCCCAGCCGGCGACGGTGAAGTCGCCGTTGTTGTAGGCGGTGTCGGTGGCGATCTTCAGGGTGGGCTGCTCGACGGGCTTGGCGAGTTTGATGAGGGCCCAGTCCTTGCCCTTGCCGGTGTAGCCGGGGGCCTGGAGCACCTTGGTGGACTTGACCTTGACGGCGCTGCCGCTCTGCAGGTCGACGACGCCGGCGGTGGCGGTGATGGAGGTGTTGGTGCCCGAGCCGTTCACGCAGTGCGCGGCGGTCAGGACGATGCTCTTGGTGTAGAGGGCTCCGCCGCAGCCCATGGAGAGGCGGACCATGAACGGGAACTCGCCCTGGGCGGCGCGCGTGCCGCCGACGACGGGTGCGGGTGCGGCGTGTGCGGACAGCGGCTGGAGGGAGACGGCGGCGAGTGCGACGGCTGCGACGGCGAGCAGTCTTCTGATGACGCCGAGCTTCTTGGGAGACTTCAACGCGCTTCCTTTCGTGGGGGGTTGTCCGCAGGGCAGGCGCACAGAAAACGCCTCATGGCATGCTCCTGCCAAGCTGGTGGGGAGTATGGGGACAGGCCGCCGTACCGGGCAAGAGCGGCATTCCGGCCAGCAGCCGCCCCGCCCGTCCCGCTCCGCGCCTCCGCTCCCCCGCCGCCGGGAGGAACCCCGCTTACAGTGGAGAGGAGTTCCGGCGTCTTCTGGGGGTGCGGGCGTGGCGAACGGCGGACCCGTCGAGCACGGCTACCCGCATCTGGACACGGTGCGGGCGTCGATCACCGCGCTCTACAAGCGGCTCTCGTACGACACCGTCCACACCTTCGCGACCAGCGTGGCCCCCACCGACGTGGCCTTCGCCGACGTCGACGACCTGCATCTGGGCGCCCAGCGCGTGGCCCGCGAGATGGTGCGGCACTACCGGCTGCCGGACGCCCGGATGATCGTCGGCTTCCGCGAGATGACCCACGCGGCGCATGTCGAACTCGCCGCGGGACCCGAGTACTTCATCGAGCTCAACGACCGCTTCCGCACCCACCGCAGGGACATCGGCGCCGCCCTCGCGCACGAGGTGATGCACGTCTATCTGCACCGCCTCGACCTCGCGTTCCCCGGAACGCGCGACAACGAGATCCTCACCGACACCGCCGCCGCCTACCTCGGCGCGGGCTGGCTGCTCCTCGACGCCTTCCGCGAGGACGGCGCGTCCTCGCAGAAGCTCGGCTATCTGACCCCCGAGGAGTTCGGTTACGTCCTCGCCAAGCGCGCCCTGGTCTTCGGTGAGGACCCCTCGGTGTGGTTCACCAGCCCGCAGGCGTACACCGCGTACACCAAGGGCATGGCGCAGGCGCGCCGTGACGAGCAGCAGCCCCCGCTGACAGCGGCGGGCTGGGCGGGCCGTCGCCGCTATGCCAGGGACCGCCGCCACGCCCAGGACCACCACACCCCCGACCACTCCGGCGTCCCCTACGTCTTCGCGCCCGACGACCGCGGCCCGCTGCGCGTGTCCTTCCCGTGCCCGACCTGCCACCAGCGCATCAGGGTGCCGGTACGCGGCCGGGTGCGGGCACGCTGCGCGCTGTGCCGGACGGTGCTGGAGTGCGACACGTAACGGACGCGCCGTGTGCGGCCCACGGGGAGGGAGCGCGTCCCAGGGGTGACGGTGGTGAGGCAGAACACCCCAAAAGTCTTTGCCTCGCGTGTCCGTGGCGAGCGAGGGTCGAAGGATGAGCACGAACGACCCCACCGCGGGACTCTTCCCCGCCGTGTACGAGGGGGACGAGGACGCGGTCGTACGGCTGCTGCGCGCCGAAGTGAGCGCGGAGGCGGTCGACGAGGACGGCCAGAGCGCCCTGTATCTGGCGGCGGTGAGCGACCGGCCCGGCATCGTACGGCTGCTGCTGGCCGCGGGCGCCGACCCCGACCGCCTCAGCCTGGGTACGGACGCTCCGCTGTGCGGCGCGGCCTGCGGTGGTCACACGGAGGTGGTGCGCGCGCTGCTCGCGGCCGGGGCGAACCCGGACACCGTTGAGGCGTTCGGTTTCACCGCGCTGACCTGGGCGCTGCGGAGGGGGCACACCACCGTGGCGGAGGCGCTCCTGATGGCGGGCGCGGACCCCGACCGGCCGGGACCTGCGGGCGAACCCCCGCTGGTGACGGCCGCGCACCGGGGCTCGGCGGGCTGTGTACGGGCCCTGCTCGCGCACGGGGCGGGCGCCCGGGGCGAGGCGCTGGCGGAGGCCCGCCGTCTGCTCGGCGTGGGCATCGAGACCGAAGTCCTGGCGGGCCTCGCCCGCACGCACGGCCCCGGCCACCGCTCGGTCACCCACCGCCATCCGTCCCCCGAGGGCATCACCATCGAGGTCCAGCTTCTGGACGCCGTTGGCCGTCCTTTCGCCGGCGACGACCTCCAGACCGGCCACGCGGAGATCGTCACCGTGCTGAAGGCGAGCACGACACGCCCCGGACGCTGAACGCCGGGGCCCGTGGGCGGTACGGCCGCGCGCACGCCGTCCGGCGAGCGGGCACCGCCCGCCCGTACGGCCGACACCGCCCGCTCCTCCCGCGCCCCCCGGACCTCCCGCGCCACGCCACCCTGCACCGCCTGCACGTCCGGCGCCACGCCACCCGCGCCACCCGCGGCGCCCACCCCGGGACGGGCGACCTGACGGGCGGGATGCGCCGAGCGTCCTACGGTGTGCCGCCGTACACCGCCCCCGGAGTCTCCGCCTCCGTCAGGAGTTTCCGGGCCGTCTCGCCTGCCTCCGCCGGGGTCCACCGGGCCCCCTTGTCGGCGCTCGGGCCCGGGCGCCAGCCCTCCATCACGGTGATCCGGCCGCCCTCGGTCTCGAAGACGCGGCCGGTGACCCCGGCGCTCGCGGCCGAACCGAGCCAGACGACCAGCGGCGAGACGTTGCCGGGGGCCATGGCGTCGAATCCGCCGCCGGGGGCGGACATGGTGTCGGCGAAGGTCCGCTCGGTCATCCGGGTGCGGGCGGCCGGGGCGATGGCGTTGACCTGGACGCCGTACCGTCCCATCTCGGCCGCCGCGACCAGCGTCAGAGCGACGATGCCGGCCTTGGCGGCGCTGTAGTTACCCTGCCCGACCGACCCCAGCAGGCCCGCCCCGCTGCTGGTGTTGACGACCCGGGCGTCGGGCGCGCGGCCCGCCTTCGCCTCGGCCCGCCAGTGCGCCGCCGCCTGCTGGAGCGGCAGGAAGTGCCCCTTCAGGTGGACCCGCATCACGGCGTCCCAGTCGTCCTCGCCGAGGTTGACCAGCATCCGGTCGCGCAGGAACCCGGCGTTGTTGACGAGCGTGTCGAGACGCCCGTACGTCTCCAGGGCGGCGCGGACGACGGAGGCGGCGCCCTCGGCCGTCGCGATGTCACCGCCGTGCGCCACCGCCTCGCCGCCCGCCGTGCGGATCTCCTCGGCCACCCGCCGGGCCGGGCTGTCCGGTGCGGGGGTGCCGTCGAGGCCGACGCCGAGGTCGTTCACGACGAGCCGGGCACCCTCGGCGGCGTAGGCCAGCGCGTGCGCCCTGCCGAGCCCGCGGCCCGCGCCGGTGACGATCACGACCCGCCCCTCACACAGCAATCGTGCGCTCATCCCGGTTCTCCCTGCTGGTCCTTGTTGGCGGTGGCCGCGTCGAGGAAGGCGGGCCGCTCGCCGCCTCCGTGGACGAGGATCGAGGCGCCGCTGATGTACGCGGCGGCGTCGGAGGCGAGGAAGACGGCGGCGGCGCCGACGTCGGACGGCCGGGCGAGGCGGCCCAGCGGGACGGTGCGGGCTACGGCGGCGACGCCGTCCTCGCCGCCGTAGTGCAGATGGGCCAGTTCGGTGCGGACCATGCCGACGACCAGGGTGTTGACCCGGATCTCGGGCGCCCACTCGACGGCCATCGAACGGGCCAGGTTCTCCAGTCCCGCCTTCGCCGCGCCGTAGGCCGCCGAACCCGGCGAGGGGCGCGATCCGCTCACGCTGCCGATCATCACGATGGAGCCCCGGGCCCGTCTGAGGTGTTCGTACGCGGCGACCGACGCGGTGAGCGGGGCGGTGAGGTTGAGTTCGATGACCCGGGCGTGCCGCTCGGCGTCCGCCTCGGCGAGGGGGCGGTAGGGGGCGCCGCCCGCGTTGTTGACCAGGACGTCGAGCCGGGGCAGGGCGTCGAAGAAGGCCCGTACGGCGGCGGGGTCGCGCAGGTCGACGGGGGCGAAGTCGGCTTCTTCCAGGGGGACTTCGGGTGGCCGGCGGGCGCAGACCACGACGTGCGCGCCGGCCCGGGCGAAGGCCCGCGCGATGCCCGCTCCGACGCCTCGGGTGCCGCCGGTGACGACGACGGTCCGGCCGCCGAGGTCCACGGCGGCGCCCGGCCGATCCGTGGTGTCCGCGTTGTCCACAGGGCCTCCCGCGCGGCCGCGATCGCTGCTAGCTTCGCATCACACCTAACAAACGTTTGGTGGAAAGGTAGCTGATGTGCCCATGGGTGTCTCCACCTCGTCCCCGGAAAAGGGGATTTCCGTCGTCACGGTCGACTTCCCGCCGGTGAACGCGCTGCCGGTGCGGGGCTGGTTCGACCTCGCCGACGCCGTGCGCGCGGCGGGCCGCGACCCCGGGACCCGCTGCGTCGTCCTCGGAGCCGAGGGACGCGGTTTCAACGCGGGCGTCGACATCAAGGAGATGCAGCGCGACACCACCGGTCATGGCGCGCTGATCGGCGCCAACCGCGGCTGCGCCGAGGCCTTCGCGGCGGTGTACGAGTGCGAGGTGCCCGTGGTCGCGGCGGTGCACGGCTTCTGCCTGGGCGGCGGCATAGGGCTGGTGGGGAACGCGGACGCGATCGTGGCGAGCGAGGACGCCACCTTCGGTCTGCCCGAGCTGGACCGGGGCGCGCTCGGCGCGGCCACGCATCTGGCCCGTCTCGTCCCCCAGCATCTGATGCGCGCCCTGTACTACACCTCGCGCGCGGCGACCGCGGCCGAGCTGCACACGCACGGCTCGGTGTGGAGGGTCGTGCCGCGCGAGGAACTGCGGGCGGCGGCGCTGGAGCTGGCGCGCGAGATAGCGGCCAAGGACGGACAGCTCATCCGGCTCGCCAAGGCCGCCATCAACGGCATCGATCCCGTCGACGTGCGCCGCAGCTACCGCTTCGAGCAGGGCTTCACCTTCGAGGCCAATCTCGCCGGCGTGGCCGACCGCGTCCGCGACACCTTCGGCAAGGAGGCACCCCGGTGAGCGACAAGACCATGTCGGCGCAGGACGTCGTCGGCCGGCTGGAGAGCGGGATGACCGTGGGCATCGGCGGCTGGGGCTCGCGCCGCAAGCCGATGGCCCTGGTGAGAGCACTGCTCCGCACCGGGATCACCGATCTCACCGTCGTCGCGTACGGCGGCCCGGACGTCGGCCTGCTCGCCGCGGCCGGACGGATCCGCACGCTCGTCACCGCGTTCGCGACGCTGGACTCCATCCCGCTCGAACCGCACTACCGGGCGGCCCGCGAGCGCGGCGCGTTCGAGCTGACGGAGGTGGACGAGGCGATGTTCATGTGGGGGCTGCACGCGGCGGCGAACCGGCTGCCGTTCCTGCCGGTTCGCGCGGGGCTCGGCTCGGACGTGATGCGGGTCAACCCGGGCCTGCGGACGGTCACTTCACCGTATCCCGACCCGGGATCGGGGATACGGGAGGAACTCGTCGCGATGCCCGCGCTGCGCCTGGACGCGGCCCTGGTCCACATGAACCGGGCGGACCGGCTGGGCAACGGGCAGTACCTGGGCCCGGACCCGTACTTCGACGACCTGTTCTGCGAGGCCGCGGACACGGCGTACGTCTCCTGCGAGCGGATCGTCGACACGGCGGAGCTGACCAAGGAGGCCGCGCCGCAGACCCTGCTGCTCCAGCGGTCGTCCGTGACGGGCGTCGTGGAGACACCGAACGGCGCGCACTTCACCTCGTGCGTCCCGGACTACGGGCGGGACGAGGCCTTCCAGAAGCTGTACGCGACCACGCCGTACGCCGAGTTCGCCGAGCGGTTCCTCGGCGGCGGCGAGCACGCCTATCAGAGCGCCGTCCAGGCCTGGCGGAAGGAGCGGGACCAGTGAACGCCGGTCGAGCCGAGTACTGCGTGATCGCCTGTGCCGAGGCCTGGCGGGACAACGGCGAGGTGCTCGCCAGTCCCATGGGCCTGATCCCGTCCATCGGCGCCCGGCTGGCCCGGCGCACCTTCTCGCCCGACCTGATGCTGACCGACGGCGAGGCGCTGCTCGTCGGCCTCGACGGCACCCCGGAGGGCTGGCTGCCGTACCGCAGACATCTGACGGCGGTGACCGGCGGGCGGCGGCACGTGATGATGGGCGCGAGCCAGATCGACCGGTTCGGCAACCAGAACATCTCGTGCGTCGGCGACTGGTCCCGGCCCCGGCGCCAGCTCCTCGGCGTGCGCGGCGCTCCGGTCAACACCCTGAACAATCCGACCAGTTACTGGATCCCGAGACATTCCCCGCGCGTCTTCGTGGAGCGGGTCGACATGGTGTGCGGGGTGGGGTACGACCGGGCCGCCGCCGCGGGCCCGAGCGCCACCCGCTTCCATCGCCTCCCCCGGGTGGTGACCGACCTCGCCGTCCTCGACTTCGCGACGCCCGACCACTCGATGCGGCTGGTGTCCGTGCACCCGGGCGTCACCGCCGAGCAGGTCCAGGAGGCGACGGGCTTCGAGCTGACGGTCCCGGACGAGGTCCCGTTCACCCGCGAACCGTCGGCGGAGGAGCTGGAGTTGATCCGCGCGGTGATCGACCCGAAGGGCCTGCGGAACCGGGAGGTGCCCGATCCGGAGAGCGGGGAACGGGACCGGGACGTGCCCGGTTCGCGTGGGGGTGGGCGCTGATGGAGACCGCGTTGACGGGGCTCGTCGGTGTCCGGCATCCCATCGTGCAGACCGGCATGGGCTGGGTGGCGGGGCCCCGGCTGGTCTCGGCGACGGCGAACGCGGGCGCGCTGGGCATCCTGGCCTCGGCGACGATGACACTCGACCAGCTCCGCGACGCGGTGCGGGAGGTCAAGTCCCGTACGGACCGGCCCTTCGGCGTGAATCTGCGCGCCGACGCGGGGGACGCGGGCGACCGCGTGCGGATCATCGTGGAGGAGGGCGTGCGCGTCGCGTCGTTCGCGCTCGCCCCTTCCCGTGAACTGATCGCCGGGCTGAAGGAGGCGGGGGTGATCGTCGTGCCGTCCGTCGGCGCCCGGCGGCACGCCGAGAAGGTGGCCGCCTGGGGGGCCGACGCGGTGATCGTGCAGGGCGGCGAGGGCGGCGGGCACACCGGGGAGGTGGCGACGAGCGTGCTGCTGCCCCAGGTGGTGGACGCCGTGGACATCCCGGTGGTGGCGGCGGGCGGCTTCCACGACGGGCGGGGGCTGGTGGCGGCGCTGGCCTACGGGGCGGCGGGCATCGCGATGGGCACGCGTTTCCTGCTGACCTCCGACTCGACCGTCCCCGAGGCGGTGAAGGCGAGGTACCTGGCGGCGACGGTGAAGGACATCACGGTGACGACGGCCGTCGACGGGCTGCCGCACCGCATGCTGCGCAGTGAGCTCGTCGACGCCCTGGAGAGTGCGGGCCGTACGAGGGCATTCGTCCAGGCCGTGCGCCGCGCGGCCGGATTCCGGCGGATCTCCGGGCTGTCCTGGTCCCGGATGATCCGCGACGGCCTCGCCATGAAGCACGGCAGGGACCTGTCCTGGAGTCAGGTCCTGCTCGCCGCCAACACGCCGATGCTCCTCAAGGCGTCGATGGTGGACGGCCGGACGGATCTCGGCGTGATGGCGTCGGGACAGGTCGCGGGGGTGATCGAGGATCTGCCGTCGTGCGCGGAACTGGTCGAGCGGGTGATGGCCGAGGCCCGGGAAACCCTCAACGTCCTTGCAATCAGGGGTGATTGAATGCGCGAATGAATCAGTCGATCAGAGAGCCGTGGGGCCTCAGCGTCTTCGGCGCCGGAAGCGTACGAGCCGAACCGCAGCTGGTGCGGGTGAAGCTGGCCGTGGACGTCCAGGAGCCCTCGCCCGACGAGGCGTTCCACAAGGCGGGGACGGCGGTGTCCCTGCTGCGCGAGACCGTGCGCCGGCACGGCATACCGGACGCCTCGGTCTCCGGCTCCAAGCTGAAGCTCAACTCCGAGTACGACGGGTACGGAGCGGGCCGCAAGTTCCTCGGCTACCGCTGCCAGGCGTCGTACATGATCGAGATCGAAGCGGTCGACGATCTTCAGCAGCTCATCGTGGACGCGGTCGACGCGGGCGCCAACCGTGTCGACGAGGTCACCTTCGACGTGCTCGACAAGCCCGCGATGCGGGACGAGGCACGGCGCAGGGCTGTCGCTGCGGCCCGCCGCAAGGCCACGGTGTACGCGGAGGCGGCGGGCGTCTCGCTGGGGACGGTCCTCCATGTGCAGGATGTGGACGCGGAGTCCTGGGAGTTCCGCGGCCATCGGGGTCACGGCGGCGGCGGTGGCAGCTCGGAGGGCGACCTGGCCCCAGGCATGGTCGAGGTCCACGCCGGTGTCCTGCTGGGCTTCTCGCTCGGCGGCTGACGTCCGTCCGGGAAGCACGCCTCCCGGGGCCTCGGGTTCGCGAGGCGGCAGTGCCCGGCACGGGCGGGGGACCACGCCGCGCACCGGCCTCGTCAGAGCCGTTCGATGATCGTCACGTTCGCCTGGCCGCCGCCCTCGCACATCGTCTGGAGGCCGAACCGGCCGCCGGTGCGCTCCAGTTCGTGCAGCAGGGTCGTCATCAGGCGCACGCCGGTGGCGCCGAGGGGGTGGCCGAGGGCTATGGCGCCGCCGTTGACGTTGACCTTCTCCGGGTCGGCGCCGGTCTCCTTGAGCCAGGCGAGGACGACCGGGGCGAACGCCTCGTTGATCTCGACGAGATCGAGGTCGCCGATGGACATGCCGGTCTTCTTCAGGGCGTACGCGGTGGCGGGAATGGGGGCCGAGAGCATCCGGATCGGGTCCTCGCCGCGTACCGAGAGGTGGTGGACGCGGGCGCGGGGGGTCAGGCCGTGTTCGCGGACCGCCCGTCCGGAGGCGAGCAGCATCGCGGCGGCGCCGTCGGAGACCTGGGAGGAGCAGGCGGCGGTGATGGTGCCGCCCTCGACGACCGGGTTCAGGGCCGCCATCTTCTCCAGGGTGGTGTCCCGGCGCGGCCCCTCGTCGACCGTGACGTCGCCGTGGGCGACGGTCTCGCGGGCGAAGCGGCCCTCGTCTGCGGCGCGGATCGCCCGCTGGTGGGAGCGCAGGGCGAACTCCTCCTGGTCGCGGCGGCTGATGCCCCATTTGGCGGCGATGAGTTCGGCGCCGTGGAACTGGTTGACAGGGCGGTCTCCGTAGCGTGCGCGCCAGCCCTCGCTGCCCGCGAAGGGGCCCTCGGTGAGGCCGAGCGGTTCGGCGGCCCGGCGGGAGGCGAAGGCGATGGGTATCTGGCTCATGTTCTGCACGCCGCCGGCGACGACCAGGTCCTGGGTGCCGGACAGGACGCCCTGGGCGGCGAAGTGCACGGCCTGCTGGGAGGACCCGCACTGCCGGTCGACGGTGACGCCCGGCACCTCCTCGGGCAGCCCGGCCGCCAGCCAGCTCGTGCGGGCGATGTCCCCGGCCTGCGGCCCGACCGTGTCCAGGCAGCCGAAGACGACGTCCTCGACGGCCGCCGGGTCCACGCCGGACCGTTCGACCAGGGCGTTGAGCACATGCGCGCCGAGGTCGGCCGGGTGGACCCCGCTCAGCCCTCCCCCGCGCCGCCCGACGGGCGTGCGGACCGCTTCGACGATGTAGGCCTCGGCCATGACGACTCCCTCGCGGACATGGGTGGTTCGCGCGTGGATCGCGCGTGGATCGCTTACGGCTCCTTGCGGACGGAGATGCCGTCGAGCACCATCGACAGGTACTGCCGGGCGATCTCCTCCGGGCTGTGCTGACCGCCGGGCCGGTACCAGGAGGCGGCGACCCACACGGTGTCGCGCACGAACCGGTAGGTGAGCCGGATGTCGAGGTCGGCCCGGAAGACCTCGGCGTCGACTCCGCGTTCCAGGGTGCTCAGCCACGCCTTCTCGAAGTTGCGCTGGGACTCGGCGAGGAAGGCGAAGCGTTCCTGGGCGGCGAGGTGCCGGGCCTCCTTCTGGTAGATCGCGACGGCCGCGCGGTGCCGGTCGATCTCCCGGAAGGACTCGGTGACCAGGGCCTCCAGGGTCTCCCGGGGGCCGAGTCCGGCGTCAAGGACGGTGTCGTAGCCGTCCCAGAGCTCGTCGAGGAAGGTCCGCAGGATCTCCTCCAGCATCGATTCCTTGGAGTCGAAGTGGTAGTAGAGACTGCCCGCGAGCATCCCGGCCTCGTCCGCGATCCTGCGTACGGTGGTGGCGTTGTAGCCCTGTTCGGCGAACACCTCGGCGGCGGTGCCGAGCAGTTCGCGGCGGCGCTCCGGGGTGGCGGTCACCTGGGGCTTCTTCTTGGTAGGCACACGGTCATTGTCGTCTCATGCGTGCTGGCTGCTCACGGACACGACCTCGCCGGTCAGGTACGAGGAGTAGCCGGAGGCGAGGAACACGATCACGTTGGCCACCTCCCAGGGTTCGGCGTACCGGCCGAAGGCCTCGCGGGCGGTGAGTTCCTCCAGCAGTTCGGGGGTGGTGACCTTCACCAGGTGGGGGTGCATGGCGAGGCTGGGCGAGACGGCGTTGACCCGTACCCCGTAGGCGGCGGCCTCGATCGCGGCGCAGCGGGTGAGCGCCATGACGCCTGCCTTCGCGGCGGCGTAGTGGGCCTGTCCTGACTGGGCGCGCCAGCCGACGACGGAGGCGTTGTTGACGACGACTCCGCCGTGGCCGCGCTCCTTGAGCCGGCGCAGCGCGGCGCGGGTGCAGCGGAACGTGCCGTTGAGTGTCACGTCGAGGACCTTGGACCACTGTTCGTCGGTCATGTCGACGAGGGGTGAGGTGCCGCCGAGGCCCGCGTTGTTGACGACGATGTCCAGTCGGCCGTGGAGGTCGGTGGCGGTGTCGAAGAGGGCCTGGACCTGGTCCTCGTCGGTGACGTCGCAGGGCAGTGCGCTCACCTTGCCGGGGCCGAACTCCGCGGCCAGGGTCTCGGCGGTCTCCTTGAGCCGACGGGTGTGCGCGTCGCCGATCAGGACGCGCGCGCCCTCCTCCAGGAACCGGCGTGCCGTGGCCCCGCCGATGCCGGCGCCCGCGGCGGCGGTGATGACGGCGGTGCGGCCCTTCAGCAGCCCGTGCCCGGGTACGTACGCCGGACTCTCGACGTCGCTCATGACTCCAAGCTAACCTACCAAACACTTGTTAGGGAAGCTTGTCGTCACCCCGAGCCCGACCCCGAAACCCCACCCCGAGCCCCGTCCGGAGCCCGCCGCCGAAAGGTGCCGCCGATGGATCTCACCCGCTCCCCCGCCGACGAGGCGTTCCGTGCCGAGGCCCGCGCCTGGCTGGACGCCCATGTCCCGGTGGTCCCGCTGCCCTCCCTGGAGACCGCGGAGGGCTTCGCCGCGCATCGCGCGTGGGAGGCCGAACTGGCCGCGGACCGCTGGTCGGTGGTGTCGTGGCCGACGGCGTACGGCGGCCGGGACGCGGACCTCGTGCGCTGGCTGGCCTTCGAGGAGGAGTACCACGCGGCGGGCGCGCCCGGCCGGGTCGGGCAGAACGGCGTCAGCCTCCTCGCGCCGACCCTCTTCGACCACGGCACCCCGGAGCAGCGCGCGCGGGTGCTGCCGCCCATGGCGACGGGCGAGGTGGTCTGGGCACAGGCGTGGTCCGAGCCCGAGGCGGGTTCGGACCTGGCGTCGCTGACCTCGCGCGCGGTGCGCGTGGACGGCGGCTGGCGCTTGAGCGGACAGAAGACCTGGTCGTCGCGGGCCGCGTTCGCCGACCGCGCGTTCGGCCTGTTCCGCAGCGAGCCCGGACTGCCGAAATCCCATCAGGGCCTGACGTATCTGATGTTCGACCTGCGCGCGCCCGGCGTGACGGTCCGTCCGATCGGCCGGCTGGACGGCAGGCCGGCCTTCGCGGAGCTGTTCCTGGACGAGGTGTTCGTCCCGGACGAGGACGTGATCGGCGAGCCGGGGCAGGGCTGGCGGGTGGCGATGTCGACGGCGGGCAACGAACGCGGTCTGACGCTGCGTTCGCCGGGCCGCTTCCTGGCCGCCGCCGACCGGCTGGCCGCGTTGTGGCGCACCCACGGCGACCCGTCCGACTCGGCCCTGCGCGACCGGGTGGCCGACGCGGTGATCGGCGCCCGCGCCTACCAGCTCTTCACGTACGCCAACGCCTCGCGGTTCCTCGAAGGGGAGAGTATCGGGCCGGAGTCCAGCCTGAACAAGGTGTTCTGGTCGGAGCTGGACATCGCACTGCACGAGACGGCGCTCGATCTGCTGGGCGCCGAGGGCGAGTTGGCGGACACCGAGTGGGCCGAGGGGTATGTGTTCTCGCTCGCGGGCCCCATCTACGCGGGCACCAACGAGATCCAGCGCGACATCATCGCCGAGCGGCTGCTCGGCCTCCCGAAGGGCCGCCGCTGATGCGCTTCCTCCTCGACGCCGAACAGCGCGCCTTCGCCGCCTCCCTGGACGCGATGCTGACGTCCGCGGACACGCCGTCGGCGGTACGGGCGTGGACCGGCGGCGACCAGGCGCCCGGCCGGGCCCTGTGGTCGCGGCTCGCCGACGCCGGGGTCTTCGCGCTGGCCGTCCCGGAGGCGTACGAGGGGGTGGGCCCGCTGCCCGTGGAACTGGCGGTAGCGTTCGTGGAGTTGGGGCGGCACGCGGTTCCGGGTCCGCTGGTGGAGACGGTCGCCTCGGCCGTCCTGCTGAGCGAACTGGGCGGGTCGGGCGAGCCGGGTCCGGCCGAGCGGCTGCTGCCGGGGCTGGCCTCGGGCAAGAGCGTCGCCACGCTGGCCCCGGCCGGCGGGTACGCGCTGGACGCGGACGCGGCGACGGTGCTGCTCGCGGTGGACGGCGACGCTCTGCGGCTCGCGCCCGGCCACGGCCCGGTGCGCGCGTCCACGGACCCGGCCCGACGGCTCGCCCTGCCGGAAACGGGCGGCGAACTCCTGGCGACCGGTCCGCAGGTCGCCCGCGCCGCCCGCCGGGCCGTGACCTGGGCCCGGCTCGCCACCGCCGCCCAGGCCCTCGGGGCGGGTCTCGCGCTCCTCGACCGGACCGTCGAACACGTCAAGCGGCGAACGCAGTTCGGGGTTCCCGTCGGTTCGTTCCAGGCGGTCAAGCACCGGCTCGCGGACGCGCTGATCGCCCTGGAGTTCGCGCGCCCGCTGCTGTTCGGGGCCGCGCTGTCGATGGCACCGGCGGACGTGGCCGCGGCGAAGGTCACGGCGGGCGAGGCCGCGTACGCCATGGCCCGGACGGCGTTGCAGCTGCACGGCGCGATCGGCTACACGGCCGAGTACGACCTGTCCCTCTGGTTCACCAAGGCGCGCGCCCTGCGGACGGCCTGGGGCACCCCGGGCGAGTGCAGGGCCGAGGCGCTGGCCGGTCTCAGTGGTGGTCGTCCCCGCTCGTGAGCTCCCGGTACTCCTCGGCCGTCGGCTTCGGGATCCGGGCGCCGGGCCCGTAGAGGGCGCGGGCCAGCCGGGCGCGCAGCCTTCGGGCGGGACCGGCCCGGCGGGCCACGCCGTTCGCGTCGACGAGCGGGCCGACCTCGTAGGGCGGCGCCTGTTCGTGCTGGGTGAGGGTGAACCGCTGTGCGGAGGTGAGCGGTTCGTGGACCTCGACGTACTCCCCGTGCGGCAGGAGTTTGATGACGCCGGACTCGCGCCCGTGCAACACCTTGTCGCGGTCGGCGCGTTGCAGCCCCAGACAGATCCTCTTCGTGACGACGTAGGCGAGTGCGGGCCCCGCGAACACGGCGACGCGGACGAACCAGGTGATCGCGTTGATCGACAGATGGAAGTGGGTGGCCCACAGGTCGTTGCCCCCGCCGACCAGCAGGACGGCGTACAGCGTGAGCCAGGCGACGCCGAGCGCGGTGCGGGTGGGCACGTTGCGGGGCCGGTCCAGGATGTGGTGCTCGCGCCGGTCGCCGGTGACCCATGCCTCGACGAACGGGTAGACGGCGATGGCGGTCATGATGAGCGGGAAGAGCGTGAAGGGGATGAAGACGCCCAACTGGAGTGTGTGGCCGAAGGCGTTGATCTCCCATCCCGGCATCACCCGGATCAGTCCCTCGGAGAAGCCGAGGTACCAGTCGGGCTGCGCGCCGGTGGTCACCAGGTCGGGGCGGTAGGGCCCGAAGGCCCACACGGGGTTGACGGTGGCGACCGCGCCCATGATCGCCAGGACTCCGAAGACCAGGAAGAAGAAACCGCCGGCCTTGGCCATGTAGACGGGCATGAACGGCATGCCGACGACCGACTTCTGGTCGCGGCCGGGCCCCGGGTACTGCGTGTGCTTGTGGTAGAAGACCAGGATCAGATGGGCGACGACCAGTCCCAGCATGATGCCCGGCAGCAGCAGGACATGGATCGGGAAGAACCGCGGGATGATGTCGTGCCCCGGGAACTCCCCGCCGAAGAGGAAGAAGGAGATGTACGTCCCCACGACGGGGATCGACAGGATGGCGCCCTGCGCGAAGCGGACGCCGGTGCCGGAGAGCAGGTCGTCGGGGAGCGAGTAGCCGGTCAGGCCGGTGATGAGGCCGAGCATCAACAGGGTCCAGCCGAACAGCCAGTTGACCTCGCGCGGCTTGCGGAACGCGCCGGTGAAGAACACCCGCATCATGTGGACGAGCATCCCGGCGAGGAAGACGAGCGCCGCCCAGTGGTGGATCTGCCGGATCAGCAGTCCGCCGCGCACGTCGAAGCTGATGTGGAGCGTGGACTCGTACGCCCGCGTCATGGTGATGCCGTTCAGCGGGACGTACGAGCCGTGGTAGACGACCTCGACGCCGCTCGGCTCGAAGAACAGGGTGAGATAGACGCCCGTGATGATCAGGACGAGGAAGCTGTAGAGGCAGACCTCGCCCAGCATGAAGGACCAGTGGTCCGGGAAGACCTTGCGCATGTTGGCCTTGGCCAGCGAGTAGACGCCCAGTCGTCCGTCGGCCCAGTCGGCGAGCCGCTCGCCCTTGCCGGTCTCGGCCGCGCGGCGGGCTCGCACGGTCCCCGCAGGGCCGGCGGCCTCCGAAGTCCCGCTCCCGGGATCTCCGTTCGCCGAAGGTCCCGCGGTCCGGCCGGAGTCGATCTCTCGTGCGCCCATAGGTCGCTCCCCTCGGCCCACCAGGGTGGCACGCCGCCCCGCCGAAGCCAACGGGGCGTCATGAGTGGGGTGTTGAGAAGTCCGGCCGGCCGCGACGAGATCGGTTCCGGCCACACGGACGTCCCGTCACGCGACGACGCGGGAACGCCGGGGATCGCGTCATGGTGCCGTCCCCGCCGTCCCCGTGCCGTCCCCACCCCGCCCCTGCCGTCTCGCGGACCCTGCCCTTCCCCGTCGACCGGGGTGTCGCTATTTTGATCTTCGCCGTCCCCACCGGCTCACCGTTCCCCCTACCCGTGCGTTCCGAGGAGCCGGCCGTGGAGTCCGAGTCCGCCGTCACCACCTGCTACCGCCACCCCAAGGTGGAGTCGCATGTGCGCTGCACCCGCTGCGACCGCTACATATGCCCGAGCTGCATGCGCGAGGCGGCCGTCGGCCATCAGTGCGTGGAGTGCGTGAAGGAGGGCGCGAAGTCCATCCGGCAGGCCCGCACGGCCTTCGGCGGCCGGATCTCGACGGTGCCGGCGGTGACGTACGCCCTCATCGGTCTCAATCTGCTGGCCTACCTGGCCGAACTGCTGCGTTCCTCGGTCGTGGACCGGTTCGCGATGCTCGGCGCCGGTCTGGTGGGCGCGGACGGGGGTCACTACCTCTGGGACGCCGCGTACTCCCCGGACTACAACGCGGAGGGCTTGGTCAACGGGGAGTGGTACCGGTTGCTGACCGGCGCGTTCCTGCATCTGCCGCCCACCGAGGGCGCCTTCGGGATCGCTCACATCGCGATGAACATGTTCGCGCTGTGGAACATCGGCCGGACCGTCGAGGCCCAGCTCGGCCGGGTCCGCTACCTCGCGCTGTACCTGCTGTCGGCGCTCGGCGGCTCGGTCCTGGTGCTGCTGCTCGCACCGCAGGAGCAGACGCTCGGCGCGTCGGGCGCGATCTTCGGCATCGGCGCCGCGTACTACGTGATGGCCCGGCGGCTCGGCGCGGACATGGGGAACGTCAACCGGTTCATGGGGGGCCTGCTGATCTGGCTGCTGATCTCGGCGGGGCTCACGTCCTGGCAGGGCCACCTGGGCGGGCTGCTGGCGGGCGGGGTCGTGACGGCGGCCTACGCGTACGCTCCCCGCGGCCGTCTGCGGGCGCCGATCCAGGCGGCCGTCTGCGCGGGGCTTCTCATAGCGCTGGTGGTCCTCACGCTGCTGAAGGTGTCGGCGCTGAGAACCGGCGCGGTGTAGCTCCCAGGCGGACGGGCCCGCCGCGGCACGGGCGGGCCCTGCCCGGAACGCCGGGCCGGGCGCGCTCCGGTGGCCGGCCGGCGAGGTGACCGAAGCCGGGGACGCGTGTCCCGCCCGAGTGGCACAGGCGTGCTGCACCCGTGCGGTACCGGGGTTTCCCCGCCCGTACGCCCTCCCTGCGTACCCTGTGCGTCATGAAACGTGCGGGTTTCCTGTTGTTCGCCGTCGCCCCCGTGCTGGTGACGGCGGCGGTCTACCTCGTCACGCCCGAGCACACGGCCACGGCCGACGCCAAGCACCCGGCGTCCGTGTCGCAGAAGGCCCGTGAGAAGGACAAGGCCGAGGCCGGGCGGGCGGCAGACGACGAGGTCGTGCACGACGTGCCGGCGGGCCTCGCCGCTCCGGACAAGAAGGAACTGGCCCAGGAGATCGTGGCGAGCGCCGAGAACTCCACGCTCAAGTGGCACGAGGCGTACGGCTACGTCGAGGACATCGGTGACGGCCAGGGCTACACGGCGGGCGTCGTCGGCTTCTGCACCGGCACCCACGACCTGCTCACCCTCGTCGAGCGCTACACCGAGGAACACCCGGGCAACGGGCTCGCCCGCTATCTCCCGGCCCTGCGCGAGGTCGACGGCACGGACTCCCACGAGGGCCTGGACCCGGGCTTTCCCGCGGCCTGGCGCCACGAGGCCACGCTCGCCGCGTTCCGCAGGGCTCAGGACGAGGAACGCGACCGGGTGTACTTCGACCCCGCCGTCCGGCGCGCCAAGCTCGACGGCCTCGGCACGCTCGGCCAGTTCATCTACTACGACGCCATCGTGCTGCACGGTCCCGGCACCAGCGACAACAGCTTCTACGGGCTGCGCAGACGCGCCATGCGCGAGGCGAACCCGCCGTCCGAGGGCGGCGACGAGAAGACGTACCTCGACATCTTCCTGGACATCCGCCGCGCGGCCATGAAGTCCAAGAACCCCCGGCGCGACACCACCCGCATCGACACGGCCCAGCGCCAGTTCCTCTACGACGGGAACCTCGACCTGCACACACCGCTGCGGTGGAAGGTGTACGGCGAGACGTACCGCGTGCCGTGAGCGGGAGAAGCGGGCGGGCATGCGGCGGCGCCTGCCAGGTCGTCCGGTCGGGGACAGTGAGGCAGGCGCCGTCTCGTGTTCCGCACGCCTTTGTGCGGGACGTTCTGGGGTGACCGTCAGGTCACGTGTTGCCGGGTCGGACCATCGGGGGTCAGACCGTCAGCGAGCGGTCCGTCGGACGGATCGGGGCCGGCAGGTCGCTCGCACCCGTGAGGAAGCGGTCGACACCACGGGCGGCCGAGCGGCCCTCCGCGATGGCCCAGACGATGAGGGACTGGCCGCGGCCCGCGTCACCGGCGACGTACACGCCGGGAACGTTGGTCGCGAAGTCGGCGTCGCGGGCGATGTTGCCGCGCTCGTCGAGCTCCAGACCGAACTGGGAGACCACGCCGTTCTCGACGTCCGTGCCGGTGAA
Organism: Streptomyces sp. NPDC042002; assembly: GCF_055588305.1. Taxonomy (NCBI): domain Bacteria; kingdom Bacillati; phylum Actinomycetota; class Actinomycetes; order Kitasatosporales; family Streptomycetaceae; genus Streptomyces; species Streptomyces sp. NPDC042002. Next base: position 304,554 of record NZ_JBVJCT010000001.1, on the reverse strand, counting down.
GCCCATCGCCAGCGTCACCAGCTGGGCGGGGATCTTGCGCTCCGTGCCCGGCTTCTGGTTCAGCTTGCCGCCGGTGAACTCTACCTCGACCAGGTGCAGCCACTGGACGTTGCCGTCCTCGTCGCCCTCGAAGTGGGTGGTGTTGACGGAGTAGACCCGCTCACCGCCCTCCTCGTGCGCGGAGGTGACCTTGTAGAGCATCGGGAACGTCGGCCAGGGCTGGCCCGGGTTCCGCTCCTCGCCCGGCCGCGGCATGATCTCCAGCTGGGTGACCGAGGCCGCGCCCTGGCGGTGGGCGGTGCCCACGCAGTCCGCGCCCGTGTCGCCGCCGCCGATGACCACGACGTGCTTGCCCTCGGCGGTGATCGGGGGCGCCACGAAGTCGCCCTCCTGCACCTTGTTGGCCAGCGGCAGGTACTCCATGGCCTGGTGGACGCCGTTCAGCTCCCGCCCGGGGACGGGGAGGTCACGGGCGGTCGTCGCGCCGGCCGCGATGACCACGGCGTCGTACCGCTTGCGCAGGTCCGTCGCCTTGAGGTCGCGGCCGATCTCGATGCCCGTGCGGAAGCGGGTGCCCTCCGCGCGCATCTGCTCGATGCGGCGGTTGATGTGCCGCTTCTCCATCTTGAACTCGGGGATGCCGTAGCGCAGCAGGCCGCCGACGCGGTCGGCGCGCTCGTACACCGCGACCGTGTGACCGGCGCGCGTGAGCTGCTGTGCGGCGGCGAGTCCGGCGGGACCGGAACCGATGACCGCGACCGTCTTGCCGGACAGGCGCTCGGGGGCCTGGGCCGCGACGGAGCCGCTGTCCCACGCCTGGTCGATGATCGAGACCTCGACGTTCTTGATGGTCACGGCGGGCTGGTTGATGCCGAGCACACACGCCGACTCGCACGGGGCGGGGCACAGCCGGCCCGTGAACTCCGGGAAGTTGTTCGTGGCGTGCAGCCGCTCGGAGGCGGCCTGCCAGTCCTCGCGGTACGCGTAGTCGTTCCACTCGGGGATCAGGTTGCCCAGCGGACAGCCGTTGTGGCAGAACGGGATGCCGCAGTCCATGCAGCGCGAGGCCTGCTTGGAGATGATCGGGAGCAGCGAGCCCGGAACGTAGACCTCGTTCCAGTCCTTGAGACGCACGTCCACGGGACGGGACTTGGCGACCTCACGGCCGTGGTTCAGAAAGCCCTTGGGATCAGCCATTGGTCGCCGCCTCCATCATCTTCTCGGTGATCTCGGACTCGGGGAGTCCGGCTCGCTCGGCGGCGTCCTTGGCGGCGAGCACTGCCTTGTAGGCACTGGGAATGATCTTGCTGAAGCGGTCCACGGCGGCGGGCCACTCGGCGAGCAGCTTCTCGGCGACCGTCGAGGCGGTCTCCTCCGCGTGCCGGCGCACGACGTCGTGCAGCCACTGCTTGTCGGTGTCGTCGAGTTCCTCGACGGCTCCCGCGTTGCCGACGTTCACGTTGTCGGGGTCGAGGTCGATCACGTACGCGACACCGCCGGACATGCCGGCCGCGAAGTTGCGGCCCGTCTCGCCGAGGACGACCGCGCGGCCGCCGGTCATGTACTCGCAGCCGTGGTCGCCCACGCCCTCGGAGACCACCGTCGCGCCGGAGTTGCGGACGCAGAAGCGCTCGCCGGTGCGGCCGCGCAGGAAGAGCTCGCCGCCCGTCGCGCCGTACGCGATGGTGTTGCCCGCGATGGTCGAGTACTCGGCGAGGTGGTCGGCGCCCCGGTCGGGACGGACGATCACCCGGCCGCCGGAGAGGCCCTTGCCGACGTAGTCGTTGGCGTCGCCCTCCAGGCGCAGCGTGATGCCGCGGGGCAGGAAGGCGCCGAAGGACTGGCCGGCGGAGCCCGTGAAGGTGATGTCGATGGTGTCGTCGGGCAGGCCCGCGCCGCCGAACTTCTTCGTCACCTCGTGGCCGAGCATGGTGCCGACCGTGCGGTTGATGTTGCGGATCGCGACCTGGGCGCGGACCGGCTGGGCGTCGGTCGCGGAGTCCGCGGCGAGCGCGTCGGCGGCGAGCTTGATCAGCTCGTTGTCGAGCGCCTTCTCCAGGCCGTGGTCCTGCTCGATGACCTGGTGCAGGGAGGCGCCCTCGGGCAGTTCGGGCACGTAGAAGAGCGGGGACAGGTCCAGTCCCTGCGCCTTCCAGTGGGTGATGGCGCGCTCCACGTCGAGGTTCTCGGCGTGGCCGACGGCCTCTTCGATGGTGCGGAAGCCGAGCTCGGCGAGGATCTCGCGGACCTCTTCGGCGATGAACTTGAAGAAGTTCACGATGTACTCGGCCTTGCCGGCGAACCGCTCGCGCAGCACCGGGTTCTGGGTGGCGATGCCGACCGGGCAGGTGTCGAGGTGGCAGACGCGCATCATGACGCAGCCGGAGACGACGAGCGGCGCGGTCGCGAAACCGAACTCCTCGGCGCCGAGCAGCGCGGCGATGACGACGTCGCGGCCGGTCTTGAGCTGGCCGTCGGTCTGGACGACGATGCGGTCGCGCAGGCCGTTGAGCAGCAGGGTCTGCTGGGTCTCGGCGAGGCCGAGCTCCCAGGGGCCGCCCGCGTGCTTGAGGGAGGTCAGCGGGGAGGCGCCCGTTCCGCCGTCGTGGCCGGAGATGAGGACGACGTCCGCGTGGGCCTTGGAGACACCGGCGGCGACCGTGCCGACACCGACCTCGGAGACCAGCTTCACGTGGATGCGGGCCTTCGGGTTGGCGTTCTTGAGGTCGTGGATCAGCTGAGCCAGGTCCTCGATGGAGTAGATGTCGTGGTGCGGCGGCGGGGAGATGAGACCGACGCCGGGGGTGGAGTGGCGGGTCTTGGCGACCCACGGGTAGACCTTGTGGCCGGGCAGCTGGCCGCCCTCGCCGGGCTTGGCGCCCTGCGCCATCTTGATCTGGATGTCGTCGGCGTTGACGAGGTACTCGGACGTGACGCCGAAGCGGCCGGAGGCGACCTGCTTGATCGACGAGCGGCGGGCCGGGTCGTACAGCCGGTCCGCGTCCTCGCCGCCCTCACCGGTGTTGGACTTGCCGCCCAGCTGGTTCATGGCGATGGCGAGGGTCTCGTGCGCCTCCTTGGAGATGGAGCCGTACGACATGGCGCCGGTCGAGAAGCGCTTGACGATCTCGGAGACGGGCTCGACCTCGTCGAGGGAGATCGGGGTGCGGTCCGAGGTGAAGCCGAACAGGCCGCGCAGCGTCATCAGTCGCTCGGACTGCTCGTTCACGCGGCCCGTGTACTTCTTGAAGATCTCGTAGCTGCCGGAGCGCGTCGAGTGCTGGAGGCGGAAGACCGTCTCCGGGTCGAACAGGTGGGGCTCGCCCTCGCGGCGCCACTGGTACTCGCCGCCTATGTCCAGGGCGCGGTGCGCGGGCGCGATGCCGGAGGCCGGGTAGGCCTTGGCGTGCCGGGCGGCGACCTCCTTGGCGACGACGTCGAGGCCGGCGCCGCCGATCTTGCTGGCCGTGCCGTTGAAGTACTTCTCGACGAAGGCCTTCTCCAGGCCGACGGCCTCGAAGACCTGGGCGCCGCGGTAGGAGGCGACGGTCGAGATGCCCATCTTGGACATGACCTTCAGGACGCCCTTGCCGAGGGCGTAGATCAGGTTGCGGATGGCCTGCTCGGGCTCGATGCCCTGGAGGAAGGTGCCGGCGCGGACCAGGTCCTCGACGGACTCCATGGCCAGGTAGGGGTTGACCGCCGCGGCGCCGAAGCCGATGAGCAGGGCGACGTGGTGGACCTCGCGGACGTCTCCGGCCTCGACCAGCAGGCCCACCTGGGTGCGCTGCTTGGTGCGGATGAGGTGGTGGTGGACGGCCGCGGTGAGCAGCAGCGAGGGGATCGGCGCGTGCTCGGCGTCGGAGTGGCGGTCCGACAGGACGATCAGGCGGGCGCCGTTCTCGATGGCGGCGTCGGCCTCGGCGCAGATCTCCTCGATGCGGGCGGCGAGGCGCTCGCCGCCGCCGGAGACCCGGTACAGGCCGGACAGCGTCGCGGCCTTCATGCCGGGCATGTCGCCGTCGGCGTTGATGTGGATGAGCTTGGCCAGCTCGTCGTTGTCGATCACCGGGAAGGGCAGGGTGACGCTGCGACAGGAGGCGGCCGTCGGCTCCAGCAGGTTGCCCTGCGGGCCCAGCGAGGAGCGCAGGGAGGTGACCAGCTCTTCGCGGATCGCGTCCAGCGGCGGGTTGGTGACCTGCGCGAACAGCTGGGTGAAGTAGTCGAAGAGCAGACGCGGGCGCTGCGAGAGCGCGGCGATCGGCGAGTCGGTGCCCATCGAACCGATCGGTTCGGCGGCGGCCTTGGCCATCGGCGCGACGATGATCCGCAGCTCCTCCTCCGTGTAGCCGAAGGTCTGCTGGCGGCGGGTGACCGAGGCGTGGGTGTGCACGATGTGCTCGCGCTCGGGGAGGTCGGAGAGTTCGATCTCGCCGGCTTCCAGCCACTCGGCGTAGGGCTTCTCGGCGGCGAGACCGGCCTTGATCTCGTCGTCCTCGATGATGCGGTGCTCGACGGTGTCGACGAGGAACATCTTGCCGGGCTGGAGGCGGCCCTTGCGGACGACCTTGGCGGGGTCGATGTCGAGGACGCCGACCTCGGAGCCGAGGACGACGAGGCCCTCGTCGGTGACCCAGTAGCGGCCGGGGCGCAGACCGTTGCGGTCGAGGACCGCGCCGACCTGGCTGCCGTCGGTGAAGGTGACGCAGGCCGGGCCGTCCCAGGGCTCCATCATCGTGGAGTGGAACTGGTAGAAGGCGCGCCGGGCCGGGTCCATGGAGTCGTGGTTCTCCCACGCCTCCGGGATCATCATCAGCACGGAGTGCGGGAGCGAGCGGCCGCCGAGGTGCAGGAGTTCGAGCACCTCGTCGAAGGAGGCCGAGTCGGAGGCGTCCGGCGTGCAGACGGGGAAGATCCGCTGCAGCTTGTCGTTGTCCCCGAACAGGTCCGAGACGAGCTGGGACTCGCGGGCGACCATCCAGTTGCGGTTGCCCTTGACCGTGTTGATCTCGCCGTTGTGCGCGACGAAGCGGTACGGGTGGGCGAGCGGCCAGCTCGGGAACGTGTTGGTGGAGAACCGGGAGTGCACGAGCGCGATCGCGGAGGCGAAGCGGCGGTCGGACAGGTCCGGGAAGAAGGGTTCGAGCTGGCCGGTGGTCAGCATGCCCTTGTAGACGATGGTCCGCGCGGACAGCGAGGGGAAGTAGACGCCGGCCTCGCGCTCGGCGCGCTTGCGCAGCACGAACGCGGTGCGGTCGAGGTCGATGCCCTGGCTTTCGCCGTCGCTGACGAAGATCTGGTGGAAGGCCGGCATCGTCGAGCGGGCGGTGGCGCCGAGGAGTTCGGGGGCGACCGGGACCTCGCGCCAGCCGAGGACGGTGAGGCCCTCTTCGGCGGCGATCGTCTCGATGCGTGAGACGGCGTCGGCCGTGCCGTCCTCGGGGAGGAAGGCGATGCCCACCGCGTACGCGCCGGCTGCGGGGAGTTCGAATCCGGTCACCTCGCGGAAGAAGGCGTCCGGGACCTGGGAGAGGATGCCCGCGCCGTCACCCGAGTCGGGCTCGGAGCCGGTGGCACCGCGGTGTTCCAGGTTGCGCAGAACGGTGAGCGCCTGCTCGACCAGCGCGTGGCTCGCCTCGCCGGTGAGGGTGGCCACGAAGCCGACGCCACAGGCGTCGTGCTCGTTGCGGGGGTCGTACATACCCTGCGCAGCAGGGCGAGCATCCATGAAGGACCACTTCTGGTCGTTCGTGGAGTGCTGGGACGGCTGGCGCGGCGTACGCATCGGCTCTCCCGTCGTCGTCGGGGCGGGGGGTCCCTCCCATGCCTTGAGGCTCAGGGGGGAGACAGCTGCCGAGGGACGACGTTGGCCCTCTGTTGGTGCAAAATTTCGTGCAGGTTACATGATGGAGCGATTCTCGGGAACCGGATACCGCGTTCCAACATGCGGACACCACGGGGTCGCGGCGGGGTACCGCGCTCGGCGGTGGAAGGTACGGGAACCCAAGAGAGACCTGAGCAGGACCTGAGCGGGACCTAAGCGGACAGATCAATGACCGTCGGCCCGGTTCGCGGCAGAGATCGTGATCCGCCGCGAGAAGTGCGGAGCAGGCGTCATTGCCTGCGGCGCTTACGGCTCATGCCCAGTGGTTAAGGAATCGAAACCGCCGGGTAACGACTACTTATGCAGTCCCTTGCATAGGTGATCGAGGCATCATCCTACGGCCGCACCGAACAGACTGCCCAGGGCGTACGTCACACCCGCCGCGGCAGCGCCGAGAGCGAGCTGCCGGAGCCCGCTGAACCACCAGGACCGCGCGGTGACCTTGGCCACGACGGCACCGCACGCGAAGAGTCCGAGGGTCGCGAGAACCAGCGCCGGCCACAGCGCGGTCGCGCCCAGCAGAAACGGCAGTACGGGGAGCAGCGCGCCGAGTGCGAACGAGCCGAAGCTGGACACGGCGGCGACGGCCGGGGAGGGCAGGTCACCGGGGTCTATGCCGAGCTCCTCGCGCGCGTGGATCTCCAAGGCCTGCTCGGGATCGCGGGAGAGCTGCCGGGCGACCTCCCGGGCCAGCTCGGGCTCGACGCCACGGGCCTCGTACAGCGCGGCCAGCTCGCGCTCCTCGTCCATGGGGTGCTTGCGCAGCTCGCGGCGCTCGACATCGAGTTCCGCCTCGACGAGCTCACGCTGCGAGGCGACGGAGGTGTACTCGCCGGCGGCCATCGAGAAGGCGCCGGCCGCGAGGCCCGCGAGTCCGGTGATGACGATCGTCTGCTGGGAGACGGCCCCGCCGGCGACGCCGGTCATCAGGGCGAGGTTGGAGACCAGGCCGTCCATCGCGCCGAACACGGCGGGGCGCAGCCATCCGCCGTTCACGTCGCGGTGGGTGTGGTTGTCGCGGTGCGCCGCGTGCAGCGTCGCCTCGGTCTCGATGATCGCCATGCGGGTCCCCCGGAGTGCGTGATTGGACTGTTTCCACTTTTTGACAACTCCGAAAGTACGCCTCCACATTCCCCGCCGCCAGCAAGGAAAGGCTGCGCTAACCTGCGCTTTTGCCGTTCGATGCTCATCCGTGGCATGTCATGCACATATGTCGACCGGGTGACAGTGGGGCCCGTAAGGCTCCTGTCAACCGCCAAGGTGGGACAGATCCGCAAAGGGTTCCGCGTGCCGCATTCCGCGCACCTGCGGGGGCCCTGAGAGGAGAGGCACGTATGGCTTCCATCGCCTGCATTCCCTCGGCCCCGGCATCCGGGAACGCCGCCGGTCTCCGTGACCGGGCCCGCGGCGCACTGCTCGGACTCGCCGTCGGGGACGCGCTGGGCGCACCCGCCGAGAACATGAAGCCGTCGGAGATCCGCGCCAGATGGGGCCGGATCACCGGATACGTCGCCGAGCATCCGGCAGGGACGGACGACACCGAGTACGCGATCTTCTCGGGGCTGCTGCTGGCCAGGCACGGCTCGGCGCTGACGGTGGCCCACGTCGAATCGGCCTGGCACGAGTGGATCGCGGACCGCGACGAGGGGCCGTTCCGCGGGGCCGGATTCAGTGAGCGCGGAACACTGGAGAACCTCCGCAGGGGGCTCGCGGCGCCCATCACCGCCCAGCACCGGCACGCCTGGAGCGACGGTCTCGCCATGCGCGCGGCGCCCTTCGGCGTCTTCGCGGCCGGCCGGCCCGCCGAGGCGGCCCGGCTCGTGGCGATCGACGGCTCGGTGAGCCACGAGGGTGAGGGCATCTACGGCGGCCAGGCGGTCGCGGCGGGGGTCGCCGCCGCGATGGCGGGCGCTCCCACCATCGCGGTCGTGGCCTCCGCGCTGGCCGTCGTCCCGGACGACTCGTGGACGGCCCGCTCGCTGCGCCGCGCGGTCGCGGTGGCCCACCGCGGCGAACGGGCGGTGCGGTCCGCGGTGGTGATCGGCGGCTACCCGTGGACCGACCTGGCACCCGAGGCCGTGGCCCTCGCCTTCGGGGCGTACGCGGCGGCGGACGGCGAGTTCACGGAGTCGGTGCTCACCGCGGTGAACATGGGCCGCGACGCCGACACGACGGCCGCGGTGGCCGGAGCGCTGGCGGGCGCGACCCGGGGCATGTCCTCGATCCCCGCCGAGTGGGCGGCGGCCATCGGACCGGCCCTCGGCAGCTGCCTCCCCTCGATGGAGGGCCACCACATCCTGGACGTGGCGGAACTCCTGACCCCGGAGAACGGGGAGAAGTGGGGCGCCGGGGGGCGCGTACCACCCACCCCGGAGTCGTACGCGGTTCCGGCCCCGGACGCGTACGTCCTCTCCGCCCCGGACGCCTGCCCGGCACCCTCCGCCGACACCGAGGCCCACCGATGAGCCCCGGCCTGGCCGGCGACGAGCCCGGCGAACGCACCGGCGAGGGCGCCGCCTCGGCGACACCCCCGGAACCCCCCGCACCCGGCCCGGAAAGCGGGCCGAGCGCCCCCGGCCCGGCGGCCGAGCCGCTTTCCGCCGGGCCGGTGGCGCCGCCGGAAGCCCTCGCCAAGGCGGCACAGCCCGGAACGCCACCCGAGGCGGCACAACCGGAGCAGCCGGGTGCACCCGGCCCGGCGGCCGAGCCGCGGTCGCTGCCCGACCCGGTGGAGGCCGGCAGACCGACCCGAAGCACCCTCGCGACGCGCCCCCCGACACCGGTCGGCCCGGCGGCACCTGCCGAGGGCGCCCGGAAACCGGGGACTGCGACACCCTCGACAGCGGCGGAACCAGCGGCACTCGCCGAAGGCACGTGGCCGACGGCACTCGCCGAAGGCGCACGGCCTGCGCCCGCCGGGCACCCGGACCTGGTGGCGCTCGCCGAAGGCACACGACCGGTGGTGCTCGCCGGGCACCCGGATCTGGTGGTGGTCGACCGGGCCGCGGAGCCCCTGCTGCTCGCGGAGGGGGCCCAGGAGCTGGGGATCTCCCCGGTGGAGGGGCTCGCGGCGGCGGGCCCGCGCCGTATCGAGGGGCTGCTTCTCGGGCTGGCCGCGGGGGATGCCGCGGGATGGCCCGCCGCACGGCACCGGGCCGCGCGGATGCCCGAGTGGACCCGGCGGCTGACCCGCGAGCTCGACACCTTCGCGGAGCGGAACGCCACGACCACGCTGCCCGTACCGATCGCGCTGAACCAGCCACCGGAACCGTTGCGGCTCGGCCCCTCGGACGACGCCGAGTGGGCGGCGTTCGCGGCGGAGGCCGTACTGCGGGCCGGGGAGACCACGGCGCTCGGCGACCTGAGCCTGGACCGCAGGATGCGCGCGTCCATCGACCTGTCCTGGAACGCCGTCGCCAGCGAGGTCGCCGCCGCGGCGGACCGCGCCCCCGAGGTCGAGTCCGCCCTGCTCCCGCTGCGCGCCCGGATCTCGGTGCGCGCCGGACTCGGCAACCTCGCCACCGGCCTGCGCCCGCCCGCCACCGGCCACGACAACCCCCACTACTTCGACGACGCGGCCTGCGTACGGGCCTGCGTCCTCGCCGTGGCGCACCCGGGCGACCCCCGGCTCGCCGCGGAACTCGCCGAGTTCGACGCCCGCTACACCCAGGACGGCGACGGGGTGCACGGCGCCCGCGCGATGGCCGCGGCGGTGGCGCTCGCCCTCGCCGGGCACGGCGTCGACACCTGCGTGGAGGCGGCCCTCGCCGAACTGCCCGCCGCGACGGAGATCGGCCGCAACGCCCGGCACGCCATCGCGCTGGCCCGGGGCAGCGAGAGCGCCTTCGCCCTGGTCCCCCTCCTGGAACACCAGATCGTCGACCACGTGTACAGCTACGGCATCGCGGCCGCCGAGACCGTCCCCGTCGCCCTCGCCCTGGCGCTGGCCGCGCGCGGCCGGATCGCCGAGGCCGTGCCCGCCGCCGCCTGTCTGTCCCGGGTCGCCGACTCTGCCCCCGCCCTGGCCGGCGCGCTCACCGGGGCGCTCGGCGGCGACGCCGCGATCCCCGCCTCGTGGCGCGACGCCTGCCGCACCCTGTCCGGCTGCGCGCTGCCCCGGCTGACCGGGACGGATCTCATCGGGCTCGCCGAACTCCTGGAGGCGACAGGACTCGCCGACCCGCTCGATTCCCCGGAACTGGCCGCCCCAGAGGGATGATTCGGGCATGACGCCCAAAAGAGAAGGAACGGGAACCCTCGACGAACGGATCACCGGAACCCTCGTCGGAGCCGCCGTCGGCGACGCCCTCGGCGGCCCCGTCGAGGGGTATTCCCCCGAGCAGATCACCGAACGCCACGGCGGTCGCGTGCACGGCGTCGTCGGCCCCTGGAACGGCGACGACTGGCCCACCGCCCGCCCCATCGCCCCGTACCACAAGGGCGACGGACACGTCACCGACGACACCCTGATGACCCATGCGCTGGTACGGGTGTACGCCACCGTCCGCGACCACCTCGACGCCTACGCCGTCGCCGAGCACCTGGTCCCCGACCTGATGACCACCCCCCGCTGGATTCCGGAACTGGAGGCCGAGGCCCTCCCCCTCCAGCGGATCTTCCTCGCCGAGAAGTGGCTGGTCGCCCGCCTCCACTACGGCCATGTGGACCCCCGGGAGGCCGGCGCCGGCAACATCGTCAACTGCGGTGCCGCGATGTACATGGCCCCGGTCGGCCTGGTCAACGCGGCGAACCCGGCGGGCGCGTACGCCGAGGCGCTCGACATCGCGGGCGCCCACCAGTCCTCGTACGGCCGCGAGGCAGCGGGCGTCTTCGCGGCGGCGGTGGCGGCGGCCTGCTCACCCGGCGCGACCCCCGACTCGGTCGTCGCCGCGTGTCTGTCGCTGGCCAAGGACGGCACCCGCGCCGCCGTCGAGGCGGTCTGCGAAGTCGCCGCGCGGCACACGGACTTCGAGTCGGCGCTCGACCCGCTGCGCCGGGCGGTGGCCCCGTACGACACGGTCGGACCCGACTACCGCTCCCCCTCTCTCTGCGCCCGCCGTCCCTCCCGGCTCCACTCCATCGAGGAACTCCCCGTCGCGCTCGGCATGTTGCTGGTGTCGGGCGGCGACTTCCGGCACGCGGTCCTCGGTTCGGTCAACTACGGCCGCGACTGCGACTCCATCGCCACCATGGCGGGCGCTCTCGCGGGCGCGCTGGGCGGCGAGGTCCCGCACGACTGGGCCAAGACGGTGGCCGAGTCCAGCCGCCTCGACCTGGACGCCCCGGCGCGTACGCTCGCCGAGGTGACCCGGGAGATCTTCGGCCGTGACGTCCAGCGCCGCCGGGCCCACGAGGCGGCGTACGCCGCGCTGGCGGGAACACCGTGCTCCGACTGACCTGGGTCCAGCCCGAGGACCTCCTCGGCCACGAACTCCACCAGGCCGTCCAGGACGGCCGCGAGCCGGCCCGCGTCGCCGCCCGCTGGCACGCGGCGGGCGGCCGGCCCGCCCCGCTGCGCGCGGGCGCCTCGGCGACCCCGGCCTCGCCGTCCCTGCGCCGCCTCGCGGCCGAACTCCTCGACGAACTCGCCGCCCTGCCAGGCAGGTTGGCGGACGACGAACCGACGGATCTGGCACTGATCAAGGCCCAGTGCCCCGCCTGGCCGCCCCCGCGGTACGCACCCGTACCCGCTCCCGACCGGACCCGCCTGGAAGCGGCGTGGCTCGGCCGGGCCGTGGGCTGCCTGCTGGGCAAACCCGTGGAGAAGCTCCCCCTCGACGCGATCCGGGCGCTGGCCAGAGCCTCCGGCAACTGGCCCCTGCGCACCTGGTTCACCGCGCGGGGCGTACCCCCGGAGCTCCTGGAAGCCCACCCGTGGAACCGGCGCTCCGCCGCCACCTCCCTGGCCGAGAACATCGACGGCATGCCGGAGGACGACGACCTCAACTACCCGCTTCTGAACCTGCTGTTGCTCCAAAGGTACGGCCGGGACTTCACGACCGCGGACGTGGCCAGGCTCTGGCTGGACGAACTCCCCGCCGGCCGCACCTTCACCGCGGAGCGCGTCGCGTACCGCAACCTCCTCAGCGGCATCGAACCGCCGGACACCGCCCGCCGTCACAACCCGTTCCGCGAGTGGATCGGCGCCCTGATCCGCGCGGACGTGCACGGCTGGACCAACCCGGGCGACCCGGCGCGGGCCGCGGAACAGGCGTACCGCGACGCCGCCCTCACCCACACGGCCAACGGCGTCTACGCGGCCATGTTCACGGCCGCCGCCATCGCCGAGGCGGCCACCGCGAGACGTGACGTCCACGATTGTCTGCGCGCCGGACTGAGAGTCGTCCCGCCCGGTTCCCGGCTGGCCCGAGCGGTCCGCCACGCCGTCCGGCTCGCCCGTACGACACCGGACTTCGACACGGTCGTCGACGAACTGCACGCCACCCACCGCGACTGTCACTGGGTGCACGCCGTGCCCAACACCGCGCTGATCGCCGCCGCCCTCACCCACGCCGACGGCGACTTCGGCGGCTCCATCTGCCGGGCGGTGTCCGGCGGTCTGGACACCGACTCGAACGGGGCGACGGCCGGAAGCATCGCCGGCCTGCTCACGGGCGACCCCGCCAAGCTGCCCGACCGCTGGACGGCCCCCCTCAAGAACCGGCTCGCCACCTCCGTCGCCGACTTCAACGGCATCGGCTTCGACGCCCTCGCCCACCTCACACAACGGGAGACCGTTCGCCCATGACGCATATCGCCGTGCTCGGCAGCACGAACATGGACCTCGTCGCGTATGTCGCCAAAGCCCCGCAGCGCGGAGAGACCGTGACGGGACGGGAGTTCCGTACGGTCCCCGGCGGCAAGGGCGCGAACCAGGCGGTGGCCGCCGCGCACGCGGGCGCCGACGTCTCCCTGGTCGGCGCGGTGGGCGCCGACTCCTTCGGCAGCCAACTCCGTTCCACGCTGGAGCACTTCGGCGTGAACACCGACCATCTGCGCACCACCGAGGGCCCGTCGGGCACCGCGCACATCGTGGTGGACGACGAGGGCGGCAACGCGATCGTCGTCATCCCCGGCGCCAACGGCACCGTCACCTCGCTCGCCCCCGGCGACGAGGGCCTCATCGCCAGCGCCGACGCGCTTCTCCTCCAGCTCGAAATCCCCTTGGAGGCCGTGCTCGCCGGAGCTGAGGCCGCGCGCCGGCACGGCGTCCGGACGATCCTGACCCCGGCCCCCGCACAGTTCCTTTCGCCCCAACTGCTCGCCACCATCGACCTGTTGGTGCCCAACCAGCACGAGGCCGCCGCGCTCACCGGCTTCACCGACCCGCGCGGAGCCGCCGCCGCGCTGCTCGAACAGGTCCCCGAGGTCGTCGTCACGCTCGGCGCCGAGGGCAGTCTGTACGCGGCCCGGGGCGCCGACCCCATCACGGTGCCCGCGCCGAAGGTGACCGCCGTCGACTCCACCGGCGCGGGCGACACCTTCGTCGGCACCCTCGCGGTGGCGCTCGCCGAGGGCCGGGAGATGTCGGAGGCCATGGTGTGGGCGTCGGCGGCGGCCGCGATGTCGGTACAGAAGCCCGGAGCGTCGTCCTCGATGCCGTACCGCTCCGAGATCGACGCCCAGGCCGGCGCATGAGCGGCCACACCGGGAGCGGCTCCCTCAGCGGCGTGCGCGTCCTCGACCTCGCGACCCTGTTCGCGGGGCCGCTCGCCGCCACCCTGCTCGGCGACTTCGGCGCGGAGGTCGTCAAGGTCGAGCACCCGGCCCAGCCCGACCCGTCCCGGGGACACGGCCCCTCGAAGGACGGTATCGGCCTGTGGTGGAAGCTCCTCGGCCGCAACAAGCGCACGATCACCCTCGACCTGTCGAAGCGGGGCGGCCGAGAGACCCTGCTCCGGCTCGCCGCCGACGCCGACGTGATCATCGAGAACTTCCGCCCGGGCACCCTGGAGAAGTGGGACCTCGGCTGGGAGGAACTGTCCGCGGCCAACCCCCGCCTGGTCCTCGCCCGGGTCACCGCCTTCGGCCAGTTCGGCCCGTACGCGCACCGCCCCGGCTTCGGCACGCTCGCGGAGGCGATGAGCGGCTTCGCGGCGATCACCGGCGAGGCGGGCGCGCCGCCGACCCTCCCGCCGTTCGGCCTGGCCGACTCGATCGCGGGACTGGCGACGGCGTACGCCGTGCTGACCGCGCTGGCCGCGCGCGATCGCACCGGCGAGGGCCAGGTGATCGACATGGCGATCATCGAGCCGATCCTGACCGTCCTCGGCCCGCAGCCGATCTGGTACGACCAACTGGGCCATGTCCAGCCCCGCACCGGCAACCGCTCGGCGAACAACGCCCCCCGCAACACCTATCGCACGGCGGACGGTTCCTGGGTCGCGGTCTCGACGTCGGCGCAGTCGATCGCCGAGCGGGTGATGCGGCTGGTGGGCCGCCCGGACGTGATCGACGAGCCGTGGTTCGCGACCGGCGCGGACCGGGCACTGCACGCCGACGTCCTGGACGGGGCGGTCGGCGCGTGGATCGCCGAACGCACCCGGGACGAGGTCCTCGCCGCCTTCGAGAAGGCGGAGGCGGCGATCGCCCCCGTCCAGGACGTCCGGGACGTCATGACCGACCCGCAGTACCAGGCCCTGGACACGGTCACCACCGTCGACGACCCCGAACTGGGCCCGCTGCGCATGCAGAACGTCCTCTTCCGGCTCTCCGCCACACCCGGCGCGATCCACTGGGCGGGCCGCCCGCACGGCGCGGACACCGACGCCGTCCTCACCGAACTCGGCCTGACGGGACCCGAGATCGAGGCGCTGAGAGCGGAGGGCGCGCTGTGAACGCGGACCTCCTTCCCCTCACCTGGCTGTACGCGCCGGGTGACCGTCCCGAGGTGGTGGCCAAGGCCCTGCGCTCCGGCGCGGACGTCGTCCTCGTCGACCTGGAGGACGCGGTCGCCCCGCACCGCAAGGAGTACGCGCGCTCCGCAACCGCCGACCTGCTCGCCGAAGCGCCGCCCGTCCCGGTGCACGTCCGGGTCAACGCCCTCGACGGCCCGTTCGCCGACACCGATCTGAAGACGCTCTCGTCGCTCCCGGGCCTGTCCGGTCTGCGGCTGCCGAAGGTGACCTCGCGCTCCGACGTCGTACGGGCGGCGGAGAGCGCGACCCCCGCGGAGGGCGACGCGATCCCGCTCTACGCCCTGCTGGAGACGGCTCTGGGCGTGGAGCAGGCCTTCTCCATCGCCTCGTCCCATCGCGCGCTGCGCGGTATCGCGCTCGGTGAGAGTGATCTACGGGCCGATCTCGGCGTCCGCGACGAAGCGGGCCTCGACTGGTCCCGGGCCCGTCTGATCGTGGCCGCCCGGGCGGCCGGGCTGCCGCCGCCGGTCCAGTCGGTCTACCCCGACATCCGCGACGTGGAGGGCCTGGCCTCGTCCTGCGCGCACGGCCGCGCCCTCGGCTTCCTCGGGCGCGCGGCGATCCACCCCCGCCAGCTCCCCATCATCGAGCGGGCCTACCTCCCCACCCCGGCCGAGGTCGACTCCGCCGAGGCCGTCATCCGGGCGGCCGCCTCCGATGCGGGCGCCCAGGCCCTGCCGGACGGCCGTTTCGTCGACGCGGCGGTGGTCACGGGCGCCCGCCGCACCCTCGCCCTCGCCCAGCGCCTGGCCTGAGACGACACGACCCAGGACGGCACGACCCGGGACAACACGGCCTGAGACGGGCACGGCCTGAGACGACACGAAGGGGGCGCCGCGTCCTGGACGCGGCGCCCCCTTCTGCGTACGAAGGAACTCAGCTCTTCTTGGCCGACCCGGCCTCGTCCCGCGACACGGACTCCGCGTCGGGCTCCGTCCCGGATTCCGTCTCGGACGCGGGCCCGGCTGACTTGTCGGACCCGGCAGGCTCGGCGGACTCGGTTACGGCCGGCTTGTCGAGGCCGACGGAGTCGTCGCCGGTCCCGGCATCGGTCCCGACCTCACCCTCGCCGTCGCTCTCGTCCCCGCCCTTGTCGTCGGCCTTGTCCTCGGCGGTGTCCTCGTCCTTGCCGGAAGCGGTCGCGTCGTCCTCGGCCGGCGTGTCCTCGTCGGCGTGGGGCTCCACGATCTCCTCACGCCCCGGACGCAGCCGGGCCGAGAGCACGAAATAGAGCACCGCGAGGAGGAAGACCACCAGCGCGGTCCAGTCGTTGAGACGCAGGCCCAGGATGTGGTGGGCGTCGTCGACACGCATGTACTCGATCCAGCCCCGGCCGACGCAGTAGGCGGCGACGTACAGGGCGAAGGCGCGTCCGTGACCGAGCTTGAAACGGCGGTCGGCCCAGATGACCAGGAATCCGACGCCGACGCACCACAGGGACTCGTACAGGAACGTCGGGTGGTAGTAACCGGGGACCCGCCCGTCCGTGGAGGACGTGATGTGCAGCGCCCACGGAACCTTCGTGGCCCTGCCGTACAGCTCCTGGTTGAACCAGTTGCCCCAGCGCCCGATCGCCTGCGCGAAGGCGATGCCCGGCGCGAGGGCGTCGGCCCAGGCGGGCAGCGGGATACCCCGGCGGCGGCACCCGATCCAGGCGCCCAGCCCACCGAGGGCGATGGCGCCCCAGATGCCGAGCCCGCCCTGCCAGACCTTGAAGGCGTCCACCCAGTCACGGCCCTCGCTGAAATACAGCTCGTAGTCCGTGATCACGTGGTAGAGCCGACCGCCGACGAGGCCGAAGGGCACGGCCCAGACCGCGATGTCGGCCACTGTGCCGGCCCGCCCTCCCCGGGCGATCCAGCGCTTGTTGCCGAGCCAGACGGCTACGAAGACGCCGATGATGATGCAGAACGCGTAGCCGCGCAGCGGAATGGGGCCGAGGTGCAGCACACCGTGCGACGGGCTGGGAATGTAGGCAAGTTCCATGGCAAGGTCGACGCTACCGTGCCGGACGCCACCGGCGGCGGGCAGCCCCGCAACGGGTCCATAACGTGCGGCGCCCCCGGCCTCTGGAGAGGCGGGGGCGCCGGAGCGTGCGGGCGCGGCGGGCCGCAGCGCGCGGGCGGCTCAGCCCTTGTTCGCCGCCTCCACCATCTGCTTGAGCTTGGCGGGCGTCATCGACTGGTCCGCGGAGATGATCTTGCCGCCGAGGAGCACGGTCGGGGTGCCCGAGAAGCCGTTGCTCTGGAACGCGGCGTGCGATTTGTGGACCCAGCTGTCGTGCGTGCCCTTGTTGACGCAGGCGCGGAAGGCCGGGGTGTCCAGGCCGCCGACCTTTCCGGCGAGCTCGATGAGCTTGTTGTTGTCGGCGAAGGCGTCGTCCGTCTCCTCGGGCTGGTTCTCGTACAGGACGTCGTGGTAGTCGCGGAACTTTCCGGCGTCCTGGGCGCACGCGGCGGCGTTGGCGGCCCGGAGGGAGCCGCTGCCTCGCGTGTTCCCGTCGATCAGCGTGACGAGGTGGTACTCGACCTTCATCTGTCCGGAGTCGGTCAGCTCGTGGATCGTCGGGCGGTAGGCCGCCTCGAAGGCCTGGCAGGCCGGGCAGCGGAAGTCCTCCCACACCGTGAGGGTCGACTTGGCGCTGTCCTTGCCGACGGGGATCGCGAGACTGTCCTTGCCGGTGGCGCCCGAGGGCGACACGACCGGGCCCGAGGCGCCGCTCTTCTTGTCCTTGCCTGCGTTGGCGGCCACCACACCGATCACGGCGGCCAGACCGAGGACGCAGACCACCGACGCCCCCACGATCAGCGCGCGCCGGCGCTTCTCCCCGGCCTTCTGCTTCTCTCGCTCGACCGCCAGCCGCTCGCGGGCGTTGCGCTTTCCGTCACGGTTCTTCTCGCTCACATCCGGCAGAACGAACCGGGGAGGCACAGCGCGCCTCCCCGGTCCAAGGTCCACTCGTTCGAGTGAGCGGATTGTCCGTTACGCACGGATCCGCACAGTGGCGTCCACGCACGGATCCGTGTGGCGGCGTGCGTGCACATATGTGCGGATCCGCGCGCCACCGTCCGGGCGGATCCGCACGGTGACGTCACGCCTTTCCGCGCACGCCCTTCGCGAGGTCGGCCGCGAGCGCCCGTACGGCGTCGAGCCCGGCCGCCTCGTCCGGCGCGTCCAGCATCCGCTTGACGAACGCCGAGCCGACGATCACGCCGTCGGCGAAGCCGGCCACCTCGGCGGCCTGCGCGGCACTGGAGACCCCGAGGCCGACGCAGACGGGCAGCTCGGTGGTGGCCTTGGTGCGCGCCACCAGGTCCTGGGCCTGGTTCCCGACCGACTCCCGGGTTCCGGTGACCCCCATCAGCGAGGCCGCGTACACGAAGCCGCTGCCGGCCGCCGTGATCTCGGCGAGCCGGGCGTCCTTGCTGCTGGGCGCGACGACGAAGACGGTCGCGAGACCGTGCTTCTCCGCGTGCTCCCTCCACAGCGCCGACTCCTGCACGGGCAGGTCGGGCAGGATGCAGCCCGCGCCGCCCGCCTCGGCGAGCTCGGCGGTGAAGCGCTCCACGCCGTAACGGTCGATGGGGTTCCAGTACGTCATCACGAGGACCGGCCTGCCGGTGGCCGCGAAGGCCTCCCGGACGGTCCGCATGACATCCGCGATCTTGACGCCGCCGCGCAGGGCGATGTCGTCGGCGGTCTGGATGACGGGGCCGTCGAGGACCGGGTCGCTGTGCGGCAGCCCGACCTCGACGATGTCGGCGCCGCCCTCGAAGACGGCCTTGACGGCGGCGATGCCGCCGTCGACGGTCGGGAACCCGGCCGGCAGGTAGGCGATGAGGGCGGACCTGCCCTCGGCCTTCGCGGCGCCGAGGGTGTCGCTCAACAGCTGGATGTTGCCGCTCACTTGGCGTCCCCCTCGATCTCGGCGTTCTCGCTGTCGGCGTCCGCGGCGACGACGGCGTCGACGCCGTTGTCGTAGAGGCCGAAGTAGCGGGCGGCCGTGTCCATGTCCTTGTCGCCGCGCCCGGACAGGTTGACGACGATCAGCCCGTCCTTGCCCAGCTCCTTGCCGACCTCCAGGGCCCCGGCCAGCGCGTGGGCGCTCTCGATCGCCGGGATGATGCCCTCGGTGCGGGAGAGCAGCCGCAGGGCCTGCATCGCCGCGTCGTCGGTGACCGCGCGGTACTCGGCGCGGCCGCTGTCCTTGAGGTAGGAGTGCTCGGGGCCGATGCCGGGGTAGTCGAGTCCGGCCGAGATCGAGTAGGGCTCGGTGATCTGGCCCTCCTCGTCCTGGAGGACGTACGACCGTGATCCGTGCAGGATGCCGGGCTCGCCCGCGGTCAGGGTCGCCGCGTGCTCGCCGGTCTCCAGGCCGTGCCCGCCGGGCTCGCAGCCGATCAGGCGTACGCCGGTGTCGGGGATGAAGGCGTGGAAGAGGCCGATGGCGTTCGAGCCGCCGCCGACGCAGGCGACGGCGGCGTCGGGCAGCCGGCCGGCGCGCTCCAGGATCTGCCGCCGGGCCTCCACACCGATGACCCGGTGGAAGTCGCGGACCATGGCGGGGAAGGGGTGCGGGCCCGCGACGGTCCCGAAGAGGTAGTGGGTGTGGTCGACGTTGGCGACCCAGTCGCGGAACGCCTCGTTGATGGCGTCCTTGAGGGTGCGGGAGCCGGACTTCACGGCGATGACCTCGGCGCCGAGCATGCGCATCCGGGCCACGTTCAGGGCCTGGCGCTGGGTGTCGACCTCGCCCATGTAGATGGTGCATTCGAGGCCGAAGAGCGCGCACGCGGTGGCGGTGGCGACGCCGTGCTGGCCGGCGCCGGTCTCCGCGATGACCCGGGTCTTGCCCATGCGCCGGGTGAGCAGGGCCTGGCCGAGCACGTTGTTGATCTTGTGCGAGCCGGTGTGGTTGAGGTCCTCGCGCTTGAGGAAGATCCGTGCGCCACCGGCGTGTTCGGCGAAGCGCGGCACCTCGGTGAGGGAGCTCGGGCGTCCGGTGTAGTGGACGAGCAGGTCGTCGAGCTCGCGGGCGAACTCGGGGTCCGCCTTCGCCTTGTCGTACTCGACGGCGACCTCGTCCACGGCGGCGACCAGCGCCTCGGGGATGAACTTGCCGCCGAACGCGCCGAAGTAGCCTTCGGCGCTGGGGACTTGACCTTCGGGGTCGGGAATGAAGAACTCGCTGGGCATGCGGATACCTCGCAGGGGCGACAGCCCCGGTTACGGGATCGGACAGGGGTCACGGAAGCCGGACGCACCCGCGCTCCGCCGTCACCGACAGGTCTGTCGGTGACACCGCCCACCCTGCCGCCGGTCCACCCGCGCCGACGCGACGGACGCGCCGTCGCGAGGGACCGGGGTGTGCCGGACTCGGCTGGGTCCGTCTACGGGGTGGATCCAGCTCGTTCCCCGCACGGGTGGAACCGGCTCGGTCCCCACTTGGGTGGAACCGCTCGGTCCACGCGTGCGGTGGACTCGGACCGATCCACACGTGGTGGACTCAGCTCCACGCGTGCGGTGGACTCGGCTCGGTCCACACGTGGTGGACTCAGCTCCACGCGTGCGGTGGACTCGGCTCGGTCCACCGGCGAGGGGACCAGGCCTGGGAGGGCGTGAGCGCGCGTACGCGCTCGGGCCATCGCATGCCGTTGACCTGACCCGGCTCGTCGCCGATGACGTAACGGACCCGGCGCCCGTGCACACGGCGTGCGGGCGCCCGGCAGCCGCGCGGCCGGCAGCCGCGGGCGAGCCAGGCGTAGGGGTCACGGGCCGCCGAGGGGACCGGGAGCGCGGCGGCGGACGGCACACAGGGGCGTCCGGCGTGCGGGTCCCCGGGAAGGGAGGGGTGCGCGACCGGCGGCAGCGGGGTCCCGCCGTCCGCCCCCGGCACGGGCGATCCGGCCCGCGACCGCGAGACCGCGCCACCCGGAGCCGGTACGACCGGACCCCGTACGGCCGGATGCGGTACGACCGGAGGCTGTACGGCCGACCCCGCGCGCGCCGGTACGCCGTCGGGGCGGTGGCCCGGACGGGGTACGGCGGGGGCGAGGGTCGGGGCGGACACCGGCAGGTCAGTCCCGTCCGTGCCGCAGGGCCGGGTGGGCACCCGCGGCGACCAGGTCGGAGACGGCGGTCTTCGGGTCACGGCCGGTGACCAGGGACTCGCCGACCAGGACAGCGTCGGCGCCCGCGTTGGCGTACGCGATGAGGTCGTGCGGGCCGCGGACACCGGACTCGGCGATCTTGACGAGGTTGTCCGGGATCTCGGGGGCGACCCGCTCGAAGGTCGTACGGTCGACCTTCAGCGTCTTCAGGTCGCGCGCGTTGACACCGATGATCTTCGCGCCGGCGTCCACCGCGCGCTCGACCTCGTCCTCGTCGTGCACCTCGACCAGCGGCGTGAGCCCGATGGACTCGGCACGCTCGATGAGGGACTCCAGGGCGGGCTGGTCGAGCGCCGCGACGATGAGCAGCGCCAGGTCGGCGCCGTACGCGCGGGCCTCCCAGAGCTGGTACGACGTGACGATGAAGTCCTTGCGCAGCACCGGGATGTCCACGCGGGCGCGGACGGCCTCCAGGTCGGCGAGCGAACCGCCGAAGCGGCGCTGTTCGGTGAGGACGGAGATGACGGCCGCGCCGCCCGCCTCGTAGTCGGCGGCCAGGGCCGCCGGGTCGGCGATCGCGGCGAGCGCGCCCTTGGACGGGCTGGACCGCTTGACCTCGCAGATGACCTTGACGCCGTCACCGCGCAGGGCGGCGACACCGTCCTTGGCCGCCGGAGCCTTCGCCGCGCGCTCCTTGAGCTCGTCGAGGCTGACGCGCGCCTGCCGCTCCGCGAGGTCGGCACGGACTCCGTCGATGATCTCGTCGAGCACACTCACGCGAGCGGCCCCCTTCCCTGCGGTGAACGGTTGAAGCGGTCTGGCAGCCGACCCGGGTTCACCGTCCCTGACGGAAAAGTCGGGTCACTGCGATGGTATCCGGAGGAAGGCGTAGCCCTCGCATCCGGTTGACGCCGGTCCCATTACCTGGACATTTGTCATTTGATCAAGGGTGCAGCCAGCTGCCGGACGGCAGGTTCCGGACAACGGTGAAGACCAGCGCCAACGCGCCCAGGCTCCACAGGTGGACCGGTCCGAGATCGAGCCGCACGGGTCGTCCGCGCGCCGCACGGATCACCCAGACGGCCCACAGCACCACGAAGGCCAGGTAGCCGCCGACGGCGAGCGCGTTGTCCGTGAGGGCGGCGGCGAGGTCCCCGTGCACGAAGGCGTGCGCGCTGCGCAGACCGCCGCAGCCGGGGCAGTACACGCCCGTGAGGCGGAACAGCGGGCAGACGGGGTAGTGGCCGGGCTGATTGGGGTCGACGGCCCCGACGTACGCGAAGGCCCCGACGACGGCCGCGAGCGTTCCGGCGGGAACGGCGAGCCGCCGCACCAGGTCGCCGGCGCCCGGCCCGGTCCGCGTCACCCTCTGGATTTCGGCGTTCACGTGACGCATTCTGCCTCGCGCGCGGGGCGGGCGCTCGCCCGCGTACGCGGAAGGCGGCCCGGGCGGGTGTGCCGGGGCCGCCTTCCGTGTACGCCTCGGTGGGTCAGGCGTCGAAGCCTCGGTGGGTCAGGCGTCGGCGCCCACGGTCGAACGCGCCGTGGTCGCGGGGTGCGCCTCGGAGGTCTTCGGCTGGCCGAGACCCATGCTCCGCATGACCATGCCCACGACACCGCCGAGGACGACGACGACCATGCCGGCCCAGAAGCCCAGCGGTTCGGCCATCACCATGAAGGCACCCGCGATGCAGAAACCGATGAAGACGATGATGACACCGGTCCAGGCGGCCGGGGTGTGACCGTGGCTGCTGCCCGCCATGACTTGCTCCTCGTTGCTGTATGCGTGTGTGAGTCGGACGCTCACCGTCCATTGTCCCGTACGCGCGGGCCCGCCGTGAGCGGGGGGTGGCCCCTCGCGCGTCGGTTCGCCCGGGTCAGGACGCAGGACCCGGGCCTCAGGACCTCGTGGGCGCCGGGGCCTAGGTCCCGGCCGGGTCGGGACCGGTGGGGTCCTCGCCGCGGTCGAGAGCCTTCCAGAGGTCCTCGGGGCGGTCCGGGTCGACCGGCTTGGCCTTGCGGGGCCGGGGCCTGCCGTCCCGCTCGTAGCGGCCGGACATGCCGGGCCACAGCCGTCCGTAGCGCAGGGCGAGCAGACCGGCGAGCAGGATGAGCGCGCCGCCCGCCGCGGCCACGTACGGCCAGAGGGTGTGGCCGATCCCGGCCGCGGTGGCGGCGGTGTTGCCGGAGGCGGCGGCGGCCCGCTCGTCGAGGGCGGAGCTGTCGCTCGCGCCGAGGACGGCGGCGACGATCGTGCCCGCGCCGGAGAGCGCGAGCAGCGCGGAGACCAGGAGTCGGCCGGAGCGGCGGACGGCGAAGACGGCGACGAGCGCGGCGAGGCCGACTATCGCGAGCGCCGCGGGCACACCCGTGACGTCGCTGCCCTTGACGGTCAGCGGGAAGGCGCCGCCGGCCACGGTCGCGGTCCCCTGCGCCCAGCTCTGCCGGGTGGACAGCAGGGCCACGGCCGCGCCGAGCGCGCCGCTCAGCAGGGTCACAGCGAGGCTGCGGCGGCCGGACCGGGCGGGTCCCGCGGCTTCGGATCGGGGGTGAGGTACAGCAGTCACAGACCCCACTATCGCCTGAACCCCGGGCGAACCCGCATCCGGGGTTACGTGAGCCTCGTCCTATTGGCTGCGTTTCGCCCTCGGCCGTACGGCCCCGGGCGCGCTCGGAGCACGGTCGGGCGGTACGACAACTGCCCACCCAACTGCCCACCGCCCGACGGCCCGAGCCGGTTCGCTGCCGGGCCGCGCCAGCCGGGCCGCGCCAGGCGATTCGCCGCTCGGCCGCCCGCGCCGACCCGGCGCGGGCGCACCCGGGCCGGGCCCGCTCCTCGCGTTACCGCCCGAGCCTGTTCGCCGTGTGCACGGCGCGCAGGACCGCCGCCGCCTTGTTCCGGCACTCGTCGTCCTCCAAAGCCGGGACCGAGTCGGCGACGATGCCGGCGCCGGCCTGGACGTACGCCGTGCCGTCGCGCAGCAGGGCCGTACGGATGGCGATGGCGGTGTCGGAGTCGCCGGCGAAGTCGAGGTAGCCGACGCAGCCGCCGTACAACCCGCGCCGGGACGGCTCCAGTTCGTCGATGATCTGCATCGCGCGCGGCTTGGGCGCGCCGGAGAGGGTGCCGGCGGGGAAGCAGGCGGTGAGCACGTCGAAGGCCGTACGGCCCGCGGCGACCCGGCCGGTCACCGTGGAGACGATGTGCATCACGTGCGAGTACCGCTCGATGGACATGAAGTCGACGACCTCGACGGAGCCGGGCTCGCAGACCCGTCCGAGGTCGTTGCGCCCGAGGTCGACGAGCATCAGGTGCTCGGCGCGCTCCTTGGGGTCGGCGATCAGCTCGTCGGCGAGGGCCTGGTCGTCCTGGACGGTCGCGCCGCGCGGCCGGGTGCCCGCGATGGGGTGCACCATCGCCTGCCCGCCCTCGACCTTGACCAGGGCCTCCGGGGAGGAGCCGACCACGTCGAAGCCGTCGAAGCGGAACAGGTACATGTACGGCGACGGGTTGGTCGCCCGCAGGACCCGGTAGACGTCCAACGCGCTGGCCGTGCACGGCGTTTCGAAGCGCTGCGAGGGGACGACCTGGAAGGCCTCGCCGGCCCGGATGCGCTCCTTGATGTCCTCGACGGCGTCCTGGAAGTCGGGGCCGCCCCAGAGCGCGGTGTACTCGGGGAGTTCGGAGGGCGGGAGCGCGGCGGGCGGCTGGGACACCGCGCGCGAGAGGTCGGCCTCCATGGCGTCCAGGCGGGCGACGGCGTCCGCGTACGCCTCGTCGACGCCGGTGTCGAGGTCGTTGTGGTTGATCGCGTTGGCGATCAGCTGGACCGAGCCGTCCCAGTGGTCCAGGACGGCCAGGTCGCTGGTGAGCAGCATGGTCAGCTCGGGCAGCTTCAGGTCGTCCCGCTCGCCGGGTCCGATCTTCTCCAGGCGGCGCACGATGTCGTAGCCCAGATAGCCGACCATGCCGCCGGTGAACGGGGGCAGTCCCTCGCCCTGCGGGGTGTGCAGCGCCTCGATGGTGGCGCGCAGGGCGGCGAGCGGATCACCGTCCACGGGGACGCCGACGGGCGGGGTGCCCAGCCAGTACGCCTGCCCGTCGCGCTCGGTGAGGGTGGCGGCGGAGCGGACGCCCACGAACGAGTAGCGGGACCAGGAAAGGGAGGTGCGGCCGTTCTCCGCGGATTCGAGCAGGAACGTGCCGGGGCGCTCGGCGGCCAGCTTGCGGTAGAGCGCGACCGGCGTGTCGCCGTCCGCGAGCAGTTTGCGGCTGACGGGGATGACACGGCGGTCGCCGGCCAGCTTGCGGAACGTCTCGAGGTCCATGGCGGCTGACCTTACTGATTCCCGGCCGGTGCACCGGAATCGGCGCCCTCGGGCCGGCCGTCCGCGTCCTTGAGCAGCACGTCGTCGTCGAAGCAGGTGCGGTCCCCGGTGTGGCAGGCGGCGCCCACCTGGTCGACCCGCACCAGGACGGTGTCGGCGTCGCAGTCCAGGGCAACGGACTTGACGTGCTGGAAGTGGCCGGAGGTGTCGCCCTTGACCCAGTACTCCTGGCGGCTGCGCGACCAGTAGGTGCAGCGGCCCGTGGTGAGGGTGCGGTGCAGTGCCTCGTCGTCCATCCAGCCGAGCATCAGCACCTCACCGGTGTCGTACTGCTGGGCGATGGCGGGGACGAGTCCGTCGGCACCGCGCTTGAGGCGGGCGGCGATCCCGGGGTCCAGGCTGCTGGGGGGAGGCGTGCTGGTCATGGGCGCCATTGTGCCGCGCCGGACCGTCGTACCCGGCCGTTGTCCACAGGCCGGACCGCGTAGTTGTCCACAGGCTGGACGGGACGGGATCCGGCGCGCTCTCCACTGGGCGGAGCGGCTGCCCGGTCGTAGGCTGGCTGGCATGTCGACCCATGCGAAGCGCGAACGGCTCCTCCTCGCAGATCTGTTGGAAGCCGCGGGCCCGGACGCCCCGACCCTGTGCGAGGGCTGGAGCAGCCGGGACCTCGCCGCGCACGTGGTGGTGCGTGAGCGCCGCCCCGACGCCGCCGGCGGTCTCGTGGTCAAGCAGCTCGCGCCCCGCCTGGAGCGGGTGATGGCGGAGTTCGCCGAGAAGCCGTACGAGGAGCTGATCCAGCTGGTCCGTACGGGGCCGCCGCGCTTCTCGCCGTTCTCCCTGAAGCAGCTCGACGAGGCGTCGAACGTGGTCGAGTTCTATGTCCACGCCGAGGACGTGCGGCGCGCTCAGCCGGACTGGACGCCGCGCGAGCTGGACGCGGTGTTCCAGGAGGCCCTGTGGTCGCGGCTGGAGCGCACGGCGCGGCTGATGGGGCGCGGCGCCCCGACGGGGGTTGTCCTGCGCCGGCCGAACGGCCAGACGGCGGTGCTGAAGAAGGGCACGCCGGTGGTGACGGTGACCGGCGAGCCCTCGGAGCTGCTGCTGTTCGCGATCGGCCGGCAGAGCGTGGCGGACGTCGAGCTGGACGGCGACAAGGACGCGATCACCAAGCTCCACGAGGCGAAGCAACTGGGCATCTAGGCCGCTGGCCACCGGCCACCGGCCTCCCCATCCGGCACCGGTCACGAGCCCCTTCGGCCCCACCCCCGGGCCGGTTCCGCCGCCACCGGTCGCCGACGCCTTCGCCAACGCCAGGCTCCGAGGTCCTTTCGGCTACGGCCGGGTCGCCAGGTCCGATCCGACGGCCACCGGCCGCGAGGCCCCTTCAGCTACCAGCGCGCCGCCAGGACCGCTCCACCGCCGCCAGGCCGCAAGGGCCATTGCCGCCACCGGTCGACAGGACCGTTGGGCCGCGACCGGGCCCCCAGGGCCGTTCGGTCGCGGCTGGGCCGCAAGATCTGGTCTGCGGCCACCGGGTCGCAAGGTGCGATCCGCGGCCTCCGGTCAGCGGGGCAGTTCGGCGCGCCGCAGGTCTCGTACGCACAGGGTGAGGACCCCGCCGAGGCCGCACACCGCGGCGCTGGTGACGAAGACCGGCCCGGTGCCCCACCAGCCGATCGCGGCGGCGGTCAGCGGCATGCTGAGCGGTGCGAGACCCAGGCTGACGATGCCGGCGACGGCGGTGACCCGGCCCAGGTAGGCGGGGTCGGACTGGGTCTGGAGCAGCGCGCCGCACAGGGCGCCGCTGAGCCCGGCGAGCAGTCCGACGACGAGGGCGACGCCGACGGCCCCGGCGATGCTCGGCACGAAGGCGAGCGAGCCGATGGCCACGGAGCCGCCGAGGATGGCCAGTGCGGCGACGTTCCCCGCGCGCGGGAGCCGTCCGCGCAGGGTCAGCAGCAGTGCGGCGGCTCCCGCGCCGACGCCGAACGCGGCGATCACAGAGCCCATCCCGGACGCGCCCCAGCCGCGCCGGTCGGCGAGCAGGGCCAGTCCCACGTTCAGCGGTCCCACGAAGCCGAGGTCGCCGAGGGCGATGGCGACGATGAGCGGCGCGAGGACGCGGTGGCCGCGGATGTAGCGCAGACCGTCACCGAGGTCGCGCCAGGCGGTGCGTTCCGCCGGGTCCGCCGTGTCGTCCGAGGGCAGTTCCCGCATGCGTACGGAGATCAGCAGCGGTACCGACAGGGCGATGAGCGCGCCCGCCAGCGCGAACGCGGACGCCGAGCCGCCGAGGGCCACGGCGAGGCCGCCGAGCGGGGCGCCCAGCACATTGGCGAAGCGGATCGCGAGACCCCGCATGCCCTGTACCCGGGCGAGCTGGTCCCGGCCGGTGACCCGGGCGGGAAGGGCGCCCACGGCGGGCATGAACACGGCGTCGACGATGCCGAAGACGACGGCGAGCAGGGCCAGCAGCCACAGCCCGGGACTGGTCGCGAAGAGCAGCGCGGCGACCGTCAGCACGGCCGCGCAGCGCACCGCGTCGCTGCCGATGACGACCTTCCTCGGCCCGAACCGGTCGGCGACCACTCCCCCGCCGAGCATCAGCAGCGCCCGCGGCACGGCGCTGACGGCCATCACGAGCCCGGCCTCGGAGGGCGTACCGGCCTGGACGGCGGCCCAGGACAGCGCGACGTAGAAGACGTTGTCGCCGATCATCGACGAGGTGTAGGCGCCGAGCCAGCGCAGGACGTTGCCGTCGCGGTGGGCGGGCCTGCCGGGGGCTTGCGTGGAAGCCTCGGCGGGGGCCTGTCCGGGGGTCGGTATGACGGTCGCGGTCACGGGATCGAGTCCTCTCGGGTCGGGCGCGCTCTGGAGATCAGACACGGAACGGGAATCCGTGGAGGTGCAGGGCGACGTTCTCGCGCCCTTCGGTGTCACCGGCCGCTTCGTCCGCGCGGCCCTTCTCGTCGTACTTCCGGATGACGGTGAGCAACTCGGCCTGCAATTCGCCCAGTTGGGTCGCGGTCAGCCGCAAGGTCGCCTCCATGTCGGCGGACGCGTCGTTCCACTCCGTCGACCAGGTGGCCCGTTCGTCGAGGTAGCGCCGGTAGAGGTCACTGCGCTGGTCGTGGTAGAGCCTGGTGAAGGCGAGATGGGCGGCCTCCTTCTCCGGCGCGTCCCGGAAGTCGACGCCCCGGACGCTGACGCCGTCCGAGGCCGGCTGCCACCAGCGCTCGCGGCCGTCTCCGCTGCGCGGCTCGGCCTCCTCGATCAGCCCGTGCTCGGCGAGCTTGCGCAGGTGGTAGCTGACGAGCGAGGGCGCCTCGTCGACCTGCTCGCCCAGCTGGGAAGCGGTGGCCGCACCGGCGACGTTCAGAGCGCGGTACAGCCGCATCCGCAGCGGATGCCCAAGGGCCTTGAGCGTGCCCACATCCGCGATCCGGCGGTTCTCCTTGCTTGCCATGACCCGACCCTAGATGCGAAAGAAAAGTTGCGCAACTAAAATTGCGCAACTTTTCTTTCGCATCTTTCGCGTCCGCGCCGTCCGCCGGGTCAGGGGTCGAGCAGCGTGTGGGCGGCCAGGGCCAGGGACAGTTCCACGACGTCCGCGGGGCGGGTCAGGGAGCGGCCGGTGAGCTGCTCGCAGCGGCGCAGCCGGTTCAGGACCGTGTTGCGGTGGCAGTAGAGGCGGCCCGCGGCCCGCTGGGCGGAACCGTCACAGGCGAGCCAGGCCGTCAGCGTGTCCAGCATGACGTCCCGGTCGGACAGGTCCAGCCGCAGCAGCGGCCCGAGAACCCGCTCGGAGAGTGCCGCGCCGAGGACCGGCGCGGAGACGACGAGCGCGGCGGGCAGATGCTCCTCCAGTACGACGGTTCCGCCGGAGCGCGGGCAGGCCCGCAGCGCCGTGTCGGCCAGACGACGGGCGTCACCGATCGCCGCGAGACCGTCCACCACCGGGCTTACCCCGACCCTGGCCACCGGCGGGGCGGTCAGCCGGCGGGCGATCTCCCCGGCGTCCACGTCGAGCCCGTGCGCCCTGGGGCGCTCCCCGCCGCGGCCACCCGCGCTGCCCGGACCGTCCTCGGCCGCCGAGGCGGGCGCCGGCTCGGGGCATCCGTCGTGGAGGCCGCTCCCGTGGCCGTGACCGGGCTCGTCCCCGTCGCAGGGGTGGTCGCCGAGCAGGACGATGCCGTAACTGCCCTCGCCGTCCCGGTCACGGTCGCGGTACCAGAGGACCCGCAGGCCGGAGAGGCTCACCTGGCCCCGTACGTCCGCGAACGCCCGGCCGACGGGCGGACGGGCCAGAACCACCGCGTACCGGCCCTGTTCGGGGAGCCCGAGGGCGGCGGCGGTGGCCGGCAGATCGGTGATCCGGGCGGTGCCGTCGAGCAGCGCGGCCGTCATCAGCCGCAGCCGGTTCTCCCGGCGCCACATCAGCTCGCGCTCGGTCTGGCGGTAGGCGTCGGCGACGACGGCGCAGTGGTCGTCGACGAAGTTCCAGACGTCGGCGGCCACATGCACGAGCAGCCGGGCGTCGGCGGGGTGGCGGCGGGTCGTCTCGTCGACGAGCTCCTGCCAGATCATGCCGCCGCCCAGCCGGAAGGCGCGCAGCAGGGCGTCCAGCGGGAGACCCCGTTCGGCGCGGGCCCGCCCGATGGCCCAGGAGCAGCGGTGGGCGGCCTCGCGCAGTTCTCCGGGCCGGATCAGGGATCCGACGTTCAGCCGCAACGAGCGCCGCACCTCGTCGCGCACGCTCTCCGCGTCGGCCTCCATGGCCGTGCGGTACGCGGGTTCACGCTCCTTCAGGAGGTCCATCAGGCGTTCGGTGAGTTCGGGCAGCCCCGCCATCAGCGCCCGGGCGGCCCGGTGCAGTACCGCGAGTGCCTCCGCGTCGACGGCCGGGCGGGCGGCCGGTACCGGGGGCCGCGGTCCGGGCTGGGACCGGACGTGGGCGGGTACGAGGTGCTGCATCGCTGTCCTCCACCGGAGTCGGCTCGGTCCGGGCCGCCCGGTGGGCCGACGCGCGGCACACGGGTGCTCGGACCTCCTGATCCCGCAGGATGACATACCGCCCGGTCGGTACCTAGGGGTGTGCGGCGGTCTTCTCGGCCCGGCCCACCAAACGGGAGAGCTCGACGCGGGAGCGGACCCCGAGGGTGGCGAAGACATTGCGCAGGTGGTGGTCCACGGTGCGGGGGCTCACGGACAGGCGCAGCGCCACTTCGCGGTTGGTGGCTCCTTCCGCGACGCAGCGGGCGATCCGCAGCTGCTGGGGCGTCAGAAGCGTGAGCGGACCGGCCGGTTCACCCGTTCCGGCGTCGCCGGTCGCGCGCAGTTCGGCCCTCGCCTGTGCGGCCCAGCCGAGCGCCCCGCCCCGCTCGAAGGACACCAGCGCGTCCCGCAGGCGGCCACGGGCCTCACCCGGTCTGCGCCGGCGTCGCAGCCAGGCCCCGTAGAGGAGTTGGGTGCGCCCGCGTTCGAAGTCCCCGGCCGCCTCCTCGTGTCGGGCGAGCGCGGTGGTGAACAGCGCCTCGCATTCCTCGGGGCCGCTCAACAGCGCACGGCAGCGGGCCAGTTGGGCGGGAGCCTGGGGATCGGCGCCCTGTGCGGCCCAGTGGGCGAACTCGGCCAGCGCGGACCGGGCGGCCTCCGTCTGTCCGGTGCGGGCCGCCGCTTCGACGAAGCAGGGGACGGCGAGCATCCGTACCGCGAAGTGACCGCGGCGGGGGCCGGCGCCGACCAGGGGGCCGAGCCGGGCGGCGGCCTCGGGGAGCCGGCCCCTGGCCAGGTCGGCACGGGCCCGCGCCCACTGGGACAGCGTGGCCGCCTGCGCCAGACCGTGGGACGCGGCGACGCGCTCGGCGGCGGCCGCGTGTTCCGCGACCTCCTCCGAAGAGCCCTCGACCGACGCCACGAGCGCGAGGATCGCGTGGTGGTGTGCCGCCAGGTTGTCCTGCCCTGTGCCGAGGGCCGTGCGCAGGCCGTCCTCGGCGTGGGCACGGGCGCGGGCGTGGCGGCCGGCCCGCAGTTCACCGTAGGCCAGCCGCTCCAGCGCCTGGGCGACCAGGATGTACGGGCCCCGGGCTCTGGCGACGGCGAGCGCACGGGAGTTGGCGCGACAGGCGGCGGTGAGGTCACCGACGACGAGGGCGGCGCCCCCCGCCCTCAGCAGGGCCTCCGGGCCGTCGAGGACCCCGGCCGCCCCCGCCGCGGCCACCACCTCCCGCAACGGCTGCCGTCCGGTGTCCACGCGGCCGTGCATCACGGCGGCCATCCCCGCCCGGTACGCAGCGAGCCGCCGGTCGGATTCCCGCTGGGCCGGGGTGTGTTCGGGCCGCGCCGGGATGTCGTCAGGCCTCGTCGAAACGTGCTCCGGCCGCGCCGGAGTGTCGTCCAGGGCTTCCACGCACGCCGCCGCGTCGCCCATCGCCCAGGACGCCTCGACGGCGGCGAGCCGGGCGGCCAGGGCGCGGTGCGCGTCGGTGGGGGCCAGCAACTCGGCGGCCAGCAGCAGGGCTTCGCGGGCGTCGGCGACCGGGCCGTCCTGGAGCGCGAGCTGCCCGCCCACGAGTTGGGCCGCACCCCGCACGGCGCCGTGCGGCCCCTCGCACTCGGCCTGCGCGAGCAACTCCCGTGCGCGGTGCGGCAGTCCCGCCAGCCGGGCCTGATCGGCGGCGTTGACCAGGCGGACGGCGCGCAGCCCCGTGCCGGCGGCGAGTCCGGCCGACCGCGCCCAGGCCGCCGAGCGCTCCGCGTGCGTCGGTCCGCCGTCCGGCAGCGCCGCCGCGGCGGCGAGCGCGTCGCCGAGGCCGGGTGCGGGAGCGGTTGCCGCCGCGGCCCGGTGGAAGAGAACGGGCAGCGCGTCCGGGCCTCCGGTGTGGGCATCGGCCAGCAGACGGTGGGCCGCGCGCCGACGGGCGGGCGGCACGGTCGCGTAGACGGCGCGGGCCACGCTCGGATCGGACGGGCGGATGCGGCCTCCGGCGAGTTGCAGGAGTCCGGCGGCCTCGGCGGCGTCGAGGGCGACCGCGTCGAGTCCGCCCGCCCCGGCCGCCCTGAGAATCAGCGCGGCATCCGCCCCGGCGGCCCTCGCGTCCCGCTCCCGCTCGGCCGCCACCAGCAGCAGCAGTCCCGCCGGAGCCCCGCACAAGGCAGCCGAACCCGAGCACACGACGCCATCCACGCCGGGCGGCGCACCAGGCTCAGCCCCTTCCCCGGCCGCGAACACCGGGACGCCGGTCGGGCCGGTCGGGCCGGTCGGGCGGGTGGGGTCGGGCGCGCCGATCGCGCCGGTCATGCCGGCCACGTTGGCCAGGTCGGTCACGCCGGTCTCATCGGTAACGCCGGTCTCATCGGTCGTGCGGATCGCGCCGGTTGCACCGGTAGCGCCGGGCCGGTCGGTCACGCCGGTCACGCCGGTCACGCCGGTCACGCCGGTCACGCCGGGGTCGTATACCGCGGGTGGGTCGGCCCGTACGGCGGTCGTACGGACGCGGCCGGACCGGGGCTCCGAACAGTCCGGCCGCTCAGGCCGCCGGCGCCGGTTCCCGTCGCTGCGAACAGCGGCGCGAACGGCGGCGCGGAGGACTGTCGCCGGGCCCGGCGCGGTGGGCGGCGGTGCGGTGGAACCCGGCACGGGGAGCGGTTCCGGCTCGTGTCCGGGGGCGAGCGGCCGACCGGGGCCGCGGCTCTGGCCCGGGTCGTTCGACGCACCTCGGGCGAGCGGCGGTAACGAGTTCCGGGCCGCCGTCCGGAGGGGACTTCGCGCAGTCGCGTTTCCAGTCACGACCGTCACGTTACTTCCGCGTAAACGAAGGCGGAAGTCCCTCGTTCACTTGTCCCCGCGAGCCCGGAAACCCCATCTGACCTGGGCGGACAAGGCCCTCCCTGGGATGACGACTGGGCGCGCTCCCAGGCCCGGCGGGCAAGGCTTGTGCGCCCGCACAAGGACCGCCGGGCGGAGCGCAGGACACACGCGCGGGTGACGGCCACCGGAAACGGCGGCCGTCGCCTGCGCACGGGTCGGACCGCACGGGTCGGACCGTGCGGGGTGGGTCAGGAGGTGTGCGGGCAGTTGCCCTGGTAGGCGACGATGGTCGAAGAGGGCTGCGGCAGCGGGCAGAGGAACTGCTCGTAGCGGGTGTCGTTGTCGATGAACCGCTTCAGCCACGAGATGCTGTACTTGGCGATCGTCGTGTTCGGGCTGTTGGGCGTGAAGTGGGTGGCGCCCCTGAGCTCCAGGTACGCCTTGTCGAGCGTGCTCGGCAGACTCGCGTAGAAGGGCTCGGAGTGCGTGGCCACCGGCGCGATGGTGTCACCGTCGGCGCCCACGATCAGGGTCGGCGTCTTGATCTCCGGCCAGGTGGTGTCCAGGTTCCAGCCGGTGAGCGGGATCGCCGCCTGGAGCGAGGGGCGGCTCTTCGCGGCCTCCAGCGTGCCGCCACCGCCCATCGAGTGGCCCATGACACCGAGCCGGCTGCTGTCGATCCTGGTCCGCACGGAACTGCTCTGGGTCAGGTAGTCGAGCGCGGCCAGCAACTGCTTTCCCCGGCTGGCGGGTTGGTCGAGAGTGGTGAGGGTGTCGATGGTGAACACCACGAAGCCCTGGGAGGCGAGCCGGGGACCGAGCCAGGCGATGGACGACTGGTAGGCGGTGTACCCGGGTGCGATGGCGACCGCGCCGAAGGTGCCGTCGCTGGTCGAGGTCGGGTAGTAGACGGTGCCGCCGCCGAAGCCGCTCACGGACAGCGCGGAGACGGTGGTCTGGGAGACGGCGTAGGAACCGGTGACCGCCTCGATGCTCGCGTTCGTGGGCGCGGGGCCGCGCTCGTACGGGTTCGTGGCGGCCCGCGCCGAGACGGCCGGTGCTCCGATGGCCTGTGCCCCGGTGGCCTGCGCGGCGACGAGGCCGCCCGCGGCCAGGAGCACGGCGAGTCCGGCCCGCACCAGACGGCTCGTGAGCCGGTGCGGGCGGCGGCGGGACGGGTCGGGGCCGACGGGTGCGGCGGGGAGTGCGCGGTTCGGGTGCTGCACGGTGGGTGCATCCTCTCGGTGAGGGAGGACGGACCCGCGCCGCGGTCGAAGCGCCGCCCTGGCATGGGGTGTTGAAGGCGCGCGCCGCGAAACGGCGGGGGTCCGTCTCGGTGGTTGCGGTGGCAACTGTCCGCCCCGGACCCGGCCCGTACATCGGCGGAATCACCGGTCTTGGCCCACCGCGCCCCTGTCGCCCCCGCACGAACCGCGCGTCAGCGACCCAACGGCGGACGCCTCTTCCCGCAGACACCGCTCCCCGCGGAACACGCCTTCCCACGAAACACAGAACACGGCCCGCACGCGACAGCGGGGGCTGCCGGGGTGCGGGCCGTGACGGTGATACGGGTGTTGCGGAATCGTCAGCGGACGGGGTGCCCCGCCCCTCGCAGGGTCTCCTTGACCTCGCCGATCCGCAGGTCACCGAAGTGGAAGACGGACGCGGCCAGCACCGCGTCGGCGCCCGCCTCGATGGCCGGCGGAAAGTGGTCGAGCCGGCCGGCACCGCCGCTGGCGATCAGCGGAACGCTGACGTGCTTGCGTACGGCCTCGATCATCTCGAGGTCGTAGCCGTCCTTCGTGCCGTCCGCGTCCATCGAGTTGAGCAGGATCTCGCCCGCGCCCAGCGCGGCGGCCCGGTGGGCCCACTCGACGGCGTCGATGCCGGTGCCCTTGCGGCCGCCGTGGGTGGTCACCTCGAAGGACCCGTTCCCGGTCCTGCGCGCGTCCACCGACAGCACGAGCACCTGCCGCCCGAACCGCTCCGCGATCTCCCGGATGAGGTCGGGCCGGGCGATGGCGGCCGTGTTGACGCCGACCTTGTCGGCGCCCGCCCGCAGCAGCCTGTCGACGTCCTCGGCGGTGCGGACACCGCCGCCGACCGTCAGCGGGATGAAGACCTGCTCGGCCGTGCGACGCACCACGTCGTACGTGGTCTCACGGTTGCCCGAGGAGGCGGTGATGTCGAGGAACGTGAGCTCGTCGGCGCCCTCGGCGTCGTACACCTTGGCCATCTCGACGGGGTCGCCCGCGTCGCGCAGGTTCTGGAAGTTGACGCCCTTGACCACCCGGCCGTTGTCCACGTCCAGGCAGGGAATCACTCGGACCGCCAGGGTCATGACCGCGCTTCTCCCTGCTCTGTGAGGTCCTCGCCGGACTGTTCCGTGCGGTCCTCGCCCGACAACTCTGTACGGTCCTCGCCCGACGGCTCTGTACGGTCCTCGCCCGCGCGGAACGCCTCCACCTCGACCTCGACCACCAGACGCGAGTCCACCAGACCCGCGACGATGATCATGGATGCGGCGGGGCGGACCGCGTCGAACAGCAGCTTGTGGGCGCGGCCGACGGCCTCCACGTCCCGGGCGTGGGTGATGTACATGCGCGTACGGACGACGTCGTCGCGGCCGAGGCCGAGCTGCCCCAGCGCCGCGAACGCGGCGTTGAAGGAGTTGAGCGCCTGCTCGTACGGGTCACCTTCGGCGATCTGGCCGTCGATCACGGAGGTGCAGCCGGACACCAGGACCAGACCGTTGGGCAGCTCCACCGCGCGGGAGTACCCGAAGGTGTCCTCCCAGGGCGCGCCGGTCGCAACGCGGCGGACGGCGCTCACCGGGCTACCGCCTCCAGGGCCTCTTCGAGGGTGAACGCCTTCGCGTACAGGGCCTTGCCGACGATGGAGCCCTCGACGCCGAGCGGCACGAGTTCGGCGATGGCGCGCAGGTCGTCCAGCGACGACACCCCGCCGGAGGCGACCACCGGACGGTCGGTCGCCGCGCACACCGTGCGCAGCAGCTCCAGGTTCGGGCCCTGGAGCGTGCCGTCCTTGGCGATGTCCGTCACCACATAGCGGGCGCAGCCCTCGGAGTTGAGGCGCTCCAGCGTCTCGTAGAGGTCGCCGCCGTCGCGGGTCCAGCCGCGGCCGCGCAGGGTCGTGCCGCGGACGTCGAGGCCGACCGCGATCTTGTCGCCGTGCTCGGCGATGACCTTGGCGACCCACTCGGGGGTCTCCAGGGCGGCGGTGCCGAGGTTGACGCGGGTGCAGCCGGTCGCGAGGGCGGCCGCCAGGGAGGCGTCGTCGCGGATGCCGCCGGACAGCTCGACCTTGATGTCCATCGCCTTGGTGACCTCGGAGATCAGGTCCCGGTTGTCGCCGGTGCCGAACGCGGCGTCCAGGTCGACGAGGTGCAGCCACTCGGCGCCCGCGCTCTGCCAGGCCAGGGCGGCCTCCAGGGGGGAGCCGTAGGAGGTCTCGGTCCCGGACTCGCCGTGCACGAGACGGACGGCCTGGCCGTCGCGGACGTCGACGGCGGGGAGGAGTTCGAGCTTGCTCACAGTGTTCCGATCCAGTTGGTGAGGAGCTGGGCTCCGGCGTCGCCGGACTTCTCGGGGTGGAACTGGGTGGCCCACAGAGCGCCGTTCTCGACGGCCGCCACGAAGGGCTTGCCGTGCGTGGACCAGGTCACCACGGGGGCGCGCAGCAAGGGGTTGCCGACTTCGAGGGACCAGTCGTGGACGGCGTAGGAGTGGACGAAGTAGAAGCGCGCGTCGGTGTCGAGGCCCGCGAAGGCCTGCGAGCCGGCCGGGGTCTCTACCGTGTTCCAGCCCATGTGCGGCACGATGTCGGCCCGCAGCGGCCCCACCGTGCCCGGCCACTCGTCGAGGCCCTCGGTCTCCACGCCGTGCTCGATGCCGCGCGAGAAGAGGATCTGCATGCCGACGCAGATGCCCATGACGGGACGGCCACCGGACAGCCGGCGGCCGATGATCCAGTCGCCGCGGGCTTCCCTGAGGCCCTGCATGCAGGCGGCGAAGGCGCCGACCCCGGGCACCAGCAGCCCGTCCGCGTTCATCGCGGTGTCGAAGTCGCGCGTTATCTCGACCTCGGCGCCCGCGCGGGCGAGGGCGCGCTCGGCCGACCGTACGTTTCCGAAGCCGTAGTCGAAGACGACGACCTTTTTGGGTGCGCTCAACTCCACACCTCCAGCCTCATGACGCCCGCGACAAGACACATCGCGGCGCCTATCGAGAGCAGCACGACCAGGCTCTTCGGCATGTCCTGCTTGACGAAGGAGTAGATCCCTCCGAGGAGGAAGAGTCCGACGACGATGAGAATGCTGGAAAGGCCTGTCACAGTGCGCCCTTAGTGGAGGGGAGGATTCCGGCGGCGCGCGGGTCGCGCTCGGAGGCGTACCGCAGAGCACGGGCCAGCGCCTTGAACTGGCACTCCACGATGTGGTGCGCGTTGCGTCCGTAGGGCACGTGCACGTGCAGTGCGATCTGGGCTTGGGCGACGAAGGACTCCAGGATGTGCCGGGTCATCGTCGTGTCGTACTCGCCGATCATCGGCGCCATCTTCTCGGGCTCGGTGTGCACGAGGTAGGGGCGGCCGGACAGGTCGACGGTCACCTGGGCGAGCGACTCGTCCAGCGGGACGGTGCAGTTGCCGAAGCGGTAGATCCCCACCTTGTCGCCGAGTGCCTGCTTGAAGGCGGCGCCCAGCGCGAGGGCGGTGTCCTCGATGGTGTGGTGCGAGTCGATGTGCAGATCGCCCTCGGTCTTCACGGTCAGGTCGAACAGACCGTGCCGGCCGAGCTGGTCGAGCATGTGGTCGTAGAAGCCGACGCCGGTGGCCACGTCGACCTTGCCGGAGCCGTCGAGATCGATCTCGACGAGGACCGACGTCTCCTTCGTCACCCGCTCCACGCGTCCTACGCGGTTCATGCGCTCTGCTCCTTCGGGGGTGCGGGGGTGTCCCCCGCAGAGCCCAGTAGTTCACGTACCGCGTCGAGGAACGCGTCGTTTTCCTTCGGGGTTCCGGCGGAGACCCGCAGCCACCCCGGTACGCCGTTGTCCCGGACCAGGACGCCCTGGTCGAGGATCTTCCGCCAGGCGGTGTGGGCGTCGGCGAACCGCCCGAACTGCACGAAGTTCGCGTCCGACTCGGTCACCTCGCAGCCCATCGCGCGCAGTTCGGTGACGAGCCGGTCCCGCTCGGCCTTGAGCTGCTCCACGTATCCGAGCAGGGTGTCGGTGTGTTCCAGGGCGGCCAGCGCGGTCGCCTGGGTGATGGCCGACAGGTGGTAGGGCAGTCGTACGAGCTGGACGGCGTCGACCACCGCCGGGTGGGCGGCGAGATAGCCGAGGCGCAGTCCCGCCGCGCCGAAGGCCTTCGACATCGTCCGGGAGACGACGAGATTCGGCCGTCCTTCGAGCAGCGGCAGCAGCGAGTCGCCGTGGCTGAACTCGATGTACGCCTCGTCGATCACGACCATCGACGGCTTCGCCGCCTGCGCGGCCTCGTAGAGCGCGAGGACCGTCTCGGGCGGGACCGCGTTGCCCGTGGGGTTGTTGGGGGTGGTGATGA
This sequence comes from Streptomyces sp. NPDC042002, assembly GCF_055588305.1. Lineage (NCBI taxonomy): Bacteria > Bacillati > Actinomycetota > Actinomycetes > Kitasatosporales > Streptomycetaceae > Streptomyces > Streptomyces sp. NPDC042002. The sequence continues at coordinate 265,914 of NZ_JBVJCT010000001.1, read as the reverse complement.
AAACGACGTCCGGCCGGTTCTCGGCGATGGCCCGCTCGGCAGCGGCGGGGTCGATGGTGAAGTCCTCGCCCCGGGGGCCCGAGATCCAGGCCGTGCCCGTGCCGCGCGCGATGAGCGCGTGCATCGAGTACGACGGCTCGAAGCCGATCGCCGTGCGGCCGGGTCCGCCGAAGGTCTGGAGCAGTTGCTGGATGACCTCGTTGGAGCCGTTGGCGGCCCAGACGTTCTCGACGGTGACCGGGTGCTTGCCGGTCTTCGTCAGATAGGCGGCCAGCTCGGTGCGCAGCTCCACCGCGTCCCGGTCGGGGTAGCGGTTGAGTCCGCGGGCGGCCTCGCGGACCCGCTCGGCGATCCGCTCGACGAGCGGTTCGGGCAGCGGGTAGGGGTTCTCGTTGGTGTTCAGGCGTACGGGGACGTCGAGTTGGGGTGCGCCGTAGGGGGTCTTGCCGCGCAGTTCGTCCCGTACGGGGAGATCGTCGATGCCGGTCACTTGCCCTCGGGTACCTTCCAGCCGAACCTCGCCTTGACCGCCGCGCCGTGCGCGGGCAGGTCCTCCGCCTCCGCGAGCGTCACCACGTGGTGCGCCACGTCCGCGAGCGCGTCCTTCGTGTAGTCGACGATGTGGATGCCGCGCAGGAAGGACTGGACGGACAGGCCCGATGAGTGGCAGGCGCAGCCGCCGGTGGGCAGCACGTGGTTGGAGCCCGCCGCGTAGTCGCCGAGCGAGACCGGGGCCCAGGGGCCGACGAAGACCGCTCCGGCGTTCCTGACCCGGTCGGCGACCGCGGCCGCGTCGGCGGTCTGGATCTCCAGGTGCTCGGCGCCGTACGCGTCGACGACCCGCAGGCCCTCGTCGATGCCGTCGACGAGGACGATCGCGGACTGTCTGCCGTTCAGGGCCGGGACGATCCGGTCGTCGATGTGCTTGGTGGCCGCGACCTGCGGCTCCAGCTCCTTCTCCACGGCGTCCGCGAGGGCCGGCGAGTCGGTGACCAGGACGGCGGCGGCGAGGGGGTCGTGCTCGGCCTGGCTGATCAGGTCGGCGGCGACGTGCGCCGGGTCGGCGGTGTCGTCGGCGAGGACCGCGATCTCGGTCGGGCCGGCCTCGGCGTCGATACCGATCCGGCCGGTGAAGTAGCGCTTGGCGGCGGCGACCCAGATGTTGCCCGGACCCGTGACCATGGGGGCCGAGGCGCAGGACTCGGTGCCGTACGCGAACATCGCGACGGCCTGGGCGCCTCCGGCCGCGTACACCTCGTCGATGCCGAGCAGCGCGCAGGCGGCGAGGATCGTGGGGTGCGGAAGGCCGCCGAACTCCTTCTGCGGCGGGGACGCCAGCGCCATGGAGGGGACGCCGGCCTCCTGCGCCGGGACGGCGTTCATGATCACCGACGACGGGTACACCGACCGGCCGCCGGGCGCGTACAGCCCCACCCGCTCGACCGGCACCCACTTCTCGGTGACCGAACCGCCGGGCACGACCTGGGTGGTGTGCGTCGTCCGGCGCTGTTCACGGTGGACGAGCCGGGCGCGGCGGATGGACTCCTCCAGGGCCGCGCGCACGGCGGGGTCGAGCTGCTCCAGGGCGTCGGCGATGGCCTGGGCCGGAACGCGGACGGACTCCAGCCGTACTCCGTCGAACTTCTCCGCGTAGTCGATCAGCGCCGCGTCGCCCCGATGATGCACGGCCTCGCAGATCGGTCGCACCTTCTCCAGGGCGGCCGAGACGTCGAAGTCGGCTCGGGGCAGCAGGTCGCGCAGGGCGGGGCCTTCAGGGAGGGCATCGCCGCGCAGATCGATTCGGGCCATCCGGAAATGTTGCAGCACGGGCTCAATTCTCTCAGACGGCGACAAGGCGTCGGACGCCCGTATCAATGGCTGATACAAGCCACCTTCGGTTCACGGGAAGATCCTCGTCACCAGTAGCGTTCGGGCGGTCACTGAGCGGGCATTGCACGAAGGTACGAAACCCGTGAGTAGCTGGGGAGGAAGGGACGTGCCGTGACTGAGGGTGCCGGCCTGCGCACCGGGGACCTGCCGGACGAACTGACCGCCACCGAGGCCGGGATGTGGCAGGCCTTCCGCAACGGCAGCGTGTACGACCTGCGCAGCGGGGACACGACCGTCGACGATCCGCACGGCGGCCATCCCTGGGGACCCGAGCGCAGTGTCCGGGCCCGGATAGTGGCCTGGCTGCTGCTCGACGGGCCGCCCGCCCTCCAGGGCCGGGTCGCCTCGCTGAAGCTGACCGGCGTACGGATCACCGATGTGCTCGACCTCGCGGGCGGCACGGTGGTGCCGTACGTGGAGCTGAAGGGCTGCCGGTTCGAGAAGGAGGTCCTGCTGCCGGAGTCGCGGTTCACGACCGTGCGGCTGGTGAACTGCGCGGTGCCGCGTCTGGAGGCGGCCCGGCTGCACACCGAGGGCGATCTGCATCTGCCGCGCTGCCACTTCCACAACGGGGTACGGCTGACCGACGCGCACATCGGCACGGATCTGCTGCTCAACCAGGCCGTGGTCTACCGGGACCGGCGCGGGCGTTCGATCACCGGCGACGGCATGACCGTCGGGCAGGATCTCCAGGCCGAGATGCTGGAGTCGCACGGCGAGCTGAGTCTGCGCGGCGCCACCGTCGGCGTGTCGCTGAGCCTGCGCGGCAGCAGGCTGAACAACCCGTACACCCGGCTCGCCCTCAACGCCCCCCAGCTGACCGTCAACCGCACGCTGTACATGACCCCCGCCGGCCTCGGTAATCCGCTGATGACCAGCGGCACCACTCCGGCGCGCGGCACGCTGGTGCAGCGGTTCGAGTGCCAGGGCGGCATCCGCCTGGACGACGGGCGGTTCGGTGACGCGATCGACTTCGACCGGGCCCGCTTCACCTTCGACGACGACCAGGAGCTGTCGCTGCTCCGGGTCCAGACGCCCGAGCTGCGCTTCCTCGGCGAGCGGCCCGAGCGCGGCAAGGTCGTGCTGTCCGGCGCGCGGATCGTCAACCTGGTCGACCGGGCGTCCAGTTGGCCGGGACCCGGCAGCCTGCACATGGGCGGCTTCACGTACGAGAACCTGGTTCCGCAGGGCGCCTTCCCGCTGACCCGGCGGCTGGAGTGGGTGGCGGCGGCGACCGCCGAGTACGCCCCGGAGCCGTACGAGCGTCTCGCCGCCGTGCTGCGCGACTCCGGTGAGGACGAGGACGCCCGCGAGGTACTGCTCGAAAAGCAGCGCCGCCGCCGCGAGACCCTGCCGCTGGCCGCCAAGCTGTGGGGCTACGCGCAGGACTGGACGGTCGCCTACGGGTACCGGCCGGGCCGGGCGGCCCTGTGGATGGCGGTGCTGTGGGCGACGACATCGGTCGCCTTCGCGCACGCCGGCCATCAGTCGGTCAACGGCGACGGGCACCCCCCGTGGAACGCCTCGCTCTACGCCCTGGACCTGCTGCTGCCGGTCATCGACCTGGGCCAGGTCAGCTTCTGGCAGCTGCGCGGCGGCTGGCAGTGGCTGGCGGCGGCGGTGGTCCTCCTCGGCTGGATCCTGGCGACGACGGTGGCCGCGGGGGCCACCCGGCTGCTGCGCCGCGGCTGACGCGGGGACCCGGCGGACGCCGGTACGAGAGCGCCTTCACGGGGACACGGAGGCGCCGGACGCCAGGGCAAGGGCGTCGTTGCGGGCGACTCCCCGGCTGCGGCGTCGGCGCCGCAGCCGGGGAGTCGCCAGGACCGTCGAGTCGTCCCGCGTCCGGCCCCTCGCACAGTCGCCGTCGTCGCACACCGGATGCACACGACCCTTTTACTCGTCCTTGACCGCATACCGCACAACCAATCGGCATTTACGAAAGCGTCACCGCAAACCTCTGGCACAGCTCCGACCTGCGGTTTTCAATGGTCGACACCATGGCACTGCTGCGCGCACTCCTCCGTACGGCCCGGATGGCACGGAACACCTCACGCCTCGCCGCCGGACTGCCGGCCGACGAGGAGGTGCTGCTCGACGCCCCCGACCACCGGCTGGGCCCCGCGCTCATAGCGGCGGCCAGGGGCGAGTACCTGCCCGCGGCCGAGCTGCTGGCCACCACCCGCGAGTCCGCCGAGTGGGAGAACCGCGACCGGTACGCCACGCGTCTCGCCGCCTTCGCGCGCTCCCGCGACGAATGGCTGAGGGAGTGGCAGGCCGCCGATCCGCACGACCCGGACGCCCTCCTCGTCAGGGCCGAACTGGCGGTCCGGCGCGGCTGGGAGTCGCCCGCACGGGTGGAACTGCTGCGCGAGGTCGGCCCGCTGATCATGTCCGCCGCCGAGGGCGATCCGCGCGACCCGGTGCCGTGGCGGATCGCGCTCGACCACGCCCGCGGCACCAACGTCGGGCACACCGAGTTCGAGCAGCTGTGGACGGAGGCCGTCCGGCGCTCCCCGCACCACTACGGCTGCCATGTGGCCGCTCTCCAGTACCTCTCGGCCGCCTGGTACGGCTCGCACAGCGAGTGCTTCGACTTCGCCGAGCCGGCCGCTCAGGACGCGCTGCCTGGCTCCCTGGTCCAGGCGCTGCCGGTGCGCGCGGCCTTCGCCTATCTGACCGAGGGCGGCGGTCCCGAGGTGCCGCGCGAGCGCCTGGACGCCGCCGCCGACTTCGCGATCTCGGTCTCCGCGACCTACGCGGCCGCCGATCCGTGGCCCGCCGAGGTGCGCAACCTGCTGACGTACGTCCTGGTCCGGCTGGAGCGCTGGCAGGACGCCCTGGAGCAGCTGCGTCTCATCGGCCCGTACGTGACCTCGTTCCCCTGGGACCGGGTCTCCGAGGACCCGCTCGCCCGGTTCCTGGAGCTGCGCGACGGTGTCCGTCTGGAGGTCGCCTCGGGGCTTCCGCTGCGCGATCCCGTGCCCGTTCGGCATCCATGGAGTGGGCACGGCGGACGCGTCCCCTCCGTCGACCATTAGGCTTTCGCGTCGTGACCACCGTCCGGCTCCCGCTCTTCCCCCTGAACTCGGTGTTGTTCCCCGGGCTCGTGCTTCCTCTCAACGTGTTCGAGGAGCGTTATCGCGCCATGATGCGCGATCTGCTCAAGACGCCCGAGGACGAACCCCGCCGATTCGCCGTCGTCGCCATCCGCGACGGCCATGAGGTCTCGCCCAGCGCGCCCGGTATGCCGGACGGGACCGCCGTGCCCGAGCGCGGGGCCGCCGCCGGCTTCGGCGACGATCCGCTCAAGGCCTTCCACGAGGTGGGCTGCATCGCGGACGCGGCGACCGTCCACGAGCGGGCCGACGGCAGCTTCGAGGTGCTGGCGACCGGCACCACTCGCGTGCGGCTGCTGTCCGTGGACGCCTCCGGGGCGTTCCTGACGGCCGAGCTGGAGGAACTCCCCGAGGACGCGGGGGACGAGGCCGGGGCGCTCGCCGAGGGCGTTCTGCGCGCCTTCCGCCAGTACCAGAAGCGGCTGGCCGGAGCGCGGGAGCGCTCGCTGTCGACCGGCGCGGACCTGCCGGACGAACCGGCGGTCGTCTCCTACCTCGTCGCGGCCGCCGTGATGCTGGACGTCCCGGCCAGACAGCGGCTGTTGCAGGCCTCCGACACGGCGTCCCGACTGCGCGAGGAGCTGAAGGTGCTGCGCGCGGAGACGGCCATCATCCGTAATCTGCCCTCGTTGCCCGCGTCGGACCTGACGCGCGGCCCGACGAGCCTGAACTGACGCTTGCGAGAAGGTCGATGGCCAAGAAGGCGAAGAAGCAGCAGTCCGGCGGCACCCCGGCGACGGTGGCGCTGACGGAGGCGGGCGTCCCGTACACCGTCCACGCCTATGAGCACGACCCGTCCCACCCCTCCTACGGCGACGAGGCGGCCGAGGCGATGGGCGTCTCGCCGGAGAGGGTCTTCAAGACCCTGGTGGCGGACGTGGACGGCGCGCTCGTGGTCGCGGTCGTCCCGGTGGCGGGTTCCCTGGACCTGAAGGCCCTCGCCACGGCGGTGGGCGGCAAACGGGCGGCGATGGCCGACCCGGCGGCCGCCGAGCGCACGACGGGGTACGTCCGCGGGGGCATCTCGCCGCTCGGCCAGCGCAGGAAGCTGCGCACCGTGCTGGACGCCTCGGCCTCCGGCCACGCCACGATCTGCGTCTCGGCGGGCCGCCGCGGCCTGGAGGTCGAACTCTCCCCCACCGACCTCGCGAAGCTCACAGAAGCGGTGTCCGCGCCCGTGGGGCGCGCGTAACCCCTCGCCGCCGGCACTCGCCGAACGTGCGTGACCCGATGCCGGTTCGCCGCCCTTGCGGGTGGCGGACGGGCTCCCCGCCCGGCGTCGACGTGGGCGGCGTCGGTCGGGCGTGCGTACCCCCTCTACGCCGGCACCCGTTCCGGCGCACGGGACCCCTCGACGCCCGCCCCCGTCGGGCGGGCGCAACCGGCCGGCGCCCGCGCGGTCCCGGCGGACGGGGCTCGGGGACTCCTCGACGCCCGCGTCCGCCGTGGCGCGTATGGGCCCTCGACGGATGTCCCGCCCTCGGTTAAGCACGAGTGGCATGTCGAAGAAAACGCGGAAACGCAAGTGGCGCGTCAAGAAGGGCCGCTCGAACCACGGCCGCCGTCCGGCCTGACCCTCGTTCCACACCGAAGGGCCGGCCCGGCAGCCTCTCGTGAGGTGCCCGGCCGGCCCTGTCCCGCCTCGTCCGATCAAGCGGCCCCGGCTAAGCGGCGGGAGGTCCCGGCGGCGTGGCCGGGTAGGGGTTCTGGTCGTACGGGTCGGGATCCCGGGGGCCGAACAGGGCCATGAGGCCGAGGTGGACCACCATCGCGCTCAGGGGCCACGCCAGCAGCGCGCCCTTGGCGCCGAGCTTCAGCGGAGCGGAGAACGTGACGCCCTTGCCCACGGCCTTGGCGTGCGCGACCACGTTCTGCGGGGGTCCGAGCCAGACCCCGATCCGCCAGGCGAGGAGCGATCCGAGCAGGCCTCCGACGGCGAGCGCGATCACCAGGGGCACACCGCCGCGCCGTCGTACGAGGAACACGACCAGAGCGCTCAGGGCTCCGAAGCCCAGCGCGAGGAGAGTGAAGGTTCCGTCGACACCGATGGCCTGCTCCCCCTCGGTGTCCTTGAGGTACACCGCGGTGGCGTCCGCGATCAGTGGCACATGAGGCGTCAGCCAGGACCAGAGCACCCCGAGCAGAGCTCCCGCGAGCGCGACCGCGATCGTGATCACGGCGGCCTCCCGCAGTTCGGTCTTCATCCCGGGCCCGTCCTGTCCGTAGGAGGCCTCGTACGCGGCCGGATACACGGGGTAACCCGCGGGGCCGGGAGCGTGCGGAGCCTGCCAGGCAGGGTGCGGTTGCTGCCGGTCCTGCGGGGACTGTTCGTGCGGCGGCGGAGGCGGAGTCAGCGGAGCGGTCACCCTGCCATCGTGCCAGGCCCCGCTGTCGGCCGCGTCACCGGACGGCCGCCCGGCGGTAGGCCCAGGCCGCGAGGGCCAGCGAGGCCACCCCGACGCCCGCGCAGACGGCCAGATCGCCGAGGACGACGGCCCAGTCGGGATGCGCCCCGAACGTGCGCGCGAACGCCTCGACACCATAGGTCGAGGGCAGCAGATCGCGGGCGTACTGCACCGGGGCCGGCATCCGGTCGGCCGGGAGCACGCCCAGCAGCAGGGCCGCGGACATGCCCAGCTGGCCGAGCAGGGTGGCGAGCTCGGGCCGCGGGGCGAGCAGCCCGAACGCGGCCCCGAGCCCGGCCAGCGCGGCGCCCGCGAGCGGGACGACCGCGGCGAGCACCCACAGGTGGGCCAGCGGCAGCCCGAAGAGCAGGCACCCGAAGACGGCGGTGACGGCGGTGCCGGGCACCGTGAAGGACGCGTACGCGCCCGCGGCGCCGAGCACCACGGCCGCCGGCGGCACCGGCAGCGTCGCGTAGTGGTCGAGCCCGCCGCTCGCCCGCAGCTGCCCGAAGTACTGCGCGAGCAGGTTGAGGGCGACGAAGGCGACGACCAGGACGGTCGACCCGGCCACCACGGCGCGCGCCTCGGCGCCATCGTCCACCACCCCGCGCATCATGATCATGATGCCGACGGACTGGAAGGTGGCCACGAACAGCAGCGGGATCCGCGCGACGCGGGCCCGGGAGAGCTGCGCCCGGTACACGGCGGCCAGCGACGGCCACAGCCGCGCACGCGGCCCCAGCTCCGCGGCGGCACCGGCGTCCTCGGCCAGCGGCAGCGCGCTGCCCGGCAGGACTCCAGCGGGTACGGCACTCACGTCGAACTGCTCCCCTTCACTCCGGCAGCCGTCCTGTTCCCCACACGTACGACGCCCCTCTCCCGTACGGATTCCACATCCCGGACGCTCACGCCTTCACCAGTCCCTGGGTCGCGTGGCCCCCGAGCGCCAGGTACACATCCTCCAGGCTCGGCGTGGCCAGCGTGAAGTCGTCGAGGGCGGCGAAGGCGGCCCCGCCGGTGACCGTGGCCACGGCCGCGCGGGCCTCCTCGGGCGCGAGCCGCAGTGTCCAGCGGCGGCCCGACTCGACGGCGCGGTCCCGCAGCGCGGCGACCTCGGGGACGTGCAGCGGGGCGCTCTCGCGCCAGACGAGTTCGACCCGCACCTCGCCCGCGACCCGTTCCTTGAGCCCGGCCGGGGTGTCGCAGGCGATGACCCGGCCCTCGTCGAGGACGGCGACCCGGTCGAGGACCGTCTCGGCCTCGATGACGTTGTGGGTGACGAGCAGGACCGTGGCGCCGTGCTCCGCGCGGCGCCGGTCGACGGCGGCCCAGACGGCGCGCCGGGCGACGGGGTCCATGCCGGTGGTGGGTTCGTCGAGGACGAGCAGCGGGCGCCGCCCGACGAGCGCGGCGGCGAAGCAGGCGAGCCTGCGCTGCCCGCCGGAGAGTTTCTTCAGGGGGCGGGAGGCGAGCGGGGCGAGGCCCAGTTCGTCGAGGACGGCGTCCCGCTCGGCCCGGGCCGCGCGCAGGTCGAGCCCGCGCAGCCGCCCGGTCGTCTCGGCGGCGAGGGACACGGTCAGCTCGTCCAGGGCGGTGGACTCCTGCCCGAGGTAGGCGAGGATCCGGGCCGCCCGCTCGGGATGGCGCACGATGTCGTGCCCGAGGATCTCGACGCTGCCGCTGTCGGGGCGCATCAGCCCGGTGAGCTGGCGTACGAGGGTGGACTTGCCGGCGCCGTTCGGTCCGAGCAGCCCGAAGATCTCGCCCCGGCGGATGTCCAGACGTACCCCGTCGGTGGCCCTGACCTCGGGTGCCGCCGGGGTGCCACGACGGCCGCGGACCGCCGGATAGGTCTTGGTGAGACCTCGCACGGCGCACACGACATCGCCCCTGTGTCCCATTCGGACTGCCTGTGCCGTGCGCGTACTCACGAAGGACGAGAGTACGTGGTCCGCTGCCCTGTTACGCGATCGGGGCGGCGGCGGACTCCGGGCGAAGGCCTCCGCGGGCCTTCGCCGACGGCTTCGGATCACTCTCCGACGGGCGCGTGCTCCGTCGCGGTGCGCACATCGATCTCCCGCCAGAATCCGGCCCGGATCGCATAGCGGTCGTGCTCGTCGATCTGGTCGTCCTTGTGCGCGAGCAGGCCGAAGCGGGCCGCGTAGCGCAGCAGCTCGCCGTCCACCCGGTGCGGAACCCTCGGGTACATCGCCGACAGCTTCTGCAGATGGCTCGGGTCGGTGAGGCGCCCCATCCAGCGGCGCGCGAAGACCTGGCCGACCTCGTAGGGGTCACCGCCGACGGTGGTGATGTCCTCCTCGCGGTCCGCCCAGCGTTGCTCCGCGGAGGTGAGCTGGGCGAGCGTGGGCAGCGCGGCGGCCTCGGGGGGCTCCGTGGCGCCGCCGGGCCGGTCGACCCAGCCCTTGTCCGAGGACCAGCGCAGTGTCGCGTTCACGGGGTGCTGGGCCGCCTGCGTGCCCGGTCCGCGGAGTGCGGCCAGGTCCTTGGGGGTGGGGACCCCCTTGGGGGCGGGCACCCGCTCCTGGCCGCCGTTCTGCGATTCGGCCGCCTGGTGGTGTTCGGCCTCCTGGACGGAGCGCTCGGCCGCCGCCGCGAGCGCCGACTCGGGCAGCGGCGCGGAGAGGATGGCGGCGATCTCGGGACGCGGCACCGGCGGCGGGGCGCAGATCCCGCCGAAGTCCTTGGCACGGACCGCCTTGGTGATCCAGGCGCGGTCGAGCACCCGGCGCTCGTCGGCCTCGGCCACCAGGTCCTCGGACTGGTTGTAGTCACCGTCCGCGGCCTGCACGGCCCACAGGTGTACGGCGACGCCGTGCTCCTTGGCGGCCATCATGCCCGGCAGCAGATCCCCGTCGCCGGTCACGAGGACCACGTCGGAGCAGGCACGGTTGCGCGCCAGCTCGGTCAGCTCGGCGTGCATGGCGGCGTCCACGCCCTTCTGCGCCCACCGCCCGTCGCTGCGGGTCAGCGCGCCCAGGCGCACCGTCACGCGGGGCATCACGCGCAGCCTGCGGTGCTCGGGCTGCGGTACGCGGTCGGGGGCGCCGTCGAACCAGTAGATGCGCAGCAGGGGCCGCTCCGTGTCGGACTCGGCGCGCTCGCGCAGGCCCTGGATGAGGGCGGTGTGGTCGACGGTGATCCGGGACCGCGAGGGCTCCCCGGCGAGGAGACTGGCGGCGGCCCCCAGCAGATACCCGGCGTCCACCAGGACGATGCAGCGGTCCACGCGATCCACCCTCTTTCCGGGAGGTTTGCTTCGGGCTTCCTTGGAGTCTGCCCGACCGCGCGGAGGTTAACGGCCGGAACTCGATCTTCGGCGTGGCGGATCGGAGGAACACCTACCGACAGGTCTTGTTACGCACGGTAATTCTACGAAATGCGCCACTTGCCAGCCTATGTGAATCTGGTCGCGGCCCTGGCCCCTAGATCCCCCTCAGGAGGCAGATCACCATGGCCAAGAACAAGAATCGCAAGCAGGGCGGCCAGCAGGACCGCTCCTCGCAGGCCGAGCGTGCGCAGGAGCAGGCACAGCGGTCTTCGGCGCAGGCACAGCAGTCGCCGATGTCGCAGGCCCAGGGCAGCCCCGCTGATGTTGCCCGTAAGCATCAGAAGCGCTTCGGCCACAACTGAGGCCGCCGCGCGGGCTGTTGAGGCCCAGGCACGCACCGAGGGGCGCATCCGGTACCGGATGCGCCCCTCGGTGCGTGTACATCTCGCCGTACGGCCTCCGCCCGGCCGTGCGGTCGTCAGCCGGCCAGGCAGGACGGGCCGAGCAGCACCTTCAGGTCGCCGAAGAGCGCCGGGTCCGGCTTCACCCGGTGCCGGTCGAGCCGCAGCACCGTGGTCTTGCTCGGGCCCTGGAGCCTGATGCGGACCTCGCTCTCGCCCTTGTGGTGGCTGAGGATCTCGCCGAGGCGGCTGACCATGGGCGGAGTCACCTTCAGCGCCGGGATGGTGAGGATCACGGGCGCGTTGGTGCCCGCGTTCGACAGGTCGGGGACCTGGAGTTCCATCGCGACCAGCCGCGGCACGTCCTCGCGCTTGTCGAGGCGCCCCTTGACGAAGACGACCGCGTCCTCGACGAGCTGGGTCGACACCAGCTGGTACGTCGCCGGGAAGAACATGCACTCGATGGAGCCCGCGAGGTCCTCCACGGTGGCGATCGCCCAGGCGTTGCCCTGCTTGGTCATCTTGCGCTGAAGGCCCGAGATGATGCCGCCGATGGTCACGACCGCGCCGTCCGCGTGCTCGCCTCCGGTCAGCTGGGAGATGCCCGCGTCCGCCTTGTCGGACAGGACGTGCTCCAGGCCGAAGAGCGGGTGGTCGGAGACGTACAGGCCGAGCATCTCCCGCTCCTGGGCGAGCAGATAGACCTTGTCCCACTCGTCGGTGGTGAACTCCACGTCGAGTCCGAAGCCGGGCTCGCTGGTGTCCTCGTCGCCCATGCCGCCGAAGAGGTCGAACTGGCCCTCGGCCTCCTTGCGCTTGACCGCCACCACGTTGTCGATCATCGGCTCGAACTGCGCGGTGAGGCCCTTGCGGGTGTGCCCCATCGTGTCGAACGCGCCCGCCTTGATCAGTGATTCCGTGGTGCGCTTGTTGCAGGCGACCGCCTCGACCTTGTCGAGGTAGTCGGGGAAGGAGGCGTACTTCCCCTTGGCCTTGCGGCTGCGGATGATCGACTCCACCACGTTCGTGCCGACGTTGCGGACGGCCGACAGGCCGAAGAGGATCACGTCGTCGCCCTGGGCGGCGAAGTTCTGCTCGGACTCGTTCACGTTGGGCGGCAGCACCTTGATGCCCATGCGCCGGCACTCGTTGAGGTAGACGGCCGACTTGTCCTTGTCGTCCTTGACCGAGGTGAGCAGCGCGGCCATGTACTCGGCCGGGTAGTTCGCCTTCAGGTAGCCGGTCCAGTACGAGACCAGTCCGTACGCGGCGGAGTGGGCCTTGTTGAAGGCGTAGCCGGCGAAGGGGACCAGCACGTCCCACAGGCCCTGGATCGCCTCGTCGCTGTAGTTGTTCTTGCGGGCGCCCTCCTGGAAGAGGACGAAGTTCTTCGCCAGCTCGTCGGGCTTCTTCTTGCCCATCACGCGGCGCAGGATGTCGGCCTCGCCGAGCGAGTACCCGGCGATGATCTGGGCGGCCTTCTGGACCTGCTCCTGGTAGACGATCAGGCCGTAGGTGACGGCCAGGACCTCTTCGAGCGGCTTCTCCAGCTCCGGGTGGATCGGGGTGATCTCCTGGCGCTTGTTCTTGCGCTCCGCGTAGTTGATGTGCGAGTTCATGCCCATCGGGCCCGGCCGGTACAGGGCCGAGACGGCGGAGATGTCCTCGAAGTTGTCGGGCTGCATCTGGCGGAGCAGCGAGCGCATCGGGCCGCCGTCGAACTGGAAGACGCCGAGGGTGTCACCGCGGCAGAGCAGTTCGAAGGTCTTGGGGTCGTCCAGCGGGAGGGCGAGCATCTCCAGGTCGACGCCCTTGTTGGCCTTCACCATCTTGATGGCGTCGTCCATGATCGTGAGGTTGCGCAGGCCGAGGAAGTCCATCTTCAGCAGACCCAGCGACTCGCACTGGGGGTAGTCCCACTGGGTGATGGTCACGCCGTCGGTGTGCCGCACCCAGACGGGGGCGTGGTCGACGATGGGCTCGCTGGACATGATCACGCCGGCGGCGTGCACGCCCATCTGCCGGACCAGGCCCTCGACGCCCTTGGCGGTGTCGATGACCTTCTTCACGTCCGGCTCGTTCTCGTACATCCCGCGGATCTCGCCGGCCTCGCTGTAGCGGGGGTGCGAGGGGTCGGTGATGCCGTTCAGGTCGATGCCCTTGCCGAGGACGTCGGCGGGCATCGCCTTGGTGAGCCGGTCTCCCATCGCGTACGGGTAGCCCAGCACGCGCGCGGAGTCCTTGATGGCGTTCTTCGCCTTGATCTTGCCGTACGTGCCGATCATGGCGACCTTGTCGGCGCCGTACTTCTCGGTCACGTACCTGATCACCTCGACGCGCCGACGCTCGTCGAAGTCGATGTCGACGTCGGGCATGGAGACACGCTCGGGGTTCAGGAACCGCTCGAAGATCAGGCCGTGCGGGATCGGGTCGAGGTCGGTGATGCCCATGGCGTACGCGACGATCGAGCCGGCCGCGGAACCACGGCCGGGGCCCACCGCGATGCCCTGCTTCTTGGCCCACATGATGAAGTCGGCGACGACGAGGAAGTACCCCGGGAACCCCATCTGGATGATGACGTCCATCTCGTACTCGGCCTGCTTCTGCCGGTCGTCGGGGACGCCGCCGGGGAAGCGGCGCTCCATGCCGAGGCGCACCTCCTCCTGGAACCAGGTGACCTCGGTGAAGCCGTCCGGGATGTCGAACTTCGGCATGAGGTTCTTCGCCTCGAACATGCCGGTGGTGTCGATCTGCTCGGCCACCAGGAGGGTGTTGGCGCAGCCCTCCTGCCAGGCGTCCGAGGAGTCGACGGCGTACATCTCGTCGGTCGACTTCAGGTAGTAGCCGGTGCCGTCGAAGCGGAAGCGGTCCGGGTCGGAGAGGTTCTTGCCGGTCTGGATGCACAGCAGGGCGTCGTGGGCGGTCGCCTCGTGCGCGTACGTGTAGTGCGAGTCGTTCGTCACCAGGGGCGGGATGCCGAGCTTCTTGCCGATCTCCAGGAGCCCGTCGCGGACCCGTCGCTCGATCTCGATGCCGTGGTCCATCAGCTCCAGGAAGTAGCGGTCCTTGCCGAAGATGTCCTGGTACTCGGCGGCCGACTTCAGGGCCTCGTCGAACTGGCCGAGGCGCAGCCTGGTCTGGAGCTCGCCCGAGGGGCAGCCGGTGGAGGCGATGAGCCCCTCCGACCACTGGGAGATCGTCTCCTTGTCCATCCGGGGCCACTTCTGGAGCCAGCCCTCGGCGTAGGCGTCCGAGGAGAGCTTGAAGAGGTTGTGCAGGCCCGTCCGGTTCGACGCCCAGATCGTCTTGTGCGTGTAACCACCCGAACCGGACACGTCGTCGCGCTTCTGGTGCGGCTGACCCCACTTGATCTTGCGCTTGTTGCGCCGGGACTCCGGGGCGACGTACGCCTCGATGCCGATGATCGGGGTGACACCCGCCTTCTTCGCCGTGTGGAAGAAGTCATAGGCCCCGTGGAGGTTGCCGTGGTCGCTCATCGCGATATGGGTCATGCCCATCTCGTTGCACGCGTCGAACATGTCCTTGAGCCGCGCGGCACCGTCCAGCAGCGAGTACTGGGTGTGGACGTGCAGGTGCGTGAACGGCGGCTTCGACACGGTTTCGGCCTCCAGGAGGAACCATTGGTGACAGGCTGCGGACAGTCTGGGGGGTCAGCGTCGAAGTCTATGACGCGGGACTGACACTCGGCGGAGGATCATCCGTACCTTCATGCGGGGGCGCGGGATCCGGGTGGTCGTTCGCCGCCGGAACCCGGGCACTCCCGCGTATCTTCGTCCGTTGGAAGTGGACGGATGCTTTGCCCCAGGGGCGGCGTGTCCGTCCCGTCATGTCACGCACCACCTGCACCAGGAGGCACCCAGCGATGTCGGTCCCGCAGCTCAGCGCCGAGCAACGCGGCGAGCAGATCCTCGCCGTCTTCGACACCGCCTTCGGCGAGCTCCTGGCCGCCGACCCGGCCGCGTTCCGTGTGAAGTTCCGCAAGATGGCGGCCTCCGCGTTCGCGTTCTACCGCGGGACCGCGGCGCTCTTCTACCACGACCTCGAACAGGACCGGCGGGGCGGCCCGTACCTGGACGAGCGCACCTCGCGCGTGTGGATCCACGGCGACCTGCACGCCGAGAACTTCGGCACGTACATGGACGCCCAGGGCCGTCTGATCTTCAACGTGAACGACTTCGACGAAGCCTATGTGGGCCCCTTCACCTGGGACCTCAAGCGCTTCGCCGCCTCCGTGGCCCTGATCGGCTACGCGAAGGCGCTCAGCGACGAGCAGATCACCGAGCTGGTGCGGGTGTACGCGGCCGCCTACCGCGAGCGCATCCACGCGCTGGCCACCGGCGCCAAGAGCGACGAGGTGCCGCCCTTCACGCTGGACACCGCCGACGGTCCGCTCCTGGACGCGCTGCGCGACGCCCGCTCGCTGACCCGCTTCGGGCTGCTCGACTCGATGACCGAGATCCGCGACTTCGAGCGCCGCTTCGCGCCGGGCGGCGGTTCCATCGAGCTGGACGCCGCCACCCGCTACAAGGTCCTCGCGGCCTTCGACGGCTATCTGGAGACGCTCCCGGAGTCCTCGCTGACCCGTCCGGACTCGTACCGGGTGAAGGACGTCGTGGGCCGCCGGGGCATCGGCATCGGCTCGGCCGGGCTGCCGTCGTACAACATCCTCCTGGAGGGCAACAGCGACGCCCTGGAGAACGATGTGGTGATCTACATCAAGCAGGCCCAGACCCCGGCCGTCTCCCGGCACATCACGGACTCCGCGATCCGCGGCTACTTCCAGCACGAGGGCCACCGCACGGTGATCTCGCAGCGCGCCCTGCAGGCGCACGCCGACCCGTGGCTCGGCTGGACCGAGCTGGACGGCTCGGGCCAGCTGGTCGCCGAGGTCTCGCCGTACGCGGTGGACCTGGACTGGGGCGACATCGACGACCCCGAGGAGATCGCCTCGGTCGTCGCGGACCTCGGCCGGTCCACCGCCACGATGCACGCGGCGGCGGACGACGAGAGCGGCCACTCGGAGCTGGTGCCGTTCTCCACGGAGCGGGCCATCGACGCGGCCATCGCGGCCGACGAGGACGGCTTCGCCGACCTCCTGGTGGACTTCGCGCACAGCTACGGCACCCGCGCGCGCGGCGACCACCAGATCTTCGTGGACCTGTTCCGCAACGGACGGATCCCGGGACTGTAGGGCGCACGGCCGGCCGCGGGGCCGCACGCCGACGCGAGGCGACCGGCCGCCTCGCAACGCTCCCGTAACGCACAGGGACCCTTTAGGGGGTGCTTACGGGAGCGCGTGGGAGACTCACCTCCGCTATGGACATATCCGGGACCCAGCTCAGAGCCGTACGCGCGGCCGTGTTCACGGCCGTCGTCGTGACGCTCTCCGTCGCGTCGCACGTGCTGCTGTCCCAGGTGCCCCTGCCGCTCACCACCGTGGCCGCGATCACCGCCGCCGTCTTCACCCTGTCCTTCGCGCTGGCGGGCCGCGAGCGCGGCTTCGGCCGGATCGCCGCCCTGCTCGTCCCGCTGGAACTGGCCGCCGACACCGTGTTCACCACGGGCCAGCACGTCTGTTACGGCAGAGTGGGCGGCCCGGTCGCGGGCCCGCTGCGCTCGGTCGGCTTCGACGTGCTGTGCGGCGGCGGCAGCGTGGGCACCCCGTTGTCCCGGGTGACCGGGGGCGCCCCCGACCGCGCCGCCGCCCTGCTCGCGCACGCCGACCCGGCGGCCGCCTGGCTGCTGCTCGGCGCCCATGTCACCGTCGGCCTGCTCACGGCCGCCTCGCTGCGCCGCGGCGAGCGCGCCCTGGACCAGCTGCTGCGCGCGGTGGCCGCCTCGACCTTCCGGCCGCTGCTGCTCGCGGTCGCCGCGGTGACCGTGCGGCTCGCCCCGGTCCGTCCGCTGCCGCGCACCGCGCGCCGGTCGACCGCGGCCCGTACCCGCCTGTTCGTGCACTCCCTGGGACGACGCGGACCGCCCCGCCCGGCCGTTCTCGTCTGAGCGACGGCTCCTGAGCCACGCCCTCCGAGCGACCACCCCGGGCCACGGTTCACCCGCCACCGCTTCCGTGCGACGGCGTCTGAACGAACGTTCCCGAGTACAGCCCTGAGCACCAGCAGCCCCCCTTACGTATTCCGCGTACCACGTGTGCGCGTCCCCGATGGAGATCACCACTATGAGCAAGCGGAACAGCCAGGCGTCGAAGACGGCGGCGCGCGAGAAGCTGCGCGTCGAGCGCGAGCGCCAGGCCAAGCGCGACAAGATCAAGCGCCAGGCGATCGTGGCCGGTTCCCTGGTCGCGGTCCTCGCGATAGCGGGCGGCATCGGCTACGCGGTCGTGCAGAACAACAAGCCGTCCCAGTGGGAGGCCGTCGCGAGCGACAAGGTGGTCGCCCCGGCCAACACCACCGGCAAGGACGGCACGACCGTCGTCTTCGGCAAGAGCACCGCGAAGAAGACCCTCAAGCTGTACGAGGACCCGCGCTGCCCGGTCTGCGCCCAGTTCGAGCAGACCGTCGGCACGACCGTCAAGAAGGACCTCGACGACGGCAAGTTCAAGATCCAGTACATCGGTGGCACGTTCCTCGACGGTGACTCCGACAAGAGCGGGAAGATCCAGATCGGTTCCCGCGGCGAGGGCTCGAAGAACGCGATGAGCGCCATGGGTGCCGCGCTGAACGTGAGCCAGGAAGCCTTCCTGGAGTACAAGAGCGCGCTCTACTCGGCGAAGTACCACCCCGACGAGACGACCGACAAGTTCAAGAGCGACGACTACCTGATCAAGGTGGCGAACACGGTCGACGCGCTCAAGAACAACACCGCGTTCCAGACCGCCGTCAAGAACGGCACGTACGACGCCTGGGCGCTGGCCATGTCCGAGACGTGGAACACCAACAAGGACGGCGTCACCGGCACCCCGAGCCTCGTGATGAACGGCAAGCAGCTCACCGCCGCGAACGGCAGCGTGCCCATGACGGTCGCCGACTTCACCACGGCGATCGACGCTGCCCTCAAGGCCTGACCGGCGCGGCCGTCGAGGCCGGCCGGGCGCCGCGGCGCGCCCCGAACCGTCCGGCGCGACGGGCCGGCCGGCCCGAGCGGCCTGTGTGGGCGGAGTGACCTGAGAGGCGAAAAGCCGAAGAGCGGGCGAACTTTTCCAGTTCGCCCGCTCTTGGCCTGTACCGCTCGGTAACCTCGTCGCCCGTGACCAGTCGACAGAGATCATCCGACTTCGCGGAAGCCCTCAACTCCCGCGCCCCGCGCCGCCGTACGGTCGTCAAGGCCGCGGCCGCCACCGCCGTGCTCGCCGCCCCGCTCGCGGCCGCTCTGCCCGCCCGCGCCGCCGAGGCGCCCGCCTTCCTGCACGGCGTCGCCTCCGGCGACCCGCTGCCCGACGGCATCCTGCTGTGGACCCGGGTGACGCCCGGCTCCCAGGCGATACCGGGCTCCGGACTCGGCCCGGACACCGAGGTGAGCTGGACCGTCGCCAGGGACAAGGCCTTCACCACGATCGTCTCCAAGGGTTCCACCATCGCGACGGCCGCCTCCGACCACACCGTCAAGGCGGACATCCGCGGTCTGCAGCCGGCCACCGACTACTGGTTCCGCTTCTCCGCCGGCGGCACCGACTCGCCCGTCGCCCGCACCCGTACCACCCCGGCCGCCGACGCCTCCGTGGCCGGCCTGCGCTTCGGCGTGGTCTCCTGCGCCAACTGGGAGGCCGGCTACTTCTCGGCGTACCGTCACCTCGCGGCCCGGGGCGACCTGGACGCCTGGCTGCACCTCGGCGACTACATCTACGAGTACAAGTCCGGCGAGTACGGGACCCGCGGCACGGTCGTACGGCCGCACTCCCCCGCGGGCGAGATCCTCACCCTCGCCGACTACCGCACCCGGCACGGCCGTTACAAGACCGACCCGGACCTTCAGGCCCTGCACCACAAGGCGCCGGTCGTCGCGATCTGGGACGACCACGAGTTCGCGGACAACTCCTGGTCGGGCGGCGCGGTCAACCACACCGAGGGCGCCGAGGGCGCCTGGACGGACCGTCAGGCCGCCGCGAAGCAGGCCTACTTCGAGTGGATGCCGGTCCGCCCGGCCATCGCCGGCACCACCTACCGCAGGCTGCGCTTCGGCAAGCTCGCCGACCTCGCGCTGCTCGACCTTCGCTCCTTCAGGTCGCAGCAGGCGTCCACGGCCAGCGGCTCGGTCGACGACCCGGACCGTACGATCACCGGCCGCGCCCAGCTCGACTGGCTGAAGTCCGGACTGAAGTCCTCGGACACCACCTGGCGTCTGGTCGGCAACTCGGTGATGATCTCGCCGTTCGCGGTGGGCGCCCTCTCCGCCGACCTGCTCAAACCGCTCGCCAAGCTGCTCGGTCTCCCGCAGGAGGGCATCGCCCTCAACACCGACCAGTGGGACGGCTACACCGACGACCGCCGCGAACTGCTGGCGCACCTGCGCTCCAACGCGATCCGCAACACGGTCTTCCTGACCGGTGACATCCACATGGCCTGGGCCAACGACGTGCCGGTGGACGCCGGTACGTACCCGCTGTCCCCCTCCGCCGCCACGGAGTTCGTGGTCACCTCGATCACCTCCGACAACCTCGACGACCTCGCCAAGGTCCCCGAGGGCGTCGTCTCGGCCATCGCCTCCCCGGTCATCCGCGCGGCCAACCGTCATGTCCACTGGGTCGACACCGACCGTCACGGCTACGGCGTCCTGGACATCACCGCCGACCGCGCGCAGATGGACTACTACGTGCTCTCGGACCGCACGGACCCCGGCGCGACCTCGTCCTGGGCCCGTTCGTACCGCACGCGCAGCGGCACACAGACGGTGGAGCGCGCGTACGACCCGGTCTGATCCGCCAGAGGTCCGGAGCCCGGTCTGTCCGTCGGCTGACCGAACGGCCGCCGAGGACTGCGTCTACAGACTGTCGAGGAAGCCGAGCGCCGCCTTCCAGGTGGCCTCGGCCGCCTCGGCGTCGTAGTCGGGCAGATCGGGGTCGGTGTACAGGTGCCCGGCGCCCGCGTAGCGGTAGATCTCCACGTCGGCTCCGGTTCTCCGCATCTGGAGATACCAGGCGCTCAGCCAGTCGTCCGTCTCGAACTGGTCGGGCTCGGCGACATGCAGCTGCACCGGCAGGTCGTCCACCGACGCGCTCTCGGCGATGTCCGACGTACCGTGCAGCAGGAGCAGCCCGCGGGCCTTCTCGTCGCCGAGCGCCAGGGTCTGGCCGATGGAGGCGCCGAGGGAGAAGCCCGCGTACACCAGGCCGCGCTCGGAGTAGGGGGCGGCGGCCAGGACCGCCCGCTTGAGCAGCTCGTCCTTGCCGATCTCGTCACTGAAGGCCATGCCCTCCTCGACGGTCTCGAACGTGCGCCCCTCGAAGAGGTCGGGCGTCCACACCTCGTGTCCCGCGGCGCGCAGCCGGTCCGCCGCCGCGCGCACCGCCGGCCGGGGACCGTAGGTCGAGTGAAAGAGCATGATGTTCATGGACCCCATGGTGCCAGCCGGCACTGACAGCACCCGGCGGCCGTGCCCCGGTGCCGAGTGGTGGAGGTCACTCGTGCCGGGTGGTGGGGGTACCCGTGCCGGGCTCGCTGGGATACCCCGTTCCGCCCGGAGAACACATGTTCATGATGCCCGTGGCCGGTTACGTTCCCAGGCATGGAGAACGTACTGCGCCCGGTGATCGTCGTCGGCGGCTCGGTCGTGCTCACGCTGCTCATCGGGTGGTCCGTGGACCGCCTGTTGCGTCGGGCGGACGACCGGTACAGCGAGACCTCCCTGTGGGGTCTGCTCCGCCGTGGTCGTGTCCCCTTCCAACTGGTCCTGTTCGCGGCCCTGCTCAGAGGCTCCTACGACCAGGCGAAGCTATTGGTGGAGCATCGGATCGGCATCGGCCGGACACTGACCCTGATCCTCATCGGCGCCGCCGCCTGGCTGGTGGTGAGTGTCGCCACGGCGGTCGTCGAGACCTCGTACACCCGCTACGCGCACGCGCACCGCGATCCGGCGCGGGTCCGCCGGGTCCGCACCCAGGTCGCGCTGATCCAGCGGGTCGTCACCGCGGTCGTCGGCGTGGTCGCGATCGCCGCGATGCTGCTCACCTTCCCGGCGATGCGCGCGGCCGGGGCCTCGCTGCTGGCCTCGGCCGGGATCCTCGGCATCGTCGCCGGTGTCGCCGCCCAGTCCACGCTCTCGAACCTCTTCGCCGGACTGCAGATCGCCTTCGGGGACATGGTGCGGCTCGGCGACACCGTGGTGGTCGACGGCGAGTGGGGCACGGTCGAGGAGATCACGCTGACGTTCCTGACGGTACGGACGTGGGACGAGCGCCGGATCACCATGCCGGTCTCGTACTTCACGTCCAAGCCGTTCGAGAACTGGTCGCGCGGCACCCCGCAGATGACCGGCATCGTCTTCCTGCACCTCGACCACTCCGCTCCGGTGGAGGCGATACGCGGGAAGCTGCGCGACATCCTGCGCGAGTGCCCGGCCTGGGACGGCCGCGACTACGGCCTCGCCGTCACCGATTCGACGCCCAACACCATGCAGGTGCGGGCGCTGGTCACCGCGAAGGACGCGGACGACATCTGGACGGTACGGGTCACGGTCCGCGAGCAGCTGATCCGCTGGCTGACCGAACAGCACCCGTACGCGCTCCCCCGCGTCAACACGGCCGAGGGCGTGCTGCCACCGGGGCAGATCCGCCGCCAAGGGCGCGCGGAGGCGGACGGCGGGGACGGTGCGGCGGCCCGCGCGAACCACGGCCGCCACACCCACGAACCACCCCGCACAGGCCCCGGCCGCAACTGGCCCACGGGCCCCTGACCGCGGCGCCGACCACCCCCGACATACGGCCTGCCTGACCCTCGGCGCCCGGTGGACCTGCATGCTCCACAGGGCGCGTGGAACGCGGTCTGGACCCCATGCCCGCGCTCCACGGCCCCGTCGGTCCGGATCACCCGCACGATGACGCGGCGGACGGGGCCGGGACGCGGACGGCGCGGGGCGAGGCGAGCGGCCGGCAGACGCTGGACGGCCGAACTGGGCCGGGACGGCAGACGACAGTCGGTGGACCGTCAGCGGAGGCTGCGGACGTCGAGGTGTCTCAGGACGCGGTCCACGATCTCCGGGTCGGCTCCGGGCTCGCTGCGCGCGGACAGCACCTCGTGCCGGGCCGCGCTCATCATCTCCCCCTGGATCCGCCGCATCCGCTTCATCCGCCGGACCCGCTGCTCATGCGCCTCGCGCCGCTCCTCGTCCCCCATGTCGGGACTGATCCGCACCCCGATCTCGAAGGCCCGGCGCAGCAGCTGCTCGGAGACCTCCTCCGGCAGCTCCTCCACGTCCTCGATCTCCCGCAGCCGGCGCTTCGCGGCCTTGGCGGCCCGTACCGCCAGCTCCTTCTCGAAGGCCTTCTCGACGTCCTCGTCGGCCCGCACCCCGAGCTTTCTGACCAGCCACGGCAGGGTGAGCCCCTGGAGCACCAGGGTCGCCATGATCACCCCGAAGGCGATGAAGACGATCTCGTCCCGGTCGGGGAACGGCGACCCGTCGTCCATCTTCAGCGGAATCGCGAGCGCCAGGGCCACGGAGGCGACCCCGCGCATCCCGGCCCACCACATGACCACGGTCTCCCGCCACGACGTGGGGATCTCCTCGTCGTAGTCCCGCTTGGCGTGCAGCCGCTTGGTGAGCCAGGTCGCGGGCAGCAGCCACGCCAGGCGTACGAGCACGACCACGACCACGATGGTGGCGGCCCAGCCGAGCATCTCGCCCCACCGTCCCGCCGCCGTACGGATCGCGTTGTGGAGTTCGAGCCCGATGAGCCCGAAGGCGACGCCGGTGACGAGCGTGTCCACCACGCCCCAGACGGTCGCCCCGGCGAGCCGGGTCATGACGTCGTCGGCGTCGGTGGCGTACTCCGCGAGGAACAGGGCGGTGGTGAGCACGGCGAGCACCCCGGACCCGTGCAGTTCCTCGGCCAGCACGTACGCGGCGTACGGCACCAGCAGGGTCAGCCCGATCTGGAGGGTGGCGTCGCCGACGATCGTCATCAGCTTGTTCGCCGCCCACCCGAGGACGACTCCCATGACGAGCGCGACGACGGCGGAGAGCACGAGGTCGAGTCCGGCCCGCCACGGCGAGAAGCTCCCGCTGACCGCGGCGGCGATCGCGACGTGGTACAGCACGATGGCCGTCACGTCGTTGAAGAGCCCCTCCCCCTCCAGGATCGACACCAGCCGGCGCGGCAGCCCGAGCTGTCCGGCGACGGCGGTCGCCGCGACCGGGTCGGGGGGCGCCACCAGCGCGCCGAGCGCGAAGGCGGCGGCTAGCGGCAGGCCCGGCACGATCGAGCTCGCGACGGCGGCCACGGCCAGCGTGGTGACGAACACCAGCGCCACGGCGAGCAGGAAGATCGGGCGCTTGTTCGCGGTGAACTGTCTCCACGAGGTGCGCCGCACCGCGGCGTACAGCAGCGGCGGCAGCAGCGCGGGCAGGATGAACTCCGGCGGGATGTCCACGTTCGGGACGAAGTCCAGCACGGCCAGCACTATGCCGAGCAAGGTCATCAGGACCGGCGCGGGAAGCCCGAACCGCTCTCCCAGCGGGACACTGATCACGGCCCCGAGCAGCAGCACGAACAGCAGGGCCAACTGATCCACGGTCAGCGCTCCGGCGGGGTCTAGACGATCACAGGCGAACCAGACCCCAAGCGTGCCACGCGCCTACGGCAATCCCCGCTCACAGGGCCTTGCGCATCGCGCGGTGCGGCATTCCGGCGTCCGCGAACTCCGGGCCGTACGCCACGTACCCGAGCCGCTCGTAGAACCCGAGCGCGTGGGTCTGCGCGTGCAGGTCCACGGCGGTCAGGCCACGCGCGCGTCCCGCGTCCTCGATGGCGCGGACGAGCGCGGCGCCGACGCCGAGCCCGCGCGCCTCGCGCGTCACGGCGAGCCGTCCGAGCGAGCCGACGGTCAGGTCCCCGCCGGCCTTCGCCGCGGCCGCCCCGCCCTCCAGGAGACGCCCGGTGCCGAGCGGTACGCCGTCCTCGCGGACCGCCAGCACGTGCAGCGCGCCGGGGTCGTACGCGTCGTACTCGATGTCCTCGGGGACGCCCTGTTCACCGACGAAGACGTCCTTGCGCACCGCGAAGCAGGCCTCACGGTCGGTGGTGTCCTCGGCGACCCGCACCTCGTAGGCGCAGCCTCGCACCGCCGGGGCGGCGCCCGCCGCCCCGTCCGGACCGCCGCTCACGCGTTGCTCTCCTCACGGACCTTGTCGAGCGCCCGCTGAAGGTCCTCGGGGTAGCCGCTCTCGAACTCCACCCAGCGCCCGTCCGCGGGGTGCTCGAAGCCGAGCCGCACCGCGTGCAGCCACTGGCGGGTGATGCCGAGGCGCTTGGCGAGCGTGGGGTCCGCGCCGTAGGTGAGGTCGCCGACGCAGGGGTGGCGGTGGGCGGCCATGTGGACGCGGATCTGGTGGGTGCGGCCGGTCTCCAGCTTGATGTCGAGCAGGGAGGCGGCACGGAACGCCTCGACCAGGTCGTAGTGGGTGACCGAGGGCTTGCCCTCGGCCGTGACCGCCCACTTGTAGTCGTGGTTCGGGTGGCGTCCGATGGGCGCGTCGATGGTGCCGCTGGTCGGGTCCGGGTGGCCCTGCACGAGCGCGTGGTAGCGCTTGTCGACCGTGCGCTCCTTGAACTGGCGCTTGAGCGACGTGTACGCGTACTCCGACTTGGCGACCGTCATCAGGCCCGAGGTGCCCACGTCGAGGCGGTGCACGATGCCCTGGCGCTCCGCCGCTCCGGAGGTCGAGATCCGGTAGCCGGCGGCCGCGAGACCGCCGATGACGGTCGGTCCCGACCAGCCCGGGCTGGGGTGCGCGGCCACGCCGACGGGCTTCACGATCACGAGCACGTCGTCGTCGTCGTGGATGATCTCCATGCCCTCGACGGGCTCGGCGATGATCCGTACGGGCGCGGGGACCCCGGGCATCTCGACTTCGAGCCAGGCACCGCCGTGCACCCGCTCGGATTTGCCGACCACCGAGCCGTCGACCGTGACCTTCCCCGCCGCGGCGAGCTCTGCGGCCTTGGTACGGGAGAAGCCCAGCATGCGGGAGATGGCGGCGTCGACACGCTCGCCCTCCAGGCCGTCGGGCACGGGCAGGGTGCGGATCTCGGGAACGGTGCTCACCCGTCGAGTATGCCGGACGGCTCGGACACCGCCGGACCACAGCCCGAACGCCAGTGCCCGGGGAGATCCGCCCGGAGGCCCGTACGCGGGCCGCGAGCGGCCCGCGAGACGGCGTGCGTCAGTCCTTGTGGACCGTGTCTCAGTCCTTGTGGACCGTGCCGTCCGGGTCGAGGCCCCGGAAGGACAGCAGCACGATCAGGATGCCGCCGCAGACGATCGCCGAGTCGGCGAGGTTGAAGACGGCGAAGTGCTTGGGCGCGATGAAGTCCACGACCGCGCCCTCGAAGACGCCGGGAGAGCGGAAGACCCGGTCGGTCAGGTTGCCGAGCGCGCCGCCCAGCAGCAGGCCCAGGGCGATGGCCCACGGCACGCTGTAGAGCTTGCGGGCGAGCCGGGCGATGACGACGATCACCGCCGCCGCGATCACCGTGAAGATGATCGTGAACGCCTGGCCGAAGCCGAAGGCGGCGCCCGCGTTGCGGATCGCCTCGAACTTCAGCCAGTCCCCGATGATCTCGATCGAGTCGTGGTGCTCCAGCTTCGCCACCACGATCATCTTGCTGACCAGATCCAGGGCGTACGCCAGCACGGCGACCGTGAAGAGCACGGCGATCCGCCGCTTGCCCCTGGGCCGCTCGGCCGGGGCCGGCGCGGCGGCGCCGGGCCGGTCGCCGGACGCCGCGTTCCCGTCGGACTGCTCCGGCTCGGCCCCCGCCGCCCCTGGAATGTCCGGCGTACCGATGATGCGCTCCGCCTCTGCCACGTGAGTGAGTCCCTCGACCTAGGTTCCTGACTGAGGACGAGGGTACGGCACCCGCTCGCGGGCCCAGGTGCTCAGGAGCGGTCACGGACCGCGAGGCGGTGGCGCTCCCGCGCGGCGCCCCGGGTTCAGTGCCGGCGTTCCTGCTTCTGCTTGCACTCGACGCACAGGGTGGCGCGCGGGAAGGCCTGCATACGGGCCTTTCCGATGGCGTCGCCGCAGTTCTCGCAGAGCCCGTAGGTGCCCGCGTCGAGGCGGTCCAGGGCGCGCTCGGTCTGCTCCAGCATTTCGCGCGCGTTCGAGTTGAGCGCCATCTCGTGCTCGCGTGTGATGTTTTTCGTACCGGTGTCCGCCTGGTCGTCGCCCGCGCCGTCACCGGAGTCCCGCATCAGGCCCGCGAGAGCCTCCTCGGACGACGAGATCTCGGTACGCAGCCGCAGCGCCTCCGACTGGAGCTCGGCGCGGGCCGCCCCGGCCTCCTCCGGTGTCCAGGGGGCCTCCCCCGGCCGCACCGCGAGCTCGCCGGGCTCCATCGCGGCGATCCTCGCCTTGGGAACCGCAGTGGCCTTCTTCGCGGCCGTGGCCGTGCCACGGGTCTTCTTCGCAACCACCGTCGTGGCTCCCGTCGTCTTCGCGGCCTCGGCCGCACCCTGGGCCGCGGAAGCGGCCGCCTTCTTGGCCGTACTGGTGCTCTTCCTCGCCGTGCCGGTGCTCTTCTTGGCCGCGGATTTCCTGGACGCGGGTTTCCCCGCCGCTGTCGCCGCCCTCTTCGCGGTGGCCTTCTTGGCGGCCGTCTTCCCGACCGCCGCCTTCTTGGACGCGGTCTTCTTGGACGCGGCCTCCGGGGACGCCGTCTTGTCGGCCGCCTCGTCGGCCGGCTTGTCCGCCGTCTTCGTGGGAGCTGCCTTTCCGGCCGCTGTCGCCGTCCTGGAGGTCGTCTTCACCGGCTTCGCCTCGGCTGTGGCGGGGGCCGCCTGCGCGTTCTTCTTCCCACCCACATTCTTGGCCGCCGCACTCGTGGATCTGCCGGACGCCGACTGCTGTACGGCGGTCTTCTTCGCCACCATGGCCGCGGCCCCTTCACATATTGTGATCTCGCTCGCGAATCGTGCTGGGACGATAAATCGACTTCCGGCCCGCGGCAACGGGGCCCGCCCACGATTCGCCCGCCTCGCGAGCCCCGCGCGGCGGGTCTGCATGCGTTGTGCCCAGCTCCCCGCCGGGTAATCCGCCAGGCCCGGTGTCCCGGGATCCGGACGCGCGCGCCTCGCCATTCGGGTCACCGCGCAGGCCACGGCGGTGCCCGGGAAAACCGGTCGGCCGCTGTCCCCGGGGCGCCGTACACTGGGCGGAGCGAGAAGCGTGGATGGGGACGAGTAGCGGCGTACGCGGCCAGGAGCGACCCGGGGACGGTGGAAGCCCGGGGGCGAGCGCGACGCGAAGATCACCCCGGAGCCGCCGGCAGAACACCCCTCTGGGGCCAGTAGACCCGGCATCGCGACCCCAATGAGGGGGCTCACTGACGCGAAAGGCGCATCGGGGAGCCAAGGAGGGTGGTACCGCGGGAGCGCGCCGCACACGGCGTCCGTAGCAAGACGGCTCTCGTCCCTCCGACGGAAGGCAGAAAGTCCGTTGGAGGAAGCTCGCCGATGACAGCGCCGACGTACCGCCAGGTGCCCGCCCAGGTCGACCTGCCCGCCCTCGAGCACGCCGTGCTCGATTTCTGGCGCGAGCAGAAGATCTTCGCCAAGAGCCTTGAGCAGTCCGAGGGCCGGCCGGAGTGGGTGTTCTACGAAGGTCCGCCCACCGCCAATGGCATGCCGGGCGCCCACCACATCGAAGCGCGCGTCTTCAAGGACGTCTTCCCGCGCTTCCGCACCATGCGCGGCTACCACGTGGGCCGCAAGGCCGGCTGGGACTGCCACGGCCTCCCGGTGGAGCTCGCGGTCGAGAAGGAGCTCGGCTTCACCGGCAAGCAGGACATCGAGGCGTACGGCATCGCCGAGTTCAACGACCGGTGCCGCCAGTCCGTGACCCGCCACACCGACGCGTTCACCGAGCTGACGAACCGCATGGGCTACTGGGTCGACCTCGACGACGCCTACCGGACCATGGACCCCGAGTACATCGAGTCCGTGTGGTGGTCGCTCAAGGAGATCTTCAACAAGGGCCTGCTGGTCCAGGACTACCGCGTGGCGCCCTGGTGCCCGCGCGACGAGACGGGCCTCTCGGACCACGAGCTGGCCCAGGGCTACGAGACCATCGTCGACCCCTCCGTGTACGTCCGTTTCCCGCTCACCTCCGGTCCGCTGGCCGGCCGGGCCGCGCTCCTGGTGTGGACGACCACGCCGTGGACGCTGGTCTCCAACACCGCGGTCGCCGCCCACCCCGGCGTCACCTACGTCGTCGTGACGAACGGCGAGGAGCAGCTCGTCGTCGCGCAGCCGCTCGTGGAGAAGGCGCTCGGCGAGGGCTGGGAGGCCACCGGCGAGTCCTTCACGGGTGCCGAGATGGAGCGCTGGACGTATCAACGTCCGTTCGAGCTCGTCGAGTTCCCCGAGCCCGCCCACTTCGTGGTCAACGCCGAGTACGTCACGACCGAGGACGGTACGGGTCTGGTCCACCAGTCCCCCGCCTTCGGCGAGGACGACCTCAAGGTCTGCCGCGCGTACGGCCTCCCGGTCGTGAACCCGGTCCGCACCGACGGCACCTTCCAGGAGGACGTCCCGCTCGTGGGCGGCGTCTTCTTCAAGAAGGCGGACGAAAAGCTCACCGAGGACCTCCAGAACCGCGGCCTGCTCTTCAAGCACGTGCCGTACGAGCACAGTTACCCGCACTGCTGGCGCTGCCACACCGCGCTCCTGTACTACGCGCAGCCGTCCTGGTACATCCGCACGACGGCCGTCAAGGACCGCCTCCTCCAGGAGAACGAGGAGACCAACTGGTTCCCGGAGTCGGTCAAGCACGGCCGCTTCGGTGACTGGCTCAACAACAACATCGACTGGGCGCTCTCGCGCAGCCGTTACTGGGGCACCCCGCTCCCGCTGTGGACCTGCGAGGAGGGCCACATCACCTGTGTCGGCTCGCGCGCGGAGCTGTCCGAGCTGACCGGCACCGACCAGTCGGAGCTGGACCCGCACCGCCCGTACATCGACGCGGTGACCTTCCCGTGCCCGCAGGGCGGCTGCGGCCTGACGGCGACCCGCGTCCCGGAGGTCATCGACGCCTGGTACGACTCGGGTTCGATGCCGTTCGCGCAGTGGGGCTACCCGTACAAGAACAAGGAGATCTTCGAGAGCCGCTACCCGGCGCAGTTCATCTCCGAGGCGATCGACCAGACCCGCGGCTGGTTCTACACGCTGATGGCCGTCGGCACCCTGGTCTTCGACAAGTCCTCGTACGAGAACGTCGTGTGCCTCGGCCACATCCTCGCCGAGGACGGCCGCAAGATGTCCAAGCACCTGGGCAACATCCTCCAGCCGATCCCGCTGATGGACCAGCACGGCGCCGACGCGGTGCGCTGGTTCATGGCGGCCGGCGGCTCCCCGTGGGCGGCCCGGCGCGTGGGCCACGGCACCATCCAGGAGGTCGTCCGCAAGACGCTCCTCACCTACTGGAACACCGTCGCCTTCCAGGCGTTGTACGCCCGCACCTCCAACTGGGCGCCCAGCGCGGCCGATCCGGCCCCGGCCGACCGCCCGGTCCTGGACCGCTGGCTGCTCTCCGAACTCCACGCGCTCACCGACCAGATGACGCAGGCTCTGGAGGCGTACGACACCCAGCGCGCCGGAAAGCTCCTGTCGGCGTTCGTCGACGACCTCTCCAACTGGTACGTCCGCCGTTCCCGCCGGCGCTTCTGGCAGGGCGACAAGGCCGCGCTGCGCACGCTGCACGAGGTCGTGGAGACGGTCACGCGGCTGATGGCCCCGCTGACCCCGTTCATCACCGAGCGGGTCTGGCAGGACCTGGTCGTCCCGGTCTCCCCGGACGCCCCCGAGTCCGTGCACCTGTCGACCTGGCCGGAGGCGGACCTGTCCGTCATCGACCCGGAGCTGTCGCGCCAGATGGTGCTGGTACGCCGTCTCGTCGAGCTCGGCCGGGCCACGCGCGCGGAGTCGGGCGTCAAGACCCGCCAGCCGCTGTCCCGCGCGCTGATCGCCGCGACCGGCTTCGCGACGCTCGACCCGGAGCTGCACGCGCAGATCACCGAGGAACTGAATGTGAGTTCCCTCGCATCACTCTCCGAGGTCGGCGGCTCACTGGTCGACACCACGGCGAAGGCGAACTTCCGCGCGCTGGGCAAGCGCTTCGGCAAGGGCGTCCAGGATGTGGCGAAGGCCATCGCCCAGGCCGATGCCGCCGCCCTGTCGCTCGCCCTGCGCGAGGGCACCGCGTCGGTCGAGGTCGGCGGCGAGAGCGTGACCCTGGCCCCGGACGAGGTCATCATCACGGAGACCCCGCGCGAGGGCTGGTCGGTGGCGTCCGACTCCGGCGCGACCGTCGCCCTCGACCTGGAGATCACCGAGGAGCTGCGGCAGGCGGGCCTCGCCCGTGACGCGATCCGGCTGATCCAGGAGGCCCGCAAGAACAGCGGCCTCGACGTCGCCGACCGCATCGCGCTCCGCTGGACCTCCACGGACCCGGCGGTCGTCGCGGCACTCGGCGAGCACGCCGGTCTCATCGCCGACGAGGTCCTCGCCACGGACTTCGCCCAGGGAGAGGCCGACGGCGCCTACGGGGAGCCGTTCACCGACGAGGGCCTGTCCCTGGTGTTCCGCCTCCGCAAGGCGTAACGAGGACCGGCGCACCCGCACCGAAGGCCCGGGGCCACCAGGAGATCCTGGTGGCCCCGGGCCTTCGGCGTCGCTGCCCGGCGTGACCCCGGGCCCTCGTCGTCGTGCCCGGGACCCCGGCCGTGCGTCTCTGTGACAAGCGTCGCGCGCACCCCGTACGAGTGACAACCAGGAACCCCGTACGAGCGCGGCCCCGCGCCCCGGGTGAAACCCCCACGCACCCCGTACCGCGCCCCCTGGACCCCGTACAAGCCCCTGGCGGACCGCAGCGGCAGAAAAGGGCGAGGCCCCCGGAATCCGGGGGCCTCGCCCTGAACGCTGCCGACGCCTAAGGCGTGCTGATGGCCGTCAGTTGTCGTCCTCGTCGATGAGGAACCCGCGCATCGGCGAGGGCGCCTGCTGCATCGGCGACGGACCCTGGGGCCGCACCGGAGCCATCGGCTGGGTCATCGCGGGTGACATCTGCTGCTGCCCGCCGTACGACGGTCCTGCCTGCGACGGTCCGCCCATGCCACCCGGGTTGCCGCCGTAGGACGGCGCACCGGCGCCCGCGGGGGCCATGGAGGGCGCGGAGGACGACGGCAGGGATGCCGTGGCCGGGGTGCGCGGCGGGGCCAGCGAGTCGTCCGCCTGCGTCTCCAGCTGGCGCAGCTGCGACTCCAGGTAGGACTTCAGACGCGTGCGGTACTCGCGCTCGAAGCCGCGCAGGTCCTCGACCTTGCGCTCCAGCGTGGCGCGGGCGGACTCCAGGGAGCCCATCGCGACGCGGTGCTTCTCCTGCGCGTCCCGCTCCAGGGCGTCGGCCTTGGCACGGGCGTCGCGCTCCAGACCCTCGGCGCGGCTACGGGCCTCACCGACGATCTTGTTGGCCTCGGAGCGTGCCTCGGCGATCGCCTGGTCGGCGGTCTGCTGAGCCAGCGAGAGGACACGGGCGGCGCTGTCGCCACCGGGACCCTGCTGCGGCATCTGCTGGCCGTGGCCGCCCATGGGGCCACCCATGGGTCCGCCCATCGGGCCGCCCATCTGCTGCATCTGCTGCATCTGACCGGGACCCTGTCCCATCGGACCCTGACCCATGGGGCCCTGGCCCATCGGACCCTGACCCATCTGGCCCTGGCCCATCGGACCCTGACCCATCTGGCCCTGGCCCATCGGACCCTGACCCATAGGACCTTGGCCCATAGGACCCTGACCCATCTGGCCCTGGCCCATCGGACCCTGACCCATGGGGCCCTGGCCCATCGGGCCCTGACCCATCTGGCCCTGGCCCTGCTGACCGCCCTGGCCGCTGGGACCCGGGGGCAGCTGCGGCGCACCGCTCGGAAGCTGGGGAGGGCCGCCCATGGGGCCGCCCATGCCCTGCGGCGGTCCCGATATGCCGGCGGGCACAGGAGCGCCGGGCCCACGCATACCCTGCGGCGGGCCCTGCTGGTCCTGCTGCTCGGGCGGTTTGCGCATACCCTGCTGCTGCTGGTTCTGCGCGGCCGCGCGCGTGGCGGCGGCCAGCTTGGCGCGCAGGTCCTCGTTCTCGCGGAGCAGGCGAGTCAGTTCGGCTTCGACCTCGTCGAGGAAGGCATCGACCTCGTCCTCGTCATAGCCTTCTCGGAGGCGGACGGTCGTGAACTGCTTGTTCCGCACGTCCTCGGGGGTCAACGGCATCTCTTCACCTCAACGTAGTCGTCGGCATTCGGCAAGACCGTATCGTTCACAGCCGGCTCACGACGGAGATCAGGATGTAGACGATGATCATCAGTACGAAGAAGGACAGGTCAAGCGCCACGCCCCCGAGACGCAGCGGCGGAATGAACCGCCGCAGAAGCTTGAGCGGTGGATCGGTGACAGTGTAGGTGGCCTCCAGAACGACCACCATCGCCTTGCCGGGTTGCCATGAGCGGGCGAACTGGAAGACGTAGTCCATGACCAACCGGAAAATCAGCACGATGAGGAAGCACATCAGCGCGATGTAGAAAACCTGCCCGACCACGCTCATGATCCGCGCTTCCCTCTCCCCTGTTTCCCATGCGGTGTTTCCGGTCCTGCGTCTCAGCTCTGGTTGAAGAACCCGCCCTCTGCGATGCGGGCCTTGTCCTCCGCCGTGACATCGACGTTAGCAGGCGACAACAGGAACACCTTCTGCGTCACCCGCTCGATGCTGCCGTGGAGACCGAACACCAAACCGGCCGCGAAGTCGACAAGTCGCTTCGCGTCGGTGTCATCCATCTCCGTCAGGTTCATGATCACCGGAGTGCCCTCACGGAAGTGTTCCCCGATGGTACGGGCCTCGTTGTAGGTCCGGGGGTGCAGCGTGGTGATCCGGTACGGCTCTCGTTCCGACACGACCTTGGGCATGATCACCGGGGCGTTCTTCTCCAGGCTCTGACGTTCTTGTGTGATGGACGCCACGGGGGCGATGCGTGCCGGACGCCCGGACTCCGCGGCGAGCGAGGCGGAATGCGGCACCGGGTCGCGCGGCGCCGGGGGCTGTACCACTCGTACCGATTCGTCCCGTTGGGACGAGTGCGCCTGATGTGACTGGTGCGGCGGTTCATGCCGTCGCCGGTCCCGCTCGGGTTCCGGGTCGAGCTCGGGCTCGAAGTCGTCGTCGGGGTCGAAGCCCCTGCCGTCGTACCCATCGTCCTCCACGAGGCCGAGGTAGACCGCCATCTTGCGCATCGCGCCGGCCATGCTCTGAGTCCTCCGCTCTGTGGTGGATCGGCTGACGAATTGCCAAGTGCCCGCGATCCACGAGGTCGTTATGCCCGCCTTTGGCGGAAATGACCATATTTTCTGCTGTGGTCCGACTTCTTGGCGACGTTACCCGAGGCCGGGTCGGACTCCGAGTACCGCAGTACCGACGCGTACATGTGTCGCTCCGGCTGCCACAGCCTGTTCGAGGTCCGAGCTCATCCCTGCCGAGACCATGTTCGCAGCCGGATGAGTCCGGCGCACGGCAGTCGACAAATCCATCAGCCGCTCGAACGCCTCTTGTTGGCGCCCCGCGTACTCGCCGGTGAGCGGAGCGACGGTCATCAGCCCGTCGAGCCGGAGACCCGGGGCCCCCGCGACGAGGTCGGCCAACTCCTCGATCCCGCCGACCCCCACGCCTCCCCGCTCACCCCGGCCGCTCTCCTGCGCGTCCAGCGCGACCTGGATGAGGCACCCCACTTCGCGCTCCGCCCGCACCGCTTCCTTCGACAGGGTCGCGACGAGTCGGGAACGGTCGACGGACTGCACGAAACCCGCGTAACCGACCACAGAACGCACCTTGTTGGTCTGCAATTGACCGACGAAATGCCACAACAGGGGCAGATCCGAGCACTCCGCGGCCTTGGGGGCCGCGTCCTGGTCCCGGTTCTCGGCCACATGACGCACACCGAGTTCCGACAGGATCCGCACATCACTCGCGGGATAGGTCTTGGTGACCACGATCAGGGTCACCTCTTCACGCTTGCGTCCGGCGGTCCTGCACGCCGCCGCGATACGTTCTTCCACTTTCGCCAGGTTCGCGGCGAGTTGAGCCTTACGTTCCGTCATGCCCCATCAGTCCAGCCAGACATAGCCCGCGAGCCGCCCGGTGGTGCGGTCCCGTCGGTACGAGAAGTGGTCCCCCGACTCGAGCGTGCACACCGGCGACCGCTCCCGGTCGCGCACTCCGAGCCGTTCCAGCTGCGCGTGCACTCCGGCGGTCACATCGACCGCCGGCGTCCCCCACCGGGTCACCGCGTGTGCCGCGGGCTCGACGGCGGCGACCTCGGCGCGCATCGCGTCCGGCACCTCGTAGCACCGTCCGCAGACGGCGGGTCCGGTGCGGGCGACGATCCTGGCCGGATCGGCGCCGAGTTCCACCATGGCCCGTACGGCCGCGGGAACCACGCCGGCGGCCATGCCGGGCCGTCCCGCGTGGGCGGCGGCCGCCACACCGGCGACGGGGTCGGCCAGCAGGACGGGCGTGCAGTCGGCGGTGAGGACGGCGAGCGCGAGCCCCCGTCGTGCCGTGACGATCGCGTCGACGGCAGGGATCTCCGAGGCACCCCAGGGCGCCTCGACGACCGCCACGTCCGGCCCGTGCACCTGGTTCATCCAGACGACCCGGGCCGGGTCGAGCCCGAGCGCCTTCGCGGCCAGTGCCCGGTTGGCGCGTACGGCGTCGGGGTCGTCGCCGACCGCTCCGCCGAGGTTGAGCTCCTCGTACGGAACGGCGCTCACCCCGCCCCACCTGTCGGTGAAGGCGAAGTGGGCGCCGCCCACGGTGCTCGTTCCGGAGCGCTGTCCTATCACTTCAGGAAGTCCGGCACGTCCAGTTCCTCGGCCGCGCTGTCCGAGTAGGAGCGGGACGGCGGGACCGGCGGGGACACCGGCAGCTCGCTGACCGGCTCCGGAGCGGGCTCCGGGGTGACCTCCTTGGGCGTGACGCTGCCGAGCGACCCGAAGGACGGGCGGCTCTCGGCGGGGCGCGACTGAACGGGCTCCTCGCGTCGGGTGGAGGTCGAGCCGAGGACGTTGTCCCGCTTGGCCGGCGGCTGGCCGCCGTCGAAGCCGGCGGCGATGACGGTGACCCGCACCTCGTCGCCGAGGGCGTCGTCGATGACCGCGCCGAAGATGATGTTGGCCTCGGGGTGCGCGGCCTCGCTGACCAGCTGGGCGGCTTCGTTGATCTCGAACAGGCCGAGGTCGGAGCCGCCGGAGATGGAGAGCAGGACGCCGCGGGCGCCGTCGATGGAGGCCTCGAGGAGCGGCGAGGAGATCGCCATCTCGGCCGCCGCCACCGCGCGGTCGTCGCCGCGGGCCGAGCCGATGCCCATGAGCGCCGAACCGGCCTCGGACATCACGGACTTGACGTCGGCGAAGTCGAGGTTGATCAGACCGGGCGTGGTGATGAGGTCGGTGATGCCCTGAACACCGGAGAGCAGGACCTGGTCCGCCGACTTGAAGGCGTCGAGGACCGAGACCTGGCGGTCCGAGATGGACAGCAGCCGGTCGTTGGGGATGACGATGAGGGTGTCGACCTCTTCGCGGAGTTCCGCGATGCCGTCCTCCGCCTGGTTGGCGCGGCGCCGGCCCTCGAAGGTGAACGGGCGGGTGACCACGCCGATGGTGAGGGCGCCGAGCGAGCGGGCGATGTTGGCCACGACGGGCGCGCCGCCGGTTCCGGTGCCGCCGCCCTCTCCGGCCGTCACGAAGACCATGTCGGCCCCCTTGAGGACCTCCTCGATCTCCTCACGGTGGTCCTCGGCGGCCTTGCGGCCGACTGCCGGGTTGGCTCCGGCCCCGAGGCCGCGCGTGAGTTCCCGGCCGACGTCGAGCTTGACGTCGGCGTCGCTCATCAACAGCGCCTGAGCGTCGGTGTTGATGGCGATGAACTCGACGCCCTTGAGACCGACCTCGATCATCCGGTTGATGGCATTGACACCACCGCCGCCGACACCGATGACTTTGATGACTGCGAGGTAGTTCTGCGGTGCTGCCACGTCGAAGGCCTCTCGCCTCGAGTTACGTGTCGTCGCCTCGCACGCTCGCGATCCGACGACTGATGCCGAATGGGACGGTCCGAACGCCGACCCGAACCCTAACGCTGAAGTTTAGGGTTACCAGTGTGTCTGTTCCTTGGACTCTCCGAACAGGACACTAAGTCGACAAGTGGCGCACGTTCAACGAACACGCCGAACCTCCCGTTTTTCTTTTCACCCTATGTGATCAGGCGCAGCGCTGCCCAACCAGGGTGCTGGCCTGCATCGATGCGAGTCAACTGCCCGACGATGCGGGGGCGGTGGGGGCACTTACGTCGAAGTGGCGGGCCCCGGGATCGGCTTTCATGAGAGCAAGGAGCGTCCTGGCCTTCGCGCGACCCTTCTCGGAGCTGCCCCACTCGACGGTCCGGCCGCCCGCCAGTTCCAGCGAGACGGCGTCGTAGGAACGGACCTTGACAGTACGGGTGTCACGGGCGATGGCATCCGGAACGTCCCCGGCGATCCGCACCGCTTCCCGCACCAGCCGGTCGGCGGGGAAGCGGCGCAGCACGGCGCGCTTCGACACCGCCAGTTCCAGTACGGGCACGCCCTTCGGGGCGTCGGGAACGGTCGCGAACCGCACCCCCTTGGCGTCCACTTCGATGAAGTTTGCGCCCTTTTCGACGATCAGGACCGGAGTACGCTCGATCACTTTCAGATCGATTCCGTGCGGCCACGATCGGACGACGTCAACCGAGTCAATTCGGGGCAATTCCCTGAGCAGTCGGGCCTCGATCGCGTCCGTGTCGACGGAGATCAACGGGGACCCGACCGGAACGTCGGCCGCTTCCCGCACCTGCCCGGCCGTCAGCACCCGCGCCCCGGAAACCGATACGCGCTCCGTGCGCAGATAGGGGGAACCGTAGACAATCCACACCGCGGCGGCCCCGGCCAACACCGCGGCGATCGAAAGGATGATGAGCCTACGAAGGCGACGCAGCCGCCCGATGAGGGGCGGCCGGGGCGGGCCGGACTCCAGCTTCTGCCGTTCACCGCGCTCGGCGGTCGTCGGTCCGGCCACGCTCCCTGCCTTCCCTCATGCGGTCCTAGCGGTGCCGCGAGGCGATCGCCTCGTACACCATGGCGACGAGCAGGTCGTCGGCGTCCCGGCGGCCGAACTCGCTGGCGGCACGCGACATCTCGTACAGCCGGTGCGGGTCGGCGAGCACGGGCAGCACGTTCTGCTGCACCCACTGCGGGGTCAGCTCCGCGTCGTCGACCAGCAGTCCGCCGCCGGCCTTGACCAGCGGCTGGGCGTTCAGCCGCTGTTCGCCGTTGCCGATGGGCAGCGGGACGTAGGCGGCGGGCAGTCCGACGGCGGAGAGTTCGGCGACGGTCATCGCGCCCGCGCGGCAGAGCATCATGTCGGCCGCGGCGTACGCGAGATCCATCCGGTCCACGTACGGTACCGGGATGTACGGGGGCATCCCCGGCATCTGGTGCACCTGCGGCATTTCGTTCTTCGGACCGACCGCGTGCAGGATCTGGATTCCGGCCTGCTGGAGGTACGGAGCCGCCTGCTGGACCACCTCGTTGAGGCGGCGGGCGCCCTGCGAGCCGCCCGACACGAGCAGCGTCGGCAGGTTCGGGTCGAGCCCGAACGCGGCGCGCGCCTCGGGCCGTACGGCGGCCCGGTCGAGGGTGGCGATGGAGCGGCGCAGCGGGATGCCGATGTAACGGGCCCCGCGGAGCTTGCTGTCGGGCGTGGAGACGGCGACCTGGGCCGCGTACCGCGATCCGATCTTGTTGGCGAGGCCGGGACGGGCGTTGGCCTCGTGGACGATGATCGGCACGCCGAGGCGCTTGGCCGCCAGGTAGCCGGGCAGCGCGACATAGCCGCCGAAGCCGACGACCGCGTCGGCCTTGGTGCGCTCCATGATCTGCTCGGCGGCCTTGATCGTGCCGCGCAGCCGCCCGGGGACGGTGATCAGCTCGGGGGTGGGCTTGCGCGGCAGCGGTACGGCGGGGATCAGCGCGAGTTCGTAGCCGCGCTCGGGTACGAGCCGGGTCTCAAGTCCGCGTTCCGTGCCCAGGGCCGTGATTCCCACGGTCGGGTCCTGCCTGCGCAGGGCATCCGCGAGGGCGAGCGCGGGCTCGATGTGGCCGGCGGTCCCCCCGCCGGCGAGTACGACATGCACCGAAATTCACCGCTCTCCGGACGAACGCGCCGCAGAGGCACGCCGTCGCATCGTGTTCCATCTCCGGGGCCCCGCGGCCCTTGCGGACTCTCTCACCGCACCCCGCTTTCTGCCAAAGCGGGGTTGCCGCATCGCGAGAGCCGCCCGCGCAGCGGGGTCGTCACGCGCGAAGGCGATCAGCAACCCGATGGCGAACATGGCCGGCAGCAGGGCGGAACCCCCGTAGGAGAACAGCGGGAGCGGGACACCGGCGATCGGCAGCAGACCGAGCACCGCACCGATGTTGATCACGGCCTGGGCCGTGATCCAGGTGGTCACGCCTCCCGCGGCATACCTCACGAAGGGGTCCTCCGTGCGTCCGGCCACGCGGATACCCGCATAGCCTAGAGCCGCGAAGAGGGCGAGCACCGACAGCGTCCCCGCGAGGCCCAGTTCCTCCCCAGTGATGGCGAAGATGAAGTCGGTGTGCGCTTCGGGCAGTTGGCCCCATTTCTCCACACTGGCGCCGAGGCCGGAGCCGAACAGCCCGCCGGAGGCGAGGGCGTAGATGCCGTGCACCGCCTGCCAGCAGGTGTCGTGCGGGCCCGGTTCGGTGGCGCCGATGCACGCCAGCCGGGACATGCGGTTGGGGCTCGTCTTGATGAGGACGAAGCCGATGGCGAGCGCGACGGAGAGCACGCCGACGAACAGCCGCGTGGGCGCTCCGGCCAGCCACAGCAGGCCGAACAGGATGGCCGTGAGGATGATCGCCGTGCCCATGTCGCCGCCGAGCATGATCAGTCCGAGCAGCATGAAGGCGGCGGGCACGAGCGGCACCAGCATGTGCTTCCACTGGGTCAGCAGCCGCTTGTCCTGTTTGCGGGCGAGCAGATCGGCGCCCCAGAGCACGAGCGCGAGCTTGCCGAACTCACTGGGCTGGATCTGGAACGAGCCGCCCAGCGAGATCCAGTTCTGGTTGCCGTTGACCGAGATCCCTATCCCGGGCACCTGCACCAGGGCCATCATGAAGACGGCGCCCGCCAGGATCGGATAGGCCAGCGCCCGGTGCAGTTTCACCGGCATCCGGGAGGCGGCGAACATCAGGACACCGCCGATCAGGGCGGCCAGGAACTGCTTACGGAAGAAGAACGACCCGGGCAACGACAACTGGAGCGCCGTGATCTGCGAGGCCGAGTAGACCATCACGAGCCCCAGCACGGTGATCAGCAGGCTGCCGCCGAGGATCAGGTAGTACGCGGTCAGCGGCCGGTCCCAGGCCTTGCGGGCGCGCGTGAGGAGTCGGCGTACGGGGTTGTCGCGCGGCGGCACCCCGGCGACGGCGGGCCGCCGGCCGGCCCGCTGCACGGGAGGCCGGCCGGTACGGCTAGTGGGCATCGGCGTCTCCGGGCCACAACGATGTCACGCGTCCGTCCCTCCCAGGTTCGCCCGGCTAGGCGGCCGGGTCAGGCGCCGAGCTCGCGGACCGCCTCCGCGAACGCGTCACCGCGCTTGTTGTAGTTGGCGAACATGTCCATGGACGCGCAGGCCGGGGCCAGCAGTACCGTGTCCCCGGGCTCGGCGAGCCTCCTGGCCTCCTGAACAGCCGCGAGCATCGCCCCAGTGTCGGTCCGGCCGAGGTCGACGACGGGTACCTCCGGCGCGTGTCGCGCCAGGGCTTCGCGGATCAGCGCGCGGTCCGCGCCGATCAGGACGACGCCCCTCAGCCGCTTCGCCGACCGGGCGACCAGTTCGTCGAAGGCCGCGCCCTTGGCGAGTCCGCCGGCGATCCACACGATCGACTCGTAGGCCGCCAAGGAGGCTTCCGCGGCATGCGTGTTGGTGGCCTTGGAGTCGTCGACGTAGGCGACCTGGTCCACATCGGCGACGTGCGCGATGCGGTGGGCGTCCGGGGTGAAGTCCCGCAGTCCGTCCCGTACGGCCCGGGGAGGCACCCCGAAGGCGCGCGCGAGGGCAGCCGCGGCAAGGGCGTTGGCGATGTTGTGCGGGGCGGGCGGACGGACGTCGGAGACCTCCGCCAGCTCCTGGGCGTTCTTCTGCCGGTTCTCGACGAAGGCGCGGTCGACCAGGATGCCGTCCACGACGCCGAGTTGGGACGGCCCGGGAGCGCCGAGGGTGAAGCCGACAGCCCGGCAGCCCTCCTCCACGTCCGCCGCGCGCACCAGGTCCTCGGTGGCCTTGTCGGCCACGTTGTAGACGCAGGCGACCCGATTGCCCTCGTAGACACGGCCCTTGTCGGCGGCGTACGCCTCCATGGAGCCGTGCCAGTCGAGATGGTCGGGCGCGAGGTTCAGTACGGCCGCGGAGTGGGCGCGCAGCGAGGGCGCCCAGTGGAGCTGGTAGCTGGAGAGTTCGACCGCGAGGACGTCGTACTCCTCGTCGCCGAGGACGGCGTCGAGGAGGGAGACGCCGATGTTGCCGACAGCCGCGGTGCGCAGACCCGCCGCCTTCAGGATGGAGGCGAGCATCTGGACGGTCGTGGTCTTGCCGTTGGTGCCGGTGACCGCGAGCCAGGGAGCGGCCTTCCTGCCGTCCAGTTCCCGCAGCCGCCAGGCGAGTTCGACGTCGCCCCAGACCGGGACGCCCGCCGCGGCGGCCGCGGCGAACAGCGGTTTGTCCGGCTGCCAGCCGGGCGCGGTCACGATGAGCTCGGTGCCCTCGGGCAGGGTAGCGCCGTCACCGAGGCGCACGGTGACGCCGAGCGCCTCCAGTTCCGCGGCCTGCGCCCGGGCCCTTTCGTCGTCGCCGTCGTTGACGACGGTG
The DNA here is from genome assembly GCF_055588305.1 of Streptomyces sp. NPDC042002. Classification (NCBI taxonomy): domain Bacteria; kingdom Bacillati; phylum Actinomycetota; class Actinomycetes; order Kitasatosporales; family Streptomycetaceae; genus Streptomyces; species Streptomyces sp. NPDC042002. The sequence goes on along the minus strand of NZ_JBVJCT010000001.1, from coordinate 224,612 downwards.
ACGAGCGCGCCGAGGCCGTGCAGGACCTTGGCGGCCGGGATGCCCGAGACGCCGAGGCCGGCGACGGTGACGTTCTTGCCCTGCCAGTTGGTCACTTCTTGGCTGCCCATCCTGCGTAGAAGAGGCCGAGTCCGACGATGACGCACATGCCCTGGATGATCCAGAAGCGCACGACGACAAGGACTTCGGACCACCCCTTTAGTTCGAAGTGGTGCTGGAGTGGGGCCATTCGGAAGACACGCTTCCCGGTCAGCTTGAAGGAGCCGACCTGGATGACCACCGACATGGTGATGAGGACGAAGAGGCCGCCGAGCAGGGCGACCAGGATCTCCGTGCGGGAGCAGATCGCGAGACCGGCGAGCGCGCCGCCGAGGGCCAGCGAACCGGTGTCACCCATGAAGATCTTGGCGGGCGAGGTGTTCCACCACAGGAAGCCGAAGCAGGCGCCCATGAGGGCGGAGGCCACGACCGCGAGGTCGAGTGGATCTCGTACTTCGTAGCAGGCGGCCGGGTTGGTCAGGGTCTGCGCGTTGGCGCAGGACTCCTGGAACTGCCAGACGCCGATGAAGGTGTAGGCACCGAAGACCATCGTGGCGGCGCCGGTGGCGAGGCCGTCCAGACCGTCCGTCAGGTTCACGCCGTTCGACATGGCGAGGATCATGAACAGCGCCCAGACCACGAAGAGCACCGGGCCGATGGACCAGCCGAAGTCCTGGACGAAGGAGAGCTTCGTGGAGGCCGGGGTGTTGCCGCGGTTGTCGGCGAACATCAGCGCCAGCACCGCGAAGCTGATGCCCACGATCAGCTGTCCGGCCATCTTCGCCTTGGCCCGCAGACCCAGCGAACGCCGCTTGATGATCTTGATGTAGTCGTCCAGGAAGCCGACCAGCCCCATGCCCGCCATCAGGCCGAGCACCAGCAGGCCCGAGAAGGTCGGCGCGTAGCCCGTGATCAGCTTCGACATGAAGTACGCGATGATCGTCGCGAGGATGAAGGCGATGCCACCCATGGTCGGCGTACCGCGCTTGCTTGCGTGCTCACGCGGGCCGTCGTCGCGGATGTACTGGCCGTAGCCCTTGCGGGCCAGCAGCTTGATCAGCAGCGGAGTGCCGACCAGGGTCAGGAACAGGCCAATGACTCCCGCGAACAGGATCTGCTTCATCATCGGGCGGAAACCTCACCCTCGGTACCGTCGGCGAGCAGCGCGAGCGCCACCCGTTCCAGCCCGACGGACCTGGACGCCTTCACGAGCACGACGTCCCCTGGGCGCAGCTCACTGCGCAACAGGTCGACAGCCGCCTGTGCGTCGGACACGTGCACCGACTCCTCACCCCACGAACCCTCGTTATATGCGCCCAGTTGCAGCCAGGACGCTTCCCTGCCCCCGACCGCGACGAGCTTGCCGACATTGAGCCGGACGGCAAGCCGTCCGACCGCGTCGTGCTCGGCGAGCGCCTCGTCCCCGAGCTCGGCCATCTGACCGAGCACCGCCCACGTACGACCCCCTTGTGCCCGACGGGCTGTGCCCATCGCCGCGAGCGCGCGCAGGGCGGCTCGCATGGACTCGGGGTTCGCGTTGTAGGCGTCGTTGACGACCGTCACGCCGTCCGGACGCTCGGTGACCTCCATCCGCCAGCGGGAGAGGGAGCCCGCCTCGGAGAGCGCGCGGGCGATCTCGTTTGCGGACATGCCCAGCTCATGGGCGACGGCGGCCGCGGCGAGCGCGTTCGACACGTGGTGCTCACCGTACAGGCGCATGGTCACATCACTGCACCCGGAGGGTGTGCGAAGGCTGAAGGAAGGCTGTCCACTCTCCGTGAGCCGGACGTTCTCGGCCCGTACGTCCGCTTCGTCGGACTCTCCGAAGAGGATCACGCGCGCCTTCGTGCGCGACGCCATGGCGCGTACGAGGGGGTCGTCGGCGTTGAGGACCGCGGCGCCGTCCTCGGGGAGGCTCTCGACGAGCTCGCCCTTTGCTTGCGCGATCTGCTCGCGGCCACCGAACTCGCCGATGTGGGCGGTGCCGACGTTGAGGACGAGACCGATCTTCGGCGGGGTGAGACCGGTGAGATAGCGGATGTGGCCGACGCCGCGGGCGCCCATCTCCAGCACGAGGAACTTCGTCTCCTCGGTGGCGCTGAGCGCGGTGAGCGGCAGTCCGATCTCGTTGTTGAGGGAACCGGGCGTGAAGACGGTCGGCGCCTTGCTCCGCAGTACCTGGGCGATCAGGTCCTTGGTGCTGGTCTTGCCCGCGGAGCCGGTGAGGGCCACGAGGGTCGCGCCGAGCCGTTCGACGACATGGCGGGCGAGGGCGCCGAGAGCCGTCTGCACGTCGTCGACGACGATGGCGGGCACGCCGACGGGGCGGGACGCCAGGACGGCGGCCGCGCCGGCTCGGATCACCGCCTCGGCGTAGTCGTGGCCGTCGACCCGTTCGCCGACGAAGGCGACGAAGAGACTGCCGGACTCCACTTCACGGGAGTCCCTGACGACCGGTCCGGTGACCTGTACCGCCGGATCCGGTATGTCGTACGTCTGCCCGCCGACGACTGCTGCGATCTCGGCGAGAGAGAGGGCGATCACAAGTTCATCCCTGGGTCTGCTGGATAGCTTCGCGAAGCACTTGGCGGTCGTCGAAGGGACGCACCACCCCGGCGATGTCCTGGCCCTGCTCGTGGCCCTTGCCCGCGACCAGTACGGTGTCGCCCGGCTTTGCGCGCGCGACGGCCGCGGCGATGGCGGCGGCCCGGTCCTCGAAGACCTGGACCTCGCCGCGCTCGTGCGCCGGCACCTCGGCGGCTCCCGCGAGCATGGTGGCGAGGATCGCCAGCGGGTCCTCGGAGCGGGGGTTGTCGGACGTCAGGACGGCGGTGTCGGCGAGCCGGGCCACGGCCGCGCCCATCGGCTTCCGCTTGGTCTTGTCACGGTCGCCGCCGCAGCCGAGCACCACGTGCAGGCTGCCCTCGGTCACCTTGCGCAGGGCGCGCAGGACGGATTCGACGGCGTCCGTCTTGTGGGCGTAGTCGACGACGGCGAGGTACGGCTGGCCCGCGTCCACGCGCTCCAGCCGGCCCGGGACCCCCGGGACGGCGGCGACGCCGTCCGCGGCGGTCTGCGGGTCGAGTCCGGCGGCCGCGAGGGCGACGATCGCGGCGAGTGCGTTCGCCACGTTGAAGGGGCCCGCGAGCGGCGAGCGGGCGGTGATCCGCTCACCCTTGGGGCCGACCGCGGTGAACGTCGAGTCCATCGGACCGACTTCGACGTTCTCGGCGCGCCAGTCGGCGTCCGGGTAGCCCTCGGCGGAGAAGGTGACGACCGGGACGGTGGCCTCCCCGGCGAGCCGGCGGCCGTACTCGTCGTCGAGGTTCACGACGCCGAGCCGGCTGCGTCTGGCCGTGAAGAGCTGCGCCTTGGCCTGGAAGTAGTCCTCCATGCCGGTGTGGAACTCCATGTGTTCCGGGCTGAGGTTGTTGAAGACGGCGACGTCGAAGACGCAGCCGTCGACCCGGCCGAGGACCAGCGCGTGGCTGGAGACCTCCATCGCGACCGAGTCGACCCCGCGCTCGCGCATGACGGCGAACAGGGCCTGGAGGTCGGTGGCCTCGGGCGTGGTGCGTTCCGACTTGATGCGCTCGTCGCCGATGCGCATCTCGACCGTGCCGATCAGGCCGGTGGAGCGGACCGTCTTCAGACCGCCCTCGACGAGGTAGGCCGTCGTGGTCTTGCCGGAGGTGCCCGTGATGCCGATCTGGAGCAGATCGCGCCCCGGGTGGCCGTAGATGGTGGCCGCCAGCTCGCCCATCGATCCGCGCGGGTCGTCGACGACGAGGACCGGCAGACCGGTGGCCGCGGCGCGCCCGGCGCCGGTCGGGTCGGTGAGGACGGCGACGGCGCCGAGGCCGGCCGCCTGGGTCACGAAGTCGGCGCCGTGCAGACGCGCGCCGGGCAGCGCGGCGTACACGTCACCGGGTCGCACCGCGCGGGAGTCATGGGTGATGCCCGTGACCCCGACGTCGCTTCCCGGCTTCTCGGCGCCCAGCTGATCTGCCAGCTCCACGAGGTGGGTGGCGGAGACGTGAACCGGACGCGGCGGCCCCGGATATGTCACAGGAACGCCCTTCTGGGTGGTTTGGGACTGATCAGCTTGTGGCACGGCGGTGAGCGTACCGGGCTCACCCCCGCCGGGGCGAAGCGAGGGCGCGGACGGGGTGTGCCGGGAGGAGTCGTTCCCGGGGTCCGGGGTGATCGTTGTCACGAGTGGTTCCTGGTCCGTTGTGCGTGGGTGCTGATCTTGGCGTGCGGTCACGGGCGGTCACGGCGTGAACGAGACGGGCAGCCGGGCCGCGTGGGCGCCGGTGGGCGGGACCTGAAGGGTCTTCAGCGCGAACTCCATCACCTGCTTGAACACGGGTCCGCAGATCTGGCCGCCGTAGTAGCTGCCCTTCGTGGCGTTCTGGATCGCGCAGTAGACGGTGATCCGCGGCTTGTCCGCGGGGGCGAATCCGGCGAACGACGAGGTGTAGCCGTGGTACTTGCCGGTGGCCGGATCCACGCGGTTGGCCGTACCCGTCTTGCCCGCGACCCGGTACCCGGGGATGCGCGCCTTGGTACCCGTGCCCTGTTCGTCGTCCACCACGGACTCCAGCATCTGGGCGAGGGCCTTCGCCGTCTTCTCGCTCACGACCCGGGTCTTCCTGGGCGCGGCGGCGGGTGTGAAACGGCCGTCGGGTCCCTTCGCGCCGCGCACCAGGGTCGGCTCGACACGGACGCCGCCGTTGGCGATCGTCGAGTAGACGGAGGCCGCCTGCATCGCGTTGATCGACACGCCCTGGCCGAAAGGGATCGTGTACTGCTGCGAGGTCGACCACTTGTCGGCGGGCGCGAGGATGCCCGCCGTCTCGCCGGGGAAGCCGAGCCCGGTGTGGCTGCCGATGCCGAACTTGCGCAGATACGAGTAGAGGACCTGATCGGCCTGTTTCTGGGTCCTGCCGAGCTGGCCGGTCGCCAGGATGGTGCCGATGTTGCTGGACTTGGCCAGCACCCCGTTGAGCGTGAGGTTCCAGGTGGCGTGGTCGACGTCGTCCTGGAAGAGCCGGTCGCCGCGGTGCAGCCGGTTGGGCACGACGACATGGGTCCCGGGGGTGGCCACGTTCTCCTGGAGGACGGCGGCCATCGACATCAGCTTGGCGGTGGAACCGGGCTCGTAGGCGTCCTGGAGGGCCGCGTTGCCCATGGCGGCCGCGTTGGCCTGGGTGAGGTCGTTGGGGTCGAAGCCCGGCGAGTTGGCCATGGCGAGGATCTGGCCGGTCCTGGTGTCCTGCACTATCACGTAGCCGCGGTCCGCCCTGGACTGCTTCACCTGCTCGGTGATGGCGTCCTGCGCGGCCCACTGGATGTCCCGGTCGATGGTCAGCTCGACGTCGGAGCCGGCCACGGCCGGTGTCTCGGTGGAGCCCACGGTCGGCACCTGGCGGCCCCCGGACTGGGCGTAGCGGATCTTGCCGTCCTTGCCGGTGAGCTCCTTGTTCAGCTGCTGCTCGATGCCGCCGCCGCCCTTGCCGTCGGCGTTGACCCAGCCCAGTATCCCGGCGGCGAGATCGCCGTTCGGGTACACGCGCCTGCTGGCCGGCACGGCGAGGACGCCCGCGAGGACGTTGACCGTGTTCTTGTCGGTCTCCGCCTTGGTGCCGAGCGTGCTCTTCAGGTCCTTGATCTGCTGCCAGACCTGGGGGGTGCGGCGGTGCGCGAGGAGCGTGTAGCGGGTGTTCCTCGTCCGCAGCTTCCTGGCGACGGTGTCCACGTCCTGGCCGATGATCGGGCCGAGGAGCGCCGCGGCCTGTTCGGGAGCGTCCCCGAGCTTGGTGGCCGCGCGCGTGAACATCGTCGGGTCCGCGGTGATGTCGTACGCGTCCACGCTCGTGGCCAGCTCGACGCCGTCGCGGTCGGTGATCCCGCCGCGCTCGGCGGCCAGTGTGCGCCCGACGTACCGGTTCTGCTCGGCCTTCGCGGCGTAGGTGCTCGCGTCCACTGCCTGTACCTGGAGCAGCCGTACGACGAACGCGATCATCACCAGCGTCAGCGCGAGGCTGACCATGCGCAGGCGGGGGCGGGGGCTGCCGAGCCGGATGACGCGCGGGCCGTCGGAGCGGTTCGCGGCCGGGCGGCGTAGGGGGCGGGCGGCGGGCCGCGGACGGCTCCGGCCGCCGGGCCGTACGGGCCTGGCGGGGCCGGGTACGCGGCGGCGCGGCGGTTCCCTGTCGGACACTTCCGTCACCTGCCGAGGGTTGTGGAGGGCTGTGTGGACGGGGCGGGGGCCCGGCTGGTGAGCGCGCCCGGGGACGGCTGCCGCGGGGCGGACGCCGAGGAGGGAGTCGGTGCCGCGCTCCGCGCCTGGCCCGCGGCCGGACCCGGGGTGCGGGCCGGGACGGGTGCGAGGACCTCGGGCGGGGGGATCACCGGGGCCCGCGCGGCGGACTCCTGGCCGGCGGCTCCGGGGACGCCCTTGACCGTGCCGTTCGGGTTGAGGAAGGCCGGGTCGCCGCCGGGGACCATGCCGAGTTCGCGGGCGCGGCGCTGGAGGGCGTCGGGGGCGGAGTAGGCGTCCACGTCCCGCTGGAGGGCCTGTTCCTCGTCGGTCAGGCTCTTGGTCTCCTTCTGGAGGTCGTCGAGGCGGAACGCCCCTTCGCTGAGCGCCGAGTTGAGCACGAGGAGCCCGATGAGACCGCCGCCGAGCAGGAGGACGACCAGGAGCACGAAGGGGGTGCGGGCGGCCTGCCCGGCCCCGGCCGGAAGGAGCCGCGCGAGCCGGGCGGCCCGCCCCCTGAGTTCGGGTTTGCCGCTCACGCGCCCTCCCTGTGGGTCTGGTGTGCCGGCTTCACGACGGCTCCATGGGTTCGGTTCCCGTACTCACGAAGCCGTCGCGGGTCCTGATTCCCGTACTCACGAAGCGGTCGCGGGTTCGGTTCCCGGACTCACGAAGGCGGCGGGAGTCCGGATTCCCGGCCCCCGCCGTCCGGCGGGTCCGGAAAGCGGGCCCGCGGCCTTCCGCGAGTTCGGGTTTCCGGCTCACGACCCCTCCTTCTCCCCGCGCCTCACTCGGCGGCTTCCTCGCGGATGCGCTGTGCCCCCCGCAGCCGGGCGGGAGCCGCTCGCCGGTTCTCGGCGACCTCTTCCTCGGTGGGAAGTTCGGCACCACGGGTGAGGAGCTTGAGCCGGGGCTGGTAGCGCTCGGGGACGACCGGCAGTCCGGGCGGCGCGGTGTTGGCGGCGCCCGCCGCGAACACCTGCTTGACCAGCCGGTCCTCCAGCGAGTGGTACGACAGCACGGCGATGCGGCCGCCGACGGCGAGCGCCTTCACGGCCGCGGGAATCGCCCTCTCCAGGACACTCAGTTCGCCGTTGACCTCGATGCGCAGCGCCTGGAAGGTGCGCTTCGCGGGATTGCCCCCGGTGCGCTTGGCCGCCTGGGGCAGTGCGTCACGGATCAGCTCGACGAGCCGCGCGCTGTTGGTGAAGGGCTCCTTGTCGCGCTCGCGCACGACCGCGGAGACGATCCGCTTGGCCTGCTTCTCCTCGCCGTACGCCCGCAGGATCCGCACCAGTTCGCCCGGCGGGTAGGTGTTGAGCACCTCGGCCGCGCTCATGCCGGTCGTCTGGTCCATACGCATGTCGAGCGGGGCGTCCTGCGCGTACGCGAACCCCCGGTCCGCCTCGTCGAGTTGCATGGAGGAGACACCCAGGTCGAACAGGACGCCCTGCACGCGCGGGATGTCCAGGCGGTCGAGCACCTCGGGGAGTTCGTCGTAGACGGCGTGCACCAGGGAGGCGCGGTCACCGTAGGAGGCGAGCCGCTCTCCGGAGAGGCGCAGCGCCTCCTTGTCACGGTCCAGGGCCACGAGCCGCACTTCGGGGAACCGGGTGAGGAGTGCCTCGCTGTGACCGCCGAGCCCGAGCGTGCAGTCGACGACCACGGCTCCCGGCTCGGCGAGGGCCGGGGCCAGCATGTCCAGGCACCGCTGGAGCATGACCGGGACGTGTCGGCTCTGTCCCTCCGGTCGCCCGCTGTCGCCCTCGTCGGTAAGCGCTTCGCGCCCTTTCATTCCGGGCCCTCTCAGGTCCGGCGCGGGCCATACGCACCGCCGGGTCCCCACCCGCTCGGGAAGGGGAGGTCTGCTGGCGCCGGATGAGTGGCGTCAGCCGACCGGGAGCGGGAGGAGGCCGAGCCGTACGTACGCGCCGCGCACGCGGGGAAACTCCGGAAAGTCGCCGGGTCTCCAGGGAAAACAGTCCATCGGGGAGAGCCTCGCCTCCCGCTTCGCGTCACTTTAGTCCACGGTGTCTCGCGGTCAATCAACCGGCATGCGCGTCGCGGACGGCGCTCGGACCGAAGCCGCGGATCCGGAAGAATCACCCGAACGGGCACGTCGTCACCGCCCGTGTGGATTACCTCACAACAAGCCGCGATGACATTCTTTGTCCCCTCTCACAGCAGGACCGCTCCATACCTGACCAGTACCGTCATGGGTATGACGACTTCCGCATCTGTTCCCACCGAGCCCGAAGGCGCCATAGCCGCAGAGCGCACCGTCACGGACCGTCTTGTGGACGCGAACGAGAAATACGCCGCCGCGTTCACCGACCCGGGTATGGACGCCCGCCCCGTGCTGCATGTCGCGGTGGTCGCGTGCATGGACGCCCGGCTCGACCTGCACTCCGCGCTCGGCCTGGAACTGGGTGACTGCCACACCATCCGCAACGCCGGCGGTGTGGTCACCGACGACGTGATCCGCTCCCTCACCATCAGCCAGCGGGCGCTCGGCACCCGCAGCGTGGTCCTCATCCACCACACCGGCTGCGGCCTGGAGTCCCTCACCGAGGACTTCCGGCACGACCTGGAGATGGAGGTCGGCCAGCGCCCCGCGTGGGCGGTCGAGGCCTTCCGGGACGTAGAGCAGGACGTACGGCAGTCGATGCAGCGCGTGCGCACCTCCCCGTTCCTGGTGCACACCGACGACGTGCGCGGCTTCGTCTTCGACGTCACGACCGGCCTGCTGCGGGAGATAGACCCCTCCTGACCGGCGCCGTCCGACCCCCCGGTCGCCGGCCCTCCGCAGCTCGTGGGACCCTCTCCTCACAAAAAACCCCGGCCGTCCGGTGCCCAAAGAGCCGTAAGAACTGACATATCGCGGCCACTTGTCCACAGGCGAGTGACACGAACCGGTAACGGCAACAAGAATGCGGGTGTGGCGTCACGCGGAACCTTTCGCGCGTGGTGTCCGTGTTTCGGGGTGGGCCGGTCCGCACAGGGCGTCGGCCCGAACGGGCCGAGGAGGGCCGGGTGACGACCTATGACGATCGAGCGAGCCTTACAGATCTGACCGCCACTGCGGAGCGTGTCCGCAGTTCGGTGGAAGGAGTGATCGAAGGCAAGCCTGAGGTCGTACGGCTTTCGCTGACCGTGCTGCTCGCCGAGGGGCATCTTCTGATCGAGGATGTCCCGGGCGTCGGCAAGACCATGCTCGCCAAGGCGCTGGCACGGTCCATCGACTGTTCGGTGCGGCGCATTCAGTTCACGCCCGACCTGCTGCCCTCGGACATCACGGGTGTGTCCATCTGGGACCAGCAGCGCCGGGACTTCGAGTTCAAGCCGGGCGCGATCTTCGCGCAGATCGTGATCGGCGACGAGATCAACCGCGCCTCGCCCAAGACGCAGTCCGCGCTCCTGGAGTCGATGGAGGAGCGGCAGGTCACCATCGACGGGCAGACCTACGAACTGCCCAGCCCGTTCATGGTGGTGGCCACCCAGAACCCCGTCGAGATGGAGGGCACCTACCCGCTGCCCGAGGCCCAGCGCGACCGTTTCATGGCGCGTGTCTCCATCGGCTACCCCAGCGCGGAAGCCGAACTGCAGATGCTGGACATCCACGGCGGGGTGAGCCCGCTCGACGACCTCCAGCCGGTCGCCCACGCGCACGACATCGTGAAACTGATCGACGCGGTCCGCACGGTCCACGTCGCCGACCCGGTGCGCCGCTACGCGGTGGACCTGGTGGCGGCCACGCGCACCCACCCCGACCTCAGACTCGGCGCCTCGCCGCGTGCCACGCTGCACCTGCTGCGCGCGGCGAAGGCGTCCGCCGCTCTCAGCGGCCGGGAATTCGCGCTGCCGGACGATGTGCAGGCGCTCGCCGTCGCGGTCCTGGCCCACCGCCTGCTGCCCACGGCCCAGGCACAGTTGAACCGCCGCACGGCCGAGCAGGTCGTCCAGGAGATCCTCCAGCGCACGCCGGTGCCCGCCGCTCCCCAGCAGTCCGGCCTCTCGATGGGCCGGGGCGCGCCCACGTTCGGTCAGCAGCCGCCCCGGAGGCTGTGATGACGCAGGCGAGCACGGGGCACACCGCCGAGGACAAGGGCGGGCTGCGCACCGCGCTCGCCGGGCTCACCACACGCGGTCGCTCGTTCCTGGCCGCCGGTGTGGCCGCCGCGATCTGCTCGTACGTCCTGGGGCAGGGCGACCTGCTCCGGGTCGGCCTGCTCCTCGCGGCCCTGCCGCTGCTCTGCGCGACCGTGCTGTACCGCACCCGCTACCGGGTCGCGGGCAGCCGCAGGCTCTCCCCCGGGCGCGTGCCCGCCGGCTCCGAGGCCCGTGTCCATCTGCGCATGGACAACATCTCGCGGCTGCCCACCGGCCTGCTGATGCTCCAGGACAAGGTGCCGTACGTCCTCGGTCCGCGCCCCCGCTTCGTGCTGGACCGGGTGGAGGCGGGCGGCCGCCGCGAGGTGTCCTACCGGGTCCGCTCGGACCTGCGCGGCCGCTACCCGCTGGGCCCGCTCCAGCTGCGGCTGACCGACCCGTTCGGCATGTGCGAGCTGACCCGCGCCTTCTCCACGTACGACACTTTGACGGTCATCCCGCGCGTGGAGGCGCTGCCGCCGGTGCGGCTGACCGGCGAGGCGAAGGGGTACGGCGACGGGCGGCAGCGCTCACTGGCCCTGGCCGGCGAGGACGACATCATTCCGCGCGGGTACCGCTACGGCGACGATCTGCGCCGCGTGCACTGGCGGCTGACCGCCCGTTACGGCGAGCTGATGGTCCGCCGCGAGGAGCAGCCCCAGCGCTCCCGCTGCACCGTGCTGCTCGACACCCGGGGCATCGCCTTCCAGGGCGCGGGCCCCGACTCGGCCTTCGAGTGGGCCGTCTCGGGCACGGCGTCGACGCTGGTGCACATGCTCGAACGGGGCTTCTCCGTCCGCCTTCTGACGGACACCGGCACATCGGTGCCCGGCGAGGGCGCCGACGGGTTCGCGGGCGCCAGCCAGGAGTCGGCGGACGCCGCCGGGATGATGATGGACACGCTCGCCGTCATCGACCACTCGGACGGCGCGGGCCTGTCCCGGGCGTACGACGTGCTGCGCGGTGGCAACGAAGGACTGCTGATCGCCTTCCTCGGCGATCTCGACGAGGAGCAGGCGACAGTGCTCGGCAAGATGCGCCAGCGCAGCGGCGGGGCCGTCGCGTTTCTGCTGGACAGTGAGTCCTGGGTGCGGGAACCGACCGAGGTTCCCGGCCCGTTGGACAGGAGCGTGGACCGGCTGCGCATGCTGCGCGAGGCCGGCTGGACCGCCGTGATGGTGCCGCGGGGGACGTCGCTCGCCGAGCTGTGGCGCGAGGCGGACCGTCAGCGCACGCACATGGCGTCGACGGGGACTACCGCGGGGGGTGGTGGCGTATGAGCGGGCGAGCCCGACTGGCGCTGTGCGCGGCGGCGGCCACGATGATGACGTCCTGCGCGCTGTTGCCGCTGGTGAGCCCGGCGACATGGATCTTCCAGGCGTGGTTCCTGCTGGCCGTGCAGACCGGAGTTGGCGCGCTGACCCGGCGGGTTCCGCTGGCCCGGCCGCTGACCGTGGCGGCGCAGGCGCTGGTGACGCTGATGCTGCTGACGCTGGTCTTCGCCCGGCAACAGGCCGTCGCCGGGATCGTCCCCGGCCCCGAAGCCTTCCAGCACTTCTCGGAGCTGCTCCAGGCGGGCGCCGACGACGTGGGCAGATACTCGATTCCGGCCCCGCTGTCGGACGGGATCCGGCTGATGGTGGTCGGCGGTGTCCTGGTGATCGGGCTCGCGGTGGACGCGCTCTCGGTGACCTACCGCAGCGCCGCGCCCGCCGGCCTTCCGCTGCTCGCCCTGTACTCGGTCGCCGCGGGCCTCTCCGGCGGCGGCGCGGCCTGGCTGTGGTTCCTGCTCGCGGCCGCCGGCTATCTGATGCTGCTGCTGGCCGAGGGCCGGGACCGGCTCTCGCAGTGGGGCCGCGTCTTCGGCGGCTCCGGCGGAGCGGCCCGCGCGGCCGGCCCGGAGCTCGCGGGCGGCGTCGTGGCGCCCGTCCGCACCGGGTGGCGGATCGGCGCGGTCACGCTGGTCATCGCCCTGTTCGTGCCGCTCGTCCTGCCCTCGCTCGGCGGCGGCCTGCTGGACGGCGCGGGACGGGGTATCGGCAACGGCACCGGGGACGGCGGCACGATCTCCGCGGTGAACCCGCTGGTCTCGCTCCGCGACAGTCTGAACGTGGACGAGGACCGCACGGTCATGACGTACCGCACCAACACGTCGCAGACGCAGGACCTGTATCTGCGGATCGTCTCGCTGGACGATTTCGACGGTACGGCGTGGAGGCCGGCCCAGCGCCACATCGTGGACGTGCCGAAGACGTTCCCCGCGCCGGTCGGTCTCTCCGGCCAGGTCAAGCGGGCGACGATCCAGACCAGTATCGCGGCGGCCGACTGGTACGCGCAGGACTGGCTGCCGATGCCGTATCCGGCCAGCAAGGTGAGAATCAACGGCAGCTGGCGCTACGAACCCGTGGGGCGCACCCTCGTCGGGGACCACGGCCAGAACACGCGCGGTGTGCAGTACCAGGTCACGAGCCTGATGGTGGAGCCGACGGCGCAGCAGCTGGCGAGCGCCCCGGAGCCCTCGCCCGCGATGAAGCGCGAGTACACCAAGGTTCCGGAGTCGTTGCCCGCGGTGGTGGCGGCCACGGCCCGCAAGGTCACCGCCGGCTCCGCCAACCACTACGAGCAGGCGGTCAAGCTCCAGGACTACTTCGCCGTCAGCGGCAACTTCCGGTACAACACCCAGGTGCAGGCCGGCAGCGGCTCGACGGCGATCGCGAACTTCCTGAGGGACAAGGAAGGCTTCTGCGTCCACTTCTCCTTCGCGATGGCCTCGATGGCGCGGACGCTCGGCATTCCGGCCCGCGTGGCGGTGGGCTTCACGCCCGGGACTCCGCAGGCCGACGGTTCGATGTCGGTGGGTCTGCGGGACGCGCACGCGTGGCCCGAGCTGTACTTCGAGGGCGTGGGCTGGACCCGCTTCGAGCCGACCCCGAGCCGGGGCACGGTGCCGTCGTACACGCAGACGAACACGCCGGGCAACGACGTGCCGGCCGCGCCGAAGCCGACGTTCTCGACGTCCGCGGCGCCCTCCACCGCGCCGTCGGCCAGCGAGAGCTGCTCGGCTCAGCTGCGGAGGCTGGCGGCCTGCCCGGGCCAGTCCTCGGCGGTGGCGGTCGGTGCCCAGGACGACGACTGGCCCTGGTTCAACATCCTCGGGCTGACGCTGGCCGGGCTCCTGGTCCTGGGCGTGCTGCTGCTGCCCATGCTGTGGCGGCTGCGCGTACGGGCCGTGCGGCTCGGCGGTCACGGCCGTACCGAGGCGGACGTGGCGGCGTACACGCTGGGGGCCTGGCTGGAGGTGACCGATTCGGCGTGGGACTACGGGATCGCGCCGGAGGAGTCACAGACGCCGAGGAAGACCGCCGAGCGGATCGTCGCGCTCGGGCAGTTGGATCCGGAGGCCACGGTCTCGGTGCACCGGCTGGCAGCGGCCGTGGAGCAGGTTCTCTACGCTCCGCGTCCCCGGCCGGAGGCGGGCCTCGCGAACGACGCGCGCCGTGTCGAGCAGGCCTTCCGGATCTCCGCGAGCCGTCCCGCCCGGCTGCGTGCTCTCCTCGCTCCCCGTTCGGCCATCCGGGTGATCTGGGCGGCCTCGACCTTCCTGACAGCCCTGAGAACCCGCCTGTCGGCCCGCCGGCAGTCCCTGTTCCACCGCCCGTCGGGCCAGAACAGCTGACGGACACCGGGCCCAAGCCCTCGCCAGGCCTGAGCGGCCTACGGCCCGCGGCCTGGCGAGAGCCGAGCTGCCGCGGGCCGGGTGAGGTGCTGGGGGCCCCGGCCGCCGCGCGCCGAGGGGCGCCAGCGCTGCCTCACTCCGGCCCGCAGCGGGGCCCGCGGCGGCTGTCCGACCGCACATACGCGTGAGGGGGCGTCCACCCGAATCCGGGTGGACGCCCCCTCACGCGTATGTCTGCGGCTGCGACGCCGGAGGCTCAGTTACCGCCCTGTTCGTCGCGACGACGCTGCCAGCGCTGTTCGATTCGGTCCATCACGGAACGACGTTGTCGGGCCTGACGGCGAGCGGCGGGCGAGCCCGACGCGGCCGGCTGTTCACCCGGCTTGGGAGCTTTGCGCCAACCGGTGACGGCGAGCACCGCACAGCCCAGCATGACGAGGAAGCCCACAACGCTCAGCCAGATCTGAACTGCGACCATTCCAGCCATGAGGAGCGCGATACCCACCAGGAAGCCCGCGACCGCCTGGTAAACCCGTCGCCGGGTGTACGTACGCAGCCCGCTTCCCTCAAGCGCTGTCGCGAACTTGGGATCTTCGGCGTACAGCGCTCGCTCCATCTGCTCGAGCATTCGCTGCTCGTGCTCCGAGAGCGGCACGGAGTCCTCCTCATCGTGCAGTCGCCGGGGCGACCGGGGGTCCCCTTCAGGATAGGCAGGGAATCGCCCCCGTGAAACCCGCCCCTCTACGCCAATTCGCCAACCGGAACCCGTCATGGCGACCCCGATGCGCTGAAGCGTGCATTCCCCAGCGAACGGTCCGTCATGCCGGACGGTCTCCCCCGATCATACGGCGCCGCGCACTCGATCGGGTGGTCTGTGGCGTACTCCATGTGCCGCCAAGCCCCTGATCAGCGCCGCACCACGGGGAGCGGCTCAGTCCTCGGCAGCCTCGCGGGCCTCACCGAGCACGTGGAGCTGTGTGGCCACGGAGTGGAACGCGGCGAGTTCGGCCGCCGCCGCCTCCAGCTTCAGCAGGGCCTCCAGGGCACCCGGCTCGGTGTCCACCAGGACCCCCGGCACCAGGTCCGCGAAGACCCGTACGCCGTGCACGGCGGCGACGTGCAGGCCCGCGCCCGCGACCAGGGAGGTGAGCTGTTCGGCGGTGAACCGGTGCGGAACGGGATCACCCTCGCCCCAGCGACCGTCCGGGTCGTCGAGTGCGTGCCGGGCCTCCTTGAAGTGCCCGGCCAGGGCGCGGGCCAGCACGGCTCCGCCCAGGCCCGCGGCCAGCAGGCTGAGCACGCCCTCGGGCCGCAGCGCGTCCACCACGTTGCGGACGCCCTCGGCGGGGTCGTCGACGTACTCCAGGACGCCATGGCAGAGCACGGCGTCGTAGTGGCCGCGCTCGACCACGTCGAACAGGCCGTGCGCGTCGCCCTGGACACCTTGCACGCGGTCGGCGACGCCGGCCTCGGCGGCGCGGCGCTCCAGCGCGAAGAGCGCGTTCGGGCTCGGGTCGACGACGGTGACACGGTGACCGAGGCGGGCGACGGGCACGGCGAAGTTGCCGCTGCCGCCGCCCGTGTCCAGTACGTCGAGCGACTCCCGCCCGGCGGTCTTGACCCGGCGGTCCAGGGCGTCCTTGAGGACCTCCCAGACCACGGCGGTACGGAGAGAAGCGCGGGGGCGCATCGGGTCCGACACGGCAGTTGACTCCTCGGTGCGGCACCGCCTGTCGAACGGCGGAGCGATCTTCGGGCCTCCCGGAGGGAAGGCAGCAGGCGCGTCCACCTTATTGCCTCCGCCGCCGTCACCGAGCCTCCGTCTCACGTGCGCCGGGTCATGTGACGAGCGGGTGCCCGGCGGACGCCGGGCCGCTGTCGGCCCCAGGCTCCCTCGCCGGTCAGCCCGCGTCCGGAACCCCCCTGTCCGCCCGGTCCTGGCCCCCGTCCTGCCGGGGCTGGGGCAGCACGGGTTGCAGCACCAGCATCCGCTCGACGAGGCGCAGGAACATGGCGACGTCGCGTATCAGGTCGTCGGCGTCGCGGGTGGTGGCCGCGCCCTGGATGCCCGCCTCCGCGCGGGCACGGCGGGTGGCCCCGGAGGCGAACAGCGCGCTCCACTCGGTCAGTTCGGGCGCGATCTCGGGGAGCACTTCCCAGGCGCTGCGGATACGGGCCCTGCGCCGGGACGTGGGCTCCGGGCGGGCGCGTGCCGCGAGGACGGCGGCGGCGGTGCGCAGCGCGGCCAAGTGGGCCGTCGCGTACCGCTCGTTGGATGTTTCCAGAACCGTCGCCTCGTCGAGTCCGGCGCGGGCCTGGGAGAGCAGGTCGAGGGCGGCGGGCGGGGCCGTGGCCCGGCGGAGCACGGGGTGCACGTCGCCCGCCGGTCCGGTCGGTGAGGGGGCAGGGCCGGTGGCGCGGCGCCGACGGGCGGCGGCTGCGGAAGAGTTGGCCATGACGAACCTCCTGTCGTCGTGTGACGGCACTGTGGCCGTATGTGCCCATCGTGCGGTATGCCACTGACAATCCGTTCTGACCTGCGCTTTTGCTTCGATCGAAGGTTCGGGATAGTTTTTGCACTGACCAGTCAGTTCAAAAATAGTCCGATGGTGTTTCAGGAGATGGGGGAGCTGTGGACGGTCCGCACGGACTGGGCGTCACGGCCGAGGACTTCGGACTCAAAGGGCCCCGCGGGTGGGCGTTCCGCGGGGTCCGTCTCGACGCGGAGCCCGGATCGCTCATCGCGATCGAGGGGCCGTCCGGTTCCGGCCGCACGTGCCTCCTGCTCGCCCTCACCGGCCGGATGAAGGCCACCGAGGGGACGGCGGCCGTGGGTTCGTCGAGACTGCCGAAGCAGATGGCCGCGGTGCGCCGGGCCGGCGCGCTCGCCCACGTGCCCGGGGTCACGGACCTCGACCCCGCCCTGACCGTCGGCGAGCACCTGAGGGAACGGGCGCTGCTGGAGCGGCGGTTCGGGGGTTCGCTGCGCGCCCTGCTGCGGCCTCGCGGTGAGCGGGTGAGCGGGACCGGCCTGCGGATCGGCGCCGCGCTGTCCGCCGCCGGGCTCGACCCGGAGGCACTGCCCAAGGGGCCGCGAACCGCCGTACGGGATCTGGAACGGCTCGAAGCGCTGCGGCTGTCCGTGGCGCTGGCCCTGATCGGCCGGCCGCGGTTGCTCGGGGTCGACGACACCGACCTCAAGCTGTCGGACGCCGAACGGTCCGAGGTCTGGGCCCTGTTGACGTCTCTCACCGAGTCCGGCACCACGGTCGTGGCGGTGTGCAGCGAGGCTCCCGAGGGCGCCGTCATCGTGTCCACGGCACCGAGCAAGACGTCGAGGACCGCCGACGGACAGGACTCCGGCGGCGCCCGCGCAACCGCGTCCGTGTCCGGGACCGACAGCACGGCCGAGACCCCCGACACCAGCGACAGCGACAGCGACAGCGACAGCGACAGCGGGAACGGGAACCCCAGTAAGGAGACGGCCGATGCGCTCGCCTGAATTGGCCTTTCTCGAACTCCGTCGCTTCGGCCGGGGCAAGCTCCCGCGTGCCGCGCTGGTCGCGCTCCTGCTGCTGCCCCTGCTGTACGGCGCCCTGTATCTGTGGTCGTTCTGGGACCCGTACGGCCGTCTCGACCGCATCCCCGTGGCGCTGGTGAACGACGACAGGGGAGCGACGGCCGACGGCCGGAAGGTCACCCTCGGGGACACCATCACCGAGGGACTGCGCGACAGCGACACCTTCGAGTGGCACGAGGTGAGCTCCGCCGAGGCCCACCGGGGCGTGGAGGACGGCACGTACTACCTGTCGCTGACCATGCCGGGTGACTTCAGCAAGAGGATCGCGTCCAGCTCCGGGGCGTCACCCGAGACGAGCGCGCTCCAGGTGCGGACCAACGACGCGAACAACTACATCGTCGGACAGATCTCCCGAACGGTGTTCGGCGAGGTGCGGACGGCCGCGTCCACGAAGGCCTCGCGTTCGTTCCTCGACAAGATCTTCATCTCGTTCTCGGACATCCACGGGAAGACCGTGCGGGCGGCCGAGGGCGCCGACCGGCTCAGCAGCGGCCTCGGCAAGGCGAAGAAGGGCTCCAAGGACCTGGCCGACGGGCTGAAGGTGGCCAAGAAGGGCAGTGGAAAGCTCTCCGGGGGTCTGCGGAGGCTCACCACGGGCGCGGGTGACCTGGAGGACGGTTCGCGGGAGGTCGCCGACGGCACACAGTCGCTGGCGGACAAGGTCGACGGGGTCGCGGACAAGGCGGGCCCCTTCCTGAAGGACAACGAGAAGTCGATCGGTGACACGGCCCGGCTGGTCGCGGACTCGGCCGCGGGGATCCGCCACAACCTCGGCACCCTGGTGAAGACGGCCCCTGCCGCGGCCAGGGGCGCGCACGCGGCGTCCGACGCGCTGGACAGCGTCTACCGCGCGCGGTGCGAGAGCCTGCCGGTCCCCGACCCGGCGTGTCCCGAGCTGAGGAAGGCCAAGGAGGCGGCCTCCGACGTCGTCGAGGTCGCCGACGACGTGAACGCGCTGATCCGCGACCAGGACGGCGATCTCGGCAGGCTGGACAAGAGCCTGGCGACACTGGAGAAGCAGGCGCGCGCCCTCGCCGACCGCTCACCGCATCTCTCCGAGGACCTCGACGACGCCGTCTCCAGGATCGACAAGTTGAACGACGGGGCCTCCGAGGTCGCCAGGGGCGCGAAGCGGCTGCACTCCGGTCTCGGCACGGCCAGGACCGCCGCGGCGGACCTCGACAAGGGCGTCGGCCGGCTGAAGACCGGCGCGAGCGGCCTCGACGGTGGTCTGTACAAGCTCGTCGGCGGCTCCGGGAAGCTGGCGGGCAGCCTGCACGACGGCGCCGAGCGGATCCCCGACTACGACAAGCCCGACCGCGACCTGCGCACCCAGGTCATGGCCGACCCGGTGAAGATGGCCTCCAGGGACCTGCACAAGGCGCCCAACTACGGCACCGGATTCGCCCCGTACTTCATCCCGTTGTCCCTGTGGGTCGGCGCGATGGTGGCGTACATGCTGATCCAGCCGCTGAACCGGCGCGCGCTCGCGGCGGGCGCCTCGGCGTGGCGCATCGCGCTGGCGGGCTGGCTGCCGGTCGCCGTCGTCGGTGTGCTCCAGACGGCCGCCCTGATGGCGGTGCTGCACTGGGCGATCGGCCTCCAGATGGTGCGGGCGGCCGGAACGGTGGGCTTCCTGTTCCTGGTGGCGGCCTGCTTCGCGGCGATCGTGCAATGGCTGAACGCGCGCTTCGGAGCGGCGGGCCGGATCCTCGTCCTGGCCTTCCTGATGCTCCAGCTGACGTCGGCGGGCGGCACCTACCCCGTCCAGACCAGTCCGGGCTTCTTCAACGCGATCCACCCCTTCCTGCCGATGAGTTACGTCGTCGAGGCCCTCCGGAGACTCATCACCGGCGGCGGCCTGGAGCCGGTACGGACGGCGTGCGCCGTACTGACGGCCTTCACCGTGGGCGCCCTCGCGCTCACCGCCCTGACGGCCCGCCGCAGACAGGTGTGGACCCTCGACCGGCTGCATCCGGACCTGAGCCTGTGACCCCGCGCGCGGGTGCTCCTGTGACAATCGGAGCCATGGAAAGCAGCAGCACCACGGCGGGCGGCGGCGGCCGCCGCGAGGCGACCCGGCAGAAACTCTACGAAGCGGCCGTCACCCTGATCGCCGAGCAGGGCTTCTCCGCCACCACGGTGGACGAGATCGCCGAGCGGGCCGGGGTCGCGAAGGGCACGGTCTACTACAACTTCGCGAGCAAATCGGTCCTCTTCGAAGAGCTGCTGCGACACGGCGTGGGACTCCTCACCGCCTCGCTGCGGGAGGCGGCGGAACAGACCGCCAGGGACGGCGGCAGCAACGTCGACGCGCTGGACGCGATGATCCGGGCCGGGCTCGTCTTCATCAACCGCTATCCGGCGTTCACCCAGCTCTACGTGGCGGAGCTCTGGCGCACCAACCGGGCCTGGCAGTCCACCCTGATGGTGGTGCGGCAGCAGGCGGTGGCGGTCGTCGAGGGCGTTCTGCGCGACGCGGTGGCGGGCGGGGAGCTCAGCGACGAGATCGACATCCCGCTGACGGCGGCGGCGCTGGTCGGGATGGTCCTGGTGGCCGCCCTGGACTGGCAGGCCTTCCAGCCGGAACGCTCCCTGGACGACGTCCACGCGGCACTGTCCCGGCTCCTCCAGGGCCGGGTGAGCGGCAACGGCTGAGCCGGGGCGACGACTCCGCCTCCCGGACCACGCACCGCACCCGGCGTGAGCGTTCCGCGCACGAAAGCGCCGGTCCGGCCGGCCGCGTCCCCCGCGGGCCGTCCGTACCGGCGCTTCGTCGTGCTCCCCCGTACCCCGTTGGGCCCCCGTTCGGTCGTCCCCCGGGTTCCCCCGTGTCTCACTCCCGCCGAGCGGGTCGGCGGAAGGAGCGGCCAAGGGCGCGAGTTCCGTTCCGCCGCCCCGTGTCGGCGGTGCCGGAGCCGCGCCCCTTTCCGTGTCTCCACTCTCTCGTTCCCGCAGGTCGGACCCATCCGTGCGGCTACTCATCTCACCCTGTAGGTACGGATACTCAGGCATACGCACTCAGACCCAGGACACCTCGTCGCCGACTGGCTACGATCGCCTCCGTGTCCGTACTACCTCTGGTCTTCACCAGCGGCTGGGCCAGCGGCGTCAACGCCTACGCGGTGGTGCTGCTCCTCGGCGTCTTCGGCGCGACCGGACTGAGCGACGACGTCCCGGAGTCCCTGCAACGCCCTGAGATCCTGGTCACAGTCGGCGTTCTCTTCCTCTGCGAGGCGGTCGCCGACAAGATCCCGTACGTCGACTCGGTGTGGGACTCCGTGCACACCGTGATCCGGCCGGCGGCGGGCGCCTGGGTCGGCGCGCTGCTCGCCGGACAGAGCGGCTCGGTCTCGGATCTGACAGCCGGCCTGATCGGCGGTTCGACGGCGCTGGCGAGCCACGCGGTCAAGGCCGGGACACGGATGGCGATCAACACCTCTCCGGAGCCGTTCAGCAATCTCGTGATGAGCACCGCCGAGGATCTCGGCGTCGCGGGCCTCCTCACGCTGGCGATGTTCCATCCCGAGGCCGCGGCGGTCATCGCCGGTGTCCTGCTGTTCACCGGGCTCGGGGTGCTCTACTTCCTCGTCTCGCGGATCAGACGGTTTCTGCGCCGCCGGGCGCGGCGACGGGAGGAGCGCCGGACGGCCGCGACGCCGGTGCGGCCGTCCGGCCACGCGCCGCGGCCGGACCTCGACTGACCGCGGCTCCGGGACGGGACTGTCGGTGGGGGCCGATAAAGTCGCCGGCATGGGACGGATTGCGGTGATCGGCGCCGGGATGGGCGCGATGGCGACCGCCGCCCGGCTGGCCGTCGCGGGCCACCGGGTGGTGGTGTACGAGCGGACGGAGACGTACGGCGGTGCGGTGCGCCGCTTCGAGCGGGACGGCTTCGCCTTCGACACGGGCCCGGGCCTGCTGCCGGTGCCCGCGGTCTACCGCGACCTGTTCGTCAAGACGGGAAAGCGGCCGCTGGAGGAGTGCGTCGAGCTGGTGCAGGTCGACCCGTCGACCGACCATGTCTTCGCCGACGGCACCCGGGTGTCCCTGCCGAACGCCTCGCGCGCGGGTGTGCTCACCGCGCTGGACGAGGCGCTCGGCGGGTACGCGGGAACGCGGTGGGGCGACTTCCTGGTGCGGGCCCGCGAGGCGTGGGACCGCTCGCGCAGACCGCTCCTGGAGGAGCCGCTGTGGCCCAACTGGGCGGTGCTGGCCGAGCGTGAGCCGTATCCCTCGGTGCCGCACAAGAAGCTGCTGCGCACCCGCCGGGCCGCCACCCTCACCGAGGTCGCCGCCTGGGAGCTGCGCGACGCGCGTCTGACGGCTCTCCTGGAGAGCCACGCCCTGGTGTACGGGCTGGACCCGCGCGTCACCCCGGCGAGCGCCGCCGTGCTGCCGTACATGGAGCACGCCTTCGGTACGTGGTACGTGCGCGGCGGCATCCGGGAGCTGGCGCGCGCCGTGTACGAGCGGTGCCTGGAGCGCAGGGTCGAGTTCCGCTTCTCCACCGCCGTCGAGCGGATCGTCGAGCAGGACGGCCGGGTCGTCGGTGTTGAGCTCTCCGGGGGCGGCTCCGAGCCCGCCGGATCCGGGGGAGGCACGTTCGCGGAGGCGGACTTCGTGGTCGCGGGCGTGGCGCCCGGCGTCCTGGGCGGCCTCCTCCCCGGGGAGGTGCTCCGGGGCGGTGACGAGGTCCCGCCGCAGCCCGGGACGTCCAGCAGGCTGACCGTGCTGCTCGCGCTGCGCGGCGGACGGCCTTCCGGGGTGGCGCACAGGACGGTGGTCCACACGCTCGACCGCGACGGCGAGCTGGACCGGCTCTTCGGCGAGCGTCCCTCGGTGCCCTCGGTGCCCACCGTCGTGGTGTCACGCCCCGCCGACCCCGCGCTCGTACCGGACGCGGAGCACGAGGCGGTCACGCTGACCGTCACGGTGCCGTCGGGCGCCCAGGTGGCCGAGGCGGACGTCGAGCGGGTTCTGGACGCCGCCGAGCGTGCCCTGCCGGGTCTGCGCGACCGGCTGCTGTGGCACGAGGCGCGTACTCCGGCCGACATCGCGGAGGCGACCGGTGCGGCGGGCGGCGCGGTTCCCGCCCCCGCGCTGGCCGCGGCGGACGGACGGCTGCTGCACCCGTCGAACAGCACACGGATACCCGGGCTCTTCGCGGCCGGGGGCTGGGCGCACCCGGGCGGCGGTCTGCCGCACGCGGGCATGTCGGGCGCGCTGGTGGCCGGGCTGATCGTGGAAGGACCGGAGTTCCAGGGCTCGCGGTGAACGGCCCGGCGGGCAGGAGCGGCGGCCGGGGCACGAACAGGCGGCAGGGCGCGACGCGCCGGTGGTCCGGGGGTGGCGGGCGCTGAGATCCAGGTACGGCGGGCAGCGGTGCCGGGAGGCCGTCGGCCGCTGTCCGGCCGGTCAGTAGCGGTACTGCTCGTCGAACCCGGCGCTGCCGTTGCCCTGGCCGTTGCCCTGGTACGGGTACTGCTGCTGCTCGGGCGGGAGTTCGGCGCCGTACTCGTCGGTGCGCTGCTGCGGCACCCAGACGCCGCCGGCCGGGGTCTCGCCGCCGTACGTGCCGGTGGCGTACTGGTCCTGGCCGTAGTTCTGCTGTTGCTGCGCGTACTGCTGGTCGCCGCCGTTGTAGGCGGTGTTGTCGTACGAGGCGCCCGTGTACGTCTGCTGGCCGATGTACGGGTCCGAGTAGGCGGCGTACTGCTGCTGGCTGTTGTCGTAGCCGTACTGCTGCTGTTGCTGTTGCTGCTGGTCGTAACCCGTGTAGCCGTCGTACGCGTACGCCTGCTGGCCCTGGCCGCCGGCCGCGTAGGCCTGCTGGTCCTGGGCCGTCGCGTAGGCCTGCTGGTCCTGGGACTGGGACGCGTCGGCGTAGGACTGGTCGGTGGCGGCGTAGGCGGCGCCGTTGTAGACGCCGTAGGAGCCGGTGTCCTCGGGCAGGGGCTGCGGTTCGTACACCGAGGTGGACTCGGCGGCCGTGGGCTCGGCCGGCTCCGGGGGCATGAAACGGTCGGACGCGGCGGGCGTGAAGACGTCGTCCTCGGCGGCGGCGTACTGGTCGTCGCGCCGGTAGGCAGCCTCCTCGACCGCGTCGAGGTCGGAGTCCTCCGCCGACGGGTCGACGTTCTCCGGGTCCTCCGGCTCGCCGCGGCGGCGCTTGCTGGGCTTGGCCGGCGCGGAGCGGCCGTTGATGGCCCAGCCCTGGGCGAAGCCCTGGCGGAACGACAGCGTCACATACGTCTGGCCGACCGTGAAGGCGGCCGCGCCCAGGCCGATGACCACGACCGAGTGCATCAGGACGCCGAGAACGACACCGAGGAAGCCGACGAACGCGAGCAGCCGGAACCGCAGCCGCGCCTTGTACTGCAGCAGCACCTCGCCGAGCAGCCACAGTGCGACGATGCCGAATGCCAGATAGAGGACCGTCAAGCCCATGTACGCCCCTCTCCCAGTGGCCGCTACGCAGTGTGTCGTACGTGGGTGCGACCGGTCTAGGCCTGCTGCGGGTGGTGCAGGCCCAGATTCTCGTAGATTTCCAGCGTCGCCGTGGAGTTGTTCAGCGTGATGAAGTGCAGTCCGGGGACTCCCTCGGCCAGCAGCCTCGCACAGAACTCCGTCGCGAACTCGATCCCAATGGAGCGTACAGCCGCCGGATCGTCTTTGACTGTGAGGATCCGCTCTTTCAGGACGTCCGGGAACGAAGCGTTCGAGAGTTTGGGCAGCCGTTCCAACATCTTCACACTCGTCACCGGCATGACCTCGGGGATGACCGGCGTCGCGCAGCCCGCCGCGTCGACGCGGTCCCGCAGGCGGAGGTAGGACTCCGGCTGGAAGAACATCTGCGTGATCGCGTAGTCGGCGCCGGCGCGGCACTTGTCGACGAAGTGGGAGACGTCCAGGTCCCAGGTGGCGGACCGGGGGTGCATCTCGGGGAAGGCCGCGACCCCGACGCAGAAATCGCCGGACTCCTTGATGAGGTGCACGAGTTCGGCCGCGTAGGTCAGACCCTTGGGGTGGGGGACCCACTCGCCCATGGGGTCGCCGGGCGGGTCGCCGCGCACGGCGAGCATGTTGCGGATGCCCGCGTCCGCGTACTGCCCGATGATGTTGCGGAGCTCCGCGATGGAGTGGTTGACCGCGGTGAGGTGCGCGACGGGGGTGAGGGTCGTGTCGAGGACGATCTGCTCGGTCTCCCTGACCGTGCCGGCCCGCGTGGAGCCGCCGGCTCCGTAGGTCACGGAGACGAAGTCGGGCGCCACGGCCTCGACCCGCCGCAGGGCGTTCCACAGGTTCCGCTCGCCCTTGGGGGTCTTCGGCGCCGAGAACTCGAAGGAAAAGGTCTGTTTGCCGGTCGCGAGCATGTCGCGCACGGTGCGTGCGCGATCAGTCCTGGTGGAAGCAGATCCGAGGGCCATACTCGCAGGTTAGTCAGAGGGCGCCGGTCCCCCAACCGAACCGCTGCCATTTGTCCGATCTGTCGACTTCTTGTCCACCCCTCGGACACGCGCGGACACCCGCGGGCGCCCCCGGACACCTGCGGACAGCGGCCCCGCCGGGACGCTCCGCGCGGGCGACTCGCGCGCCTAGGCCGCGCGCAGTCGCTTCGCGAACTCCGCCGCCGCCGCGCCCGGGTCGTCCGCCTCGGTGATCGCCCGTACGACGACGACCCGGCGGGCGCCCGCTTCGAGCACCTCGTCGAGCCGGCCGAGGTCGATGCCGCCGATCGCGAACCAGGGACGGTCGGTGCCGAGGGCGGCCGTGCCGCGGACCAGGCCGAGGCCGGGTGCGTGGCGGCCGGGTTTGGTGGGGGTGGGCCAGCAGGGGCCGGTGCAGAAGTAGTCCACGCCCTCCTGGACCGCGGCGGCCGCGGCCTCGGACTCGGCGTGTGTGGAACGGCCGATGAGCACGTCGTCACCGAGGATCGCGCGGGCCGCGGGAACCGGGAGGTCGCCCTGGCCCAGGTGCAGTACGTCGGCGCGGACGGCGTGGGCCACGTCCGCCCGGTCGTTGACCGCGAGGAGTTTGCCGTGCCGGGCGCAGGCGTCCGCGAAGACCTGGAGGTGTTCCAGCTCCTCCCCGGCCTCCATGCCCTTGTCGCGCAGCTGCACGATGTCGACGCCGCCCGCCAGGACCGCGTCGAGGAACCCGGCGAGGTCGCCCTGACGCCTGCGGGCGTCGGTGCACAGGTAGACACGGGCGTCGGCGAGCCGGCTCCGCGCGGTCGTGGCGTCGTTCTCGGGCATGCGTGGATCCCCCGTTTGTCGGTGCGCGGGGAGCGCGGCGGCCGGGATGGTCCCGCCGCCGCGCCCGCCGTGCCGGACGGTCGCGTTCAGGTCAGACGGCGAGCGCCTGGGCGCGGCGCTTCACCTCCGTGCCGCGATTCTCGCTCAGAGCCTGCGCGGGGGTGCCGGGCAGGCTCGGGTCGGGGGTGAAGAGCCACTCGAGGGCCTCTTCGTCGGAGTAGCCGTCGTCCCTCAGGAGCGTCAGGGTGCCGGCCAGGCCCTTGACGACCTTCTGTTCGTCCGCGTCGATGAACTCGGCGGGGACGTGCAGCGCGCGGTTCTCACCACGGCGTACGGCGATCAGCTGGCCGTCCTTGACCAGCTGCCGGACGCGCGTCACCTCGACGCCGAACTGTTCGGCGATGTCGGGGAGGGTGAGCCAGGCGGGGACGAGAGCATCGATCTTTGCGTCAATCTCGGTCACGGGACAAGCCTGCCATCCCGGACCGACAGTCGGAAGCCAAGGGCGTCCGGCCTGGGGTGACGGATCAGGCCGTGGCGCCCTTCAGGGGCCTCGACGGGTCCGCGAGCAGTTCCGGATCCATGGGGGCGCCCGCCTCGATGAGCCGGCGGCCCTGGGCGAGATCCCTCGGGCGGCCCACCGCCAGGAGGGCGACGAGACGCGTGTCGCGGAGCCAGCACACCGACCAGGAGACGCCCGACGGGTCGCCGCGCCACACCAGGGTGTCGGCCGGCGAGTGGTGGCCGACGTACTGCACGAAGCGGCCGAACTGCTCGGACCAGAAGTACGGCACCGGGTCGTAGGCGGCGGGCGCCTCCCCGACGATGTTCAGGGCGACCGTGCGCGGACCCTGGAGGGCGTTGTCCCAGTGATGGACGAGGAGGCGGTCCTCGTAGCGTCCCGAGGGGAAGGAGGCGCAGTCGCCGACCGCGTAGACGTCGGGCAGGGAGGTGCGCAGGTGGTCGTCGGCGACGATCTCGCGGTGCGCGCCGAGTTCGATGCCGGAGCCGGCGGTCCAGGCGGTCGCGGGCCGCGCCCCGATCCCGACCACGACGGCGCCCGCGGGCACCCGGGAGCCGTCGTCGAGGATCACCGCGCCGGCCTCGACGCGCTCCACGCGCGCGTGGGTGCGCAGCGTGGCCCCGCTGTCCGCGTACCAGGCGGCCATCGGCGCGGCCACCTCGGCGGGCAGCGCGCCGGCGAGCGGACGGTCGGCGGCCTCGACGACCGTGACCGCGCAGCCCGCCTCGCGCGCCGCCGTGGCGAACTCGGCGCCGATCCAGCCCGCGCCGACGACCACGATGTCGTGCTGCTGGGTGAGGACGGGGCGCAGCCGGTCGGCGTCGTCGAGAGTACGCAGCAGATGCACCCCGGGCACGCCTTCGGCGCCGGGGAGCTGGATCGGCTCGGCGCCGGTGGCGACGACCAGGACGTCGTACGGGACGGGTCCCGCGGCCGTGTCCAGTTCGTGGTCGCCGGGGCGCACGCCGAGCGCCTCGCGGCCCAGCCTGAGGTCGATGTCCAGTGCCTCGAAGTCGATGTCGAAGGCGGAGCCCTCGGCCTTGCCCAGCAGGACGGCCTTGGACAGCGGTGGCCGGTCGTACGGCTGATGCGGCTCCGCGCCGATCAGCGTGACGGTGCCCGTGAAGCCCTGCTCGCGCAGGGCGACCGCGGTCTGCACTCCGGCCATGCCCGCGCCCACCACGACGACCCGCCGTGCCGTGGGCCCCTGCGACTGAGACTGTGCCTGCGTCTGCTCGCTCACCCGGTCACCATAGTCAGCTGACAATTCGTCAGTCAGCGGACGTGCTCAGTGACCTGTTCCACACGGCTCGTCCCGCGCGTCTCTTCCACCACGCTCGTTCCCGTGCCCTCCCGCGACTCCCACGTCCAGGTCTCCTCCAGCCGCACGCGGCCGTCGGGCAGTTCCACGACGAGGGACACGCAGTGGCCCGACGCGGTGGTCCCGTCGCGCTTCAACTGCACGTACCGGAAGTCGAGGCGGTCGCCCTCACGGGTGCCCACGAGGTGTCCGCGGACGATGTCGCCGCCCGCGTAGTCGGCCCAGACCGTGCCGTCCTCCTCGTGATAGGTGAACCGGGTGCGGGTGCCCACCTGGCCCGGTGCCTGGTCGGCGACGGGGGCGAGGACGAGGCCGTCGAGCGGTCGCGCCATGGTCGGAGGCTCCCTTACTGAGACGGACGGGGGCGGGCTAGGGTGGCCAACGTAAAGCACTCGCGGGAGCCCGGACGCACCGGGCTGAGAGGGAGGCTGGGGCGGCCTCCGACCGTACGAACCTGATCCGGGTCATGCCGGCGAAGGGAGGGGCTGGACGCCCATGTCGCCCGCACGTTCGTCAGACGTCCTCGTCATCGGGGGCGGGATCATCGGCCTGGCGACGGCCTGGCGGGCCGCGCAACGCGGCTTCACCACCGCCCTCGTGGACCCCGCGCCGGGTGGTGGGGCCGCCCAGGTCGCGGCCGGAATGCTCGCCGCCGTCACCGAACTGCACTTCGGCGAGGAGACCCTGCTCGGTCTCAACCTCGCCTCCGCGCGCCGCTATCCGGACTTCGCCGCCGAGCTCACCGAGGCGACCGGCCAGGATCTCGGCTACCGCCGGTGCGGCACGCTGGCCGTCGCGCTGGACGCCGACGACCGCGCCCATCTGCGGGAACTGCACGCTCTACAGGTCCGGTCGGGGCTGGAGTCGGAGTGGCTGAGCGGCCGTGAGTGCCGCCGTCTGGAGCCGATGCTCGCACCCGGCGTGCGCGGGGGTCTGCGGGTCGACGGCGACCACCAGATCGACCCGCGGCGCCTGGCGGGAGCCCTGGTCACGGCGTGCGAGCGGGCCGGAGTGGCGCTGCACCGGACGTGGGCGGAGCGCCTGACGGTCGTACGGGACCGGGCCGCCGGAGTCGTCACCACGGACGGCGCCGAACTCACCGCGGGCCAGGTGGTGCTCGCCGGGGGCAGCCTCAGCGGGCGTCTGGCGGGCGTCCCCGACGACGCCCGGCCGCCGGTGCGCCCGGTGAAGGGGCAGGTACTGCGGCTGACCGTGCCGCGGCGGTACGCGCCCTTCCTCAACCGCACCGTGCGGGCCGTGGTGCGCGGCAGCCACGTCTACCTGGTGCCGCGCGAGAACGGTGAGCTCGTGGTGGGCGCGACCAGCGAGGAACTGGGCTGGGACACCACCGTGACGGCGGGCGGCGTGTACGAGCTGCTGCGGGACGCCCACGAACTGGTCCCCGGGATCACCGAGTTGCCGCTCGTCGAGACGCGGGCCGGGCTGCGCCCCGGCTCGCCCGACAACGCGCCGCTGCTCGGCCCGACCGCGCTGGACGGACTGTTGCTGGCCACCGGGCACTTCCGCAACGGGGTGCTCCTGACGCCCGTCACGGGCGACGCGATGGCCCACGTCCTGACCACCGGCGCGCTCCCCGCCGAAGCCCTCCCCTTCACCCCCCTGCGCTTCGGCGCCACCGCCCTCACGGAGCTGCCCGTATGAACATCGTCGTCAACGGGGAGCGGCAGCGGATCGCCGCGGGGACCGCTCTCGACGCGCTCGTCGCGACCCTCACCCCGGCACCGGCCGGAGTGGCCGCGGCCCTGAACGAGACCGTCGTCCCGCGCGGGCAGTGGTCGTCCACCTCCCTCACCGAGGGCGACCGCGTCGAAGTCCTCACCGCCGTCCAAGGAGGCTGACCCATGGCCGACGATCCCTTCGTCCTCGGTGGTACGGCCTACGGGTCCCGGCTGATCATGGGGACGGGCGGCGCGCCCAGCCTCGACGTGCTGGAGCGTTCCCTGGTGGCGTCCGGTACGGAACTGACGACGGTCGCGATGCGGCGTGTGGACGCGTCCGTGCACGGCTCGGTCCTGTCGGTGCTCGACCGGCTCGGTATCCGCGTCCTGCCGAACACGGCCGGCTGCTACACCGCCGGTGAGGCCGTGCTGACCGCCCGGCTGGCACGCGAGGCGCTGGGCACCGACCTGGTCAAGCTGGAGGTCATCGCCGACGAGCGCACCCTGCTGCCCGATCCGATCGAACTGCTCGACGCGGCGGAGACGCTGGTCGACGACGGCTTCACCGTGCTGCCGTACACGAACGACGACCCGGTGCTGGCGCGCAAGCTGGAGGACGTCGGCTGCGCGGCGATCATGCCGCTCGGTTCACCCATCGGGTCCGGGCTCGGGATCCGGAACCCGCACAACTTCCAGCTGATCGTCGAGCACGCGCGCGTGCCGGTGATCCTGGACGCGGGGGCGGGCACGGCGTCGGACGCCGCGCTCGCGATGGAGCTGGGGTGCGCGGGGGTCATGCTCGCCTCGGCGGTGACGCGGGCGCAGGAACCCGTGCTGATGGCGGAGGCCATGCGGCACGCGGTGGAGGCGGGGCGCCTGGCGCGGCGGGCGGGGCGCATCCCCCGGCGGCACTTCGCCCATGCGTCCTCTCCCGTGGAGGGCATGGCGGCGCTGGACCCGGAGCGCCCGGCGTTCTGATCATCTGCCCGCGTACCGCCGGACCGTTGGATCGTCGGTTTCCGGCCGGACGGGCACGTCGGGCCTCCCGCGGGAGCGCCCGCCGTCGGCGGGTGCGGAGGGCACAAGGTGTCCGCCGCACCCGAGTGCGACCCGTGTGACGTGCTCCTCATGTCACGGGGCGGACCACGCGTGGTGCGTGCCGCCGCCGGTCGTGGGCCGCTCCGGCGACCGTGCGGGTTGTCGCGTTGCGGCCTTGCGACTTCGAACCAGGTCTGATCGGACATCTGTGCGACGAACGGAACTTCGTGCGCGCGGTGTGCGTCACAGCTCGGCTGCAGTCGGGCCCAGGTATCCGCCTAACGGGGCGTCGTGACAGTGGCGGCTCGTAGACTCACCTGCGTGGATACGACCCTTCAGGACCCCCTTGTCGGACACGTGCTCGACGGCCGCTACCGCGTCGACGCACGGATCGCGGTCGGCGGGATGGCCACGGTCTACAGGGCCCTGGACACCCGCCTCGACCGCGTGCTCGCGCTCAAGGTGATGCACCCGACGCTGGCCGCCGACGGTTCGTTCGTCGAGCGGTTCATCCGGGAGGCCAAGTCGGTGGCCCGGCTGGCGCACCCCAATGTGGTGCAGGTCTTCGACCAGGGGGCGGACGGGTCGTACGTCTATCTGGCCATGGAGTACATCGCCGGATGCACCCTGCGGGACGTGCTGCGCGAGCGCGGCGCCCTGCAGCCCCGGGCCGCGCTCGACATCCTGGAGCCGGTGCTCGCCGCGCTCGGCGCCGCGCACCGCGCCGGGTTCGTGCACCGCGACATGAAGCCGGAGAACGTCCTGATCGGGGACGACGGCCGGGTCAAGGTGGCGGACTTCGGCCTCGTCCGCGCCGTGGACACGGTGACCAGCACGACGGGCGCCGTCCTCGGCACCGTGTCGTACCTCGCCCCCGAGCAGATCGAGCACGGCACCTCCGACACCCGGGTCGACGTCTACGCCTGCGGAGTCGTCCTCTACGAAATGCTCACCGGCGCCAAGCCGTACACCGCGGACTCCCCCGCGCAGGTGCTCTACCAGCACCTCCACGCGGACGTGCCGCCTCCCTCCGCCGTCGTGCCGGGCATGGCGTACCCGCTGGACGAGCTGGTCACCGCGGCCACCGCCCGCAATCCCGACGCCCGCCCGGCCGACGCGGTGGCGCTGCTCGGCCAGGTCCTGGAGACACGGGCCGGCCTCACCGCCGAGCAGCTCGACGCGGTGCCGCCCGGTGCCCTGTCCGTGGGCCACGACAACGCCGGCGACCGTACGAGCGTGATCCCGCGCTCGCTGTCCGTCCCCCGCCCGCTTCCCGTGAACGACGACGCTCTCGACCGGACCAGCCGGTTCGAGCAGAGCAGCCCCTTCGGCGCCGCGCCGGCCATGCCGGCGCGGCCTCCGGGCACGCGTCCGCGGCGCGGGATGCTGATGGTCGTCGCCGCGATCGTGCTCGTGCTCGGCCTCGGCGCCGGTGTCTGGTACATCAACTCGGGCCAGTTCACCAAGGTCCCGCCGGTCCTCGCGAAGACGGAGCAGCAGGCCAGGTCCCGGCTCCAGGACGCCGGGCTCGACGTCAAGCGGGTCAAGCACGCCTACAGCGACACCGTGAAGCGCGGCACGGTCATCAGCACCGACCCCGGTGTCGGCGAGCGGATCCGCGACAACGACTCCGTGACGCTGACCGTCTCCAACGGCCCCCAGACGGTGAAGGTGCCCGACCTGAAGGGCTTCGCGCTGTTCAAGGCGAAGGACGTCCTGAAGGGCGACGGGCTCGCCCCGGGCATGGTCACCCGCGAGTTCAGCGAGGACGTGACCAAGGGCTTCGTGATCGGTACGGATCCGGGCGCGGGCACCACGCGGCACTCGGGCTCGGCCATCGCGATCGTCGTCAGCAAGGGCGCCCCGGTGGAGCTGCCCGACGTGACCGGCTCGTCGGTCGAGGACGCCACCGCGCAGCTGGAGGGCGCGGGCCTGAAGGTGAAGATCGCCGCGGAGCAGGTCACCTCGGACTTCGACAAGGGCCAGGTCGCCCAGCAGTCACCGGGCGCGGGCCACGAGGCCGCCACGGGCGACACGGTGACGCTGACGGTCTCCAAGGGCCCCGAGATGGTCGGGGTCCCGGACGTCGTGGGCGACAGCGTGGACGACGCGAAGAAGGCGCTGGAGGATGCCGGGTTCCAGGTCGACGAGGACCGCGGACTGCTCGGGCTCTTCGGCGACACGGTCAAGAAGCAGTCGGTGCACGGCGGCGACACGGCGCCCAAGGGCTCGACGATAACGATTCAGATCCGCTGAGCCCGGCGGACGTACGGCCTCCGGCCGGGCAGCCGCTCGGAGGCCGCTCCCCCAGGAGGCCCGCGAGGTCCGTGAGGTCCGCACGCGGGGCGCTCGGCGGCGCGTGACACCCTGACGGGTGTGACCAGCAAGCAGCTCCGCAACCCCGTCGGCGGCCATGTCCCCGTGGCCGGCGGCCTCAACTCCGTCGGCCTGTCCTACGCCCGCGACCTCGCGGCCGAGGCCGTCCAGGTCTTCGTCGCCAACCCGCGCGGCTGGGCGACGCCCCCCGGGAACCCGAAGCAGGACGAGGACTTCCGCGCGGCCTGCGCCGCCGGGTCGATCCCCGCGTACGTCCACGCCCCGTATCTGATCAACTTCGGTTCGCACACCGAGGCGACGGTCGAGAAGTCGGTGGAGTCGCTGCGGCACTCGCTGCGGCGCGGGCGGGAGATCGGTGCCCTGGGTGTGGTCGTGCACACCGGGAGCGCCACCGGCGGCCGGGAGCGGTCCGTCGCCCTCAAGCAGGTGCGCGACCGGCTGCTGCCGCTGCTGGACGAGCTGACCCATGACGACGACCCGTTCCTGCTCCTGGAGTCGACGGCCGGCCAGGGCGCCTCCCTCTGCTCCCGCACCTGGGACTTCGGACCGTACTTCGAGGCCCTGGACGCCCACCCCAAGCTGGGCGTCTGCCTCGACACCTGCCACATCTTCGCGGCCGGGCACGATCTGACCGGGCCGAGCGGGATGCACCAGACCCTCGATCTGCTGGTCGACACCGTCGGCGAGGGGCGCCTGAAGCTGATCCACGCCAACGACTCCAAGGATGTCGTCGGCGCGCACAAGGACCGTCACGAGAACATCGGCTCCGGCCACATAGGCGAGGACCCGTTCCGCGCCCTGATGACGCATCCCGCCACGGAGGGCGTCCCCCTGGTCATCGAGACGCCCGGCGGAAAAGAGGGGCACGCGGCCGACGTGGAGCGGCTGAAGAAACTCCGCGACGGCTGAGGACAGGGCCCGCCCGGCAGTTCGCGGACACATGAGGGAATACCCCAGGGGGGTATACGGTTCCTATCGAGTGCGGGAACCGCCACCTGGCATTGGGGGCCACTCATGCGGCAGCACGAGACGCAGGCGCGGCAAGCGGGGCACACGCCTCACGCGGGACCCGCCGGTGATGCGCACGGGCACCACGAGGCGCACGGACACGCACACGCGCCCGCCGGGGCGACGTGGCCGACGGCCGCGCGGGCGACCCTGCACTGCCTCACCGGCTGCGCCATCGGCGAAGTGCTCGGCATGGTGATCGGCACGGCGTTCGGCTGGGGAAACACGCCAACGACGGTCCTCGCGATCGTGCTGGCCTTCTTCTTCGGCTACTCGCTCACCCTGCGCGGCATCCTGACGGCGGGAGTCGACTTCCGGACGGCGTTCCGGGTGGCCCTGGCAGCGGACACCCTGTCGATCGCCGTGATGGAACTGATCGACAACGGGGTGATCGTGCTGTGGCCGGCCGCGATGGACGCGAAACCGGCCGACGCGGTCTTCTGGTTCTCGCTGGCCGTCTCCCTGGTGATCGCCTTCGCGGTCACGACGCCCGTCAACAAGTGGATGATCGGCCGGGGCAAGGGACACGCGGTGGTCCACCGGTACCACCACTGACACACCCGGAGAGGAACGCCCGGACAGAAACGCCGGGACTCAGAGTTCGGGGCCCTCCCCGGGCTCCTCCTGGTAGGAGTAGCGCTGCTCGCGCCAGGGGTCGCCGACGTTGTGGTAGCCGCGCTCCTCCCAGAAGCCGCGGCGGTCGGCGGTCATGTACTCGACGCCGCGCACCCACTTGGGCCCCTTCCACGCGTACAGATGCGGGACGACCAGGCGCAGCGGGAAACCGTGTTCCGCCGTCAGCAGTTCGCCGTCCTTGTGCGTGGCGAAGATGGTGCGCTCGGAGGCGAAGTCCGCGAGGCGCAGGTTCGAGCTGAAGCCGTACTCGGCCCAGACCATCACATGGGTGACGGCCGGCGCCGGCGGGGCTATCTCCAGGATCGTACGGGCGGGGACGCCACCCCATTCGGCCCCGAGCATGCTGAACTTCGTGACGCAGTGCAGATCGGCGACGACGGAGGCGTACGGGAGGGCGGTGAACTCTTCGTGGGTCCAGCACTGCTTCCCGCCGTCGGCGGTGGCGCCGAAGACCCTGAATTCCCAGCGTTCGGGGCGGAACTTGGGGACGGGCCCGTAGTGGGTGACCGGCCAGCCGCGCTGAAGTCGCTGTCCCGGCGGAAGCTCCGACTGTGCCGTTTCTCCAGATTCGCGCTCCACCGGCTGACCCATGACTCCATCCTGACAGACCCGGAACAGTGCCCATGACCAGCACGGGGCGAATTCGGGCAACTCATAGTAAGCATGCACTTACTGGACGCTTTTCGGTGCCGGTGCGAAGATGCGGCGCAATCTGCCCAGTCCCCCGCCTGGAAGGAGCCTCTGCGATGCAGGGCGACCCCGAGGTCATCGAATTCCTCAACGAGCAGCTGACCGGTGAGCTGACCGCGATCAACCAGTACTTCCTGCACGCGAAGATGCAGGAGAACTTCGGCTGGACGAAGCTCGCGAAGTACACCCGGCACGAGTCGTTCGACGAGATG
Source organism: Streptomyces sp. NPDC042002 (assembly GCF_055588305.1). Classification (NCBI taxonomy): domain Bacteria; kingdom Bacillati; phylum Actinomycetota; class Actinomycetes; order Kitasatosporales; family Streptomycetaceae; genus Streptomyces; species Streptomyces sp. NPDC042002. The sequence goes on along the minus strand of NZ_JBVJCT010000001.1, from coordinate 189,201 downwards.
AAGCACGCGGAGGTGCTGACCGACCGGATCCTCTTCCTGGACGGACTGCCGAACTACCAGCGGCTCTTCCACGTCCGGGTGGGGCAGACCGTCACCGAGATGTTCCAGGCCGACCGGCAGGTGGAGGTCGAGGCGATCGACCGCCTCAAGCGCGGGATCGAGGTGATGCGCGCGAAGGGCGACATCACGTCCGCGAACATCTTCGAGTCGATCCTCGAGGACGAGGAACACCACATCGACTACCTGGACACCCAGCTGGAACTGGTCGAGAAGCTCGGCGAGGCGCTCTACATCGCGCAGCTCGTCGAGCAGCCGGAGAGCTAGGCGGGAACTAGGCCGCCTCGCGCCCGGCGGTCCCGTACTCGACGGCCTCGCGGCGGGCGGCCCCGGTCTGTCCGAGGACGTCGGAGAGCACCGGCATACCCTGGTCGGCCAGCTCACGGCGCGGACACGAGCCCCTGCCCAGCAGTGCCTGGATCCGGCGTACGCACGAACCGCAGTCCGTGCCCGCCTTGGAGGCCGAGGCTATCTGCCGAGGAGTACAGGCACCGTTCTCCGCGTGCTTCTTCACCTGCTGTTCGGTGATCCCGAAGCAACTGCAGACGTACACGCGGTTCACCTCCCGCCGGAATCGTGGGGTCGTGCCGTCCCGATGATCGGTGAGGCAAACCTAACCTTACCCGTGACACAGGAACCACAAAAGTGGTGCGGGGGGGGGGGGGGGGGGGGGGGGGGGGGGGCCTCCCCCGGGGGGGGGGGGGGGGGGGGGGGGGGGGTTTTTGTCGGTTGGTGGGGAGTTCTGCGGCGGGGGAAAACAAAGGAAAAGGAGGGGT
>NZ_JBVJCT010000001.1:0-188358 GCF_055588305.1 Streptomyces sp. NPDC042002 | reverse complement strand
ATGTGTTCCCCCCCCCGCGGGAGTGGGGGGTTGTTGCCTTCCGGGGGGTGGGGGAGAAAACCCCACCCTTACCGGGAAAAAAGAAACAAAAAAGGGGGGGGGGGGGGGGGGGGGGGGGCCCCCCCCCCCCCACTTCAGGTGCCGGTAACAGGCGTGACGCCTGTTGATCTGCTACTGGTCGCGGTACATCTCGGCGACGAGGAACGCCAGGTCAAGGGACTGGCTGCGGTTCAGGCGGGGGTCGCAGGCCGTCTCGTAGCGCTGGTGCAGGTCGTCGACGAAGATCTCGTCGCCGCCGCCCACGCACTCGGTGACATCGTCACCGGTGAGCTCGACATGGATACCGCCCGGGTGCGTGCCGAGGCCCTTGTGGACCTCGAAGAAGCCCTTGACCTCGTCGAGCACGTCGTCGAAGCGGCGGGTCTTGTGGCCCGAGGCCGCCTCGAAGGTGTTGCCGTGCATCGGGTCGGTCACCCAGGCCACGGTCGCGCCCGAGGCGGTGACCTTCTCGACCAGCTCGGGCAGCTTGTCGCGGACCTTGTCGGCGCCCATGCGGACGATGAAGGTCAGCCGGCCCGGCTCGCGGTCCGGGTCGAGGCGCTCGATGTACTGGAGCGCCTCCTCGGCCGTCGTCGTCGGGCCCAGCTTGATCCCGACCGGGTTGCGGATCTTCGAGGCGAACTCGATGTGCGCGCCGTCGAGCTGACGGGTGCGCTCACCGATCCACACCATGTGGCCCGACACGTCGTACAGGTGGCCCGTGCGCGAGTCGACGCGGGTCAGCGCCGACTCGTAGTCCAGGAGCAGCGCCTCGTGGGAGGAGTAGAACTCGACGGTCTTGAATTCCTCCGGGTCGGTCCCGCAGGCCCGCATGAAGTTCATCGCGTTGTCGATCTCGCGCGCGAGCTGCTCGTAGCGCTGGCCGGACGGGGACGACTTCACGAAGTCCTGGTTCCAGGCGTGCACCTGGCGCAGGTCGGCGTAGCCGCCGGTGGCGAAGGCGCGCACCAGGTTGAGCGTGGAGGCGGACGCGTTGTACATCCGCTTCAGGCGCTCGGGGTCCGGGATGCGGGACTTCTCGTCGAAGTCGAAGCCGTTGACCGAGTCGCCCCGGTACGTCGGCAGGGTCACGCCGTCGCGGGTCTCGGTGCCCTTGGAGCGCGGCTTGGAGTACTGGCCGGCGATCCGGCCGACCTTCACCACCGGCACCGAGGCGGCGTACGTGAGGACGGCGCCCATCTGGAGCAGGGTCTTGAGCTTGTTGCGGATGTGGTCGGCCGACACGGCGTCGAAGGCCTCGGCGCAGTCGCCGCCCTGGAGAAGGAACGCCTCTCCCTTGGCGACGGACGCCATCCGGGCGCGCAGCTGGTCGCACTCGCCGGCGAAGACGAGCGGCGGATACGACTCGAGGTCCGCGATCACATCGCGCAGAGCCTCGGCATCGGGGTACTCGGGCTGCTGCGCCGCGGGCAGGTCTCGCCAGGTGTTGCCAGCGCTCGCGCTGGGCTTAGCGTTCACGGTCACCCCGACAACATTACGTCGTCGTGTCGGGCGTCCATTCACATGCTCATCAATTGAGACGAACCGCGCTCGAACGGCATCTCTCCGGGCGGCCGTGGGACTCGGCACCGCGGCCGCCCGGGGAGGGAATCCGCTAGTCCACGTCGAGGCGGTCGCGGTCGATGGAGATCTTCACACCGCCGTGGGTCTCGGTCGTGTCGCCCACGTACTGGTGGATGCGCTGGTGCTTGCTCCACAGGGCCGAGGGGATCGAGGAGTCGGACGTGCTCGACTCGGCGTTCCATCGGGCGAAGTGGATCACGTCGGGCAGGGTGACCTCGCCGCGGTGGGCGATCAGGTCGGACACCAGGGACGAGGTGCTGCCGTACGCGCCGGAGCGGTAGCCGAGTGCGTGCAGGCGCTCGGTGTAGGCGTCGAGGTAGGAGAGCACCTGGTCGGTGACCTTGCCGCCGGGCTCGTAGTGCTCCAGGTCGTTGTAGATCACCGTGCCCTTGCCGAAGCCCAGCGCGGCGGCCTGCTTGACCGCGTCGTCGGCGGCCGCGGTGCCCTGCGGCACCGGGCTGGTGATCGCCGAGCAGCCGCCCCCGCAGCTTCCGCCGTCGGAGGAGGGCTGCCGGCCGACGTACAGCGGGAAGAACCGCCAGCCGCGCGTGTACTGCGTCCGCACCCAGTCGGCGGTGAGGTGCTGCTGGGCGCAGGCGCGGTTGAGACCACCGATGTAGACGCCGATGGCGCCGTAAGGGGAGTCGTCCTGCCAGGCGTCCATCGCCGACTGGCTCGGGGCGGTACAGGCGTCGAAACCCTCGCCGTGGTAAGTGGTCGCGTCGGTCGGCAGCGGGGCCGCGGCGGGCTGTTCCGCTGGTCCCTCCTGCCGGGCGGCGGCGACGGGCAGTCCGGCGCTGCGCAGGACGTCCTGGATACGGGTGCGGTCGTAGCCGTAGGCGGCGGTGACGGCGATGCGGTCGGCGGTGGCCCGGTAGGTGCGGGCCGTCGGGTTCTCGGTGACGGCCCGGTCCGCGGCGGGGGCGGGGGCGGGCTGGACCAGCAGCGCTTCGGTACGTCCGCTGGCCCTGGCCGGGCAGTTCTGGTCGCTGCCGGGCGTGCCGAGGTAGACGGCGTGCCGGTCGAAGCGGACGCAGGTGTCCGGATGTTTCTTCAGGTCCACGATCTGCCAGGAGGCGGGGACGGTGAAGATGTGGCCGCGGTACGCGACCTGGGTCAGGTCCTCGGAGTCGCTCGGGCGCGGGGCCGAGCTCGCGGGGCCGAGCGGCCCGGCGGCGAGGGCGGCCGCCGCGAGGAGCACGGTCAGGGCGCGGGCGCCGGTCCGGCGGGTCTGGGGCGAACGTGCTGCGTGCATGACTCTCGTTTCACGGTGGGTTCGGACGGTCGGGCTGTCTGGCCATCCATGGCCGGTGGCCGGGCGGTCGGAACGCCATGCGGGAACGGTTCACGCTGTTGCGCACCCCTCACGTCGGGTAATGTGCGGCGCATGTCCGCGCATTCGAACCAGAACTGGTGGTGGACCGCTCATCCGGCGGCCCACTGACTGCGCGTAGACACGACTTCGCGAAGGCCGCCCGAGGGGCGGCCTTCGGTGTTTGCGGACCCGGGCCGTTCCTCTCCGAGATGCACGATCCGAGAGAAGGACCGCACCGATGAATCTGCTCGACCTGCTGGACGATCCCCGTCCCTTCGCCCTGCTGCGCCGCCGCACTCCGGGCCGCGACCACGAGGTGGTGGAGCTGCTGCTGGGGCCGGTGCGCGAGGTGGAGCACCTCGCCGACATCCCCGACGAGGGCCTCGCGCTGATCCCGTTCCGGCAGATCCGGGAGCGCGGCTTCGATGTCCGCGACGACGGGACCCCGCTCTTGGTGCTCACCCCCGAGGAGCGCCACGAACTGCCGCTCGGACAGGCGCTGGAGCAGCTGCCCGCGCACGACGTCCGGGTCGAGGGCGGCGGCTTCGACGTCGGCGACGAGGAGTACTCCGGGATCGTCGAGCGGGTGCTGCGCGAGGAGATCGGGCGCGGCCAGGGCGCCAACTTCGTGATCCGGCGGACGTACGAGGGACGGATCCCGGGGTTCGGACGGGCCGACGCCCTGGCACTGTTCCGCCGGCTGCTGGTCGGTGAGCGGGGCGCGTACTGGACGTTCGTCGTGCACACCGGGGAGCGGACGCTGGTCGGGGCGAGCCCGGAGGTGCATGTCCGGATGTCCGCCGGGACGGTCGTGATGAACCCGATCAGCGGGACGTACCGCTATCCGGCCGGTGGGCCGACGCCGGAGGACCTGCTCGCGTTCCTCGCCGACGGCAAGGAGATCGAGGAGCTGTCGATGGTGGTCGACGAGGAGCTCAAGATGATGTGCACGGTGGGTGACATGGGCGGGGTGGTGATCGGGCCGCGGCTCAAGGAGATGGCCCATCTCGCGCACACGGAGTACGAGTTGCGGGGCCGCTCCTCGCTGGACGTGCGGGACGTGCTGCGGGAGACGATGTTCGCGGCCACCGTCACCGGCTCGCCGGTGCAGAACGCCTGCCGGGTCATCGAGCGGCACGAGGCCGGCGGGCGCGGCTACTACGCGGGCGCGCTGGCGCTGGTCGGGCGGCAGCCGGGGGACGGTCCGGACGCGGGGGCCGGGGCGCAGACCCTCGACTCCCCGATCCTCATCCGGACCGCCGACATCGACGCGGACGGGCGGCTGCGGGTGCCGGTCGGCGCCACCCTCGTACGGGGATCGGATCCGGCGGGCGAGGTCGCCGAGACCCATGCCAAGGCGGCGGGTGTGCTGGCGGCGCTCGGGGTGCGGCCCGGCAGGCCGCGCCCGGACGGCGTACGGCCGAAGCTGGGCGACGATCCGCGGGTGCGGGCGTCGCTGGACGGGCGGCGGGCCTCGCTGGCGCCGTTCTGGCTGCGGATGCAGGAGCGGTCCCAGGAGCTCGCCGGGCACGCGCTGGTCGTGGACGCCGAGGACACCTTCACCGCGATGCTGGCGCATCTGCTGCGGTCGTCCGGACTGGACGTGACCGTGCGCCGCTACGACGAGCCGGGGCTGCGTGAGGCGGTCCTCGCGCACGAGGGGCCGGTGGTCCTCGGCCCCGGTCCCGGCGACCCCTCCGATCCGGCGGACCCCAAGATGCGCTTCCTGCGGACGCTCACCGCCGAGGTGCTCAGGGAGCACCGGCACGGTGTCCTCGGTGTCTGCCTCGGGCACGAGCTGATCGCGGCCGAACTGGGGCTGGACATCGTCCGCAAGGACGTTCCGTACCAGGGTGCGCAGACCCGTATCGACCTCTTCGGGCGGGCCGAGACCGTCGGTTTCTACAACAGCTTCGTGGCGCGCTGCGACGACGAGGCACTGGTGGAGCTGCGGGCGCACGGTGTCGAGGTCAGCCGTGCCGCGAACGGTGAGGTGCACGCGCTGCGCGGTCCCGGGTTCGCGGGCGTGCAGTTCCACCCGGAGTCGGTGCTGACGCTGAACGGTGCTGCCGTCGTACGGGAGCTGACGGGTCAGCTGCGGGGTACCAGCACGTTCTCCGAGCGGCGGCCCTCGGTGTAGTCGAGGACGTTCCCGACGGTGGTGTCGACGATCTGGCCGACGGCGTCACCGGTGTAGTACGCCTGGTGCGAGGTGACCAGGACGTTCGGGAAGGTGACCAGGCGGGCCAGGGTGTCGTCCTCGACGGTTTCGAGGGACTTGTCGAGGAAGAACAGCCCGGCCTCCGCCTCGTACACGTCGAGGCCGACGCCCGTGAAGCGGCCCTCGCGCAACTGGGTGACGAGGGCCTGGCTGTCGATCAGGCCGCCGCGGCTGGAGTTCACCAGGATCGCGTCGTCCTTCATCGCGCGCAGGGCGTCGGCGTCGATGAGGTGCTGGGTCTGGGGCATCAGCGGGACGTGCAGGGTGACCAGGTCGGACTCGGCGAGGAGGCGCTCCTTGGAGACGTACTCCATGCCGAGTCCGGCACAGACCGGGTTCTCGGCGATGTCCCAGCCGAGCAGGTTCATGCCGAAGCCGTGGGCGATCCGGGTGAAGGCCTCGCCGATCTTCCCGGTGCCGAGGACGCCCGCGGTGCGGCCGTGCATGTCACGGCCCATCAGTCCGTCGAGCCGGAAGTCGAAGTCGCGGGTGCGGTTGGCGGCGCGCACGATACGGCGGTTGACGGCCATGCCGAGGGTCCAGGCGAACTCGGCGACCGAATAGGGCGAGTAGTACGAGACCCGGGCGACCGTCATGCCGAGGCGCTCGGCGACGTCGAGGTCGATGTTGTTGAAACCGGTGGAGCGCTGGGCGACGAGCTGGGTGCCGCCGGTCGCCAGGGTCTGCAGGACACGGTGTCCCAGGCCGCAGTTGACGCTGGTGGAGACGGCCTCGTAGCCGGACGCGATCGGCGCGGTGTCCTCGGTGAGGAAGACGCCGAGGCAGCGGACCTCGTGGCGTCCCGCGAAGGCCTTCTCGATCAGGGGCTTCTCGTCGGACTGGACGCCGAACGCCAGGATCTCCACCGGTTTCTCCCGTTCTGGGGGTATGGGCCGAATATACGGCCCATACCCCCAGAACGGCAGAGGCGCCGCCGTCAGCCGAAGAAGACCCCGACCTCCTCGTACAGCTTGGGGTCGACCGTCTTCAGCTTGGCGGTGGCCTCCGCGATGGGAACGCGGACGATGTCCGTGCCCCGCAGGGCGACCATCTTGCCGAAGTCGCCGTCCCGGACGGCCTCGACGGCGTGCAGGCCGAAGCGGGTGGCGAGCCAGCGGTCGAAGGCGCTGGGCGTCCCGCCGCGCTGGACGTGCCCGAGGACCGTGGTGCGGGCCTCCTTGCCGGTGCGCCGCTCGATCTCCTTGGCCAGCCACTCGCCGACACCGGAGAGCCGGACATGCCCGAAGGAGTCCAGGGTGCCGTCCTTGAGGACCATGTCGCCGTCCTTGGGCATGGCGCCCTCGGCGACGACCACGATCGGCGCGTACGACGCCTTGAAGCGCGAGGTCACCCAGGCGCAGACCTGCTCGACGTCGAAGCGCTGCTCGGGGATGAGGATGACGTTCGCGCCGCCGGCCAGGCCCGAGTGGATCGCGATCCAGCCCGCGTGGCGGCCCATCACCTCGCAGACGAGGACGCGCATATGGGATTCGGCGGTGGTGTGGAGGCGGTCGATGGCCTCGGTCGCGATGTTGACCGCCGTGTCGAAGCCGAAGGTGTAGTCGGTGGCGGAGAGGTCGTTGTCGATGGTCTTCGGTACGCCGACGACGTGGATGCCGTACTCGTCGCCGAGCCGGGCGGCGACGCCGAGGGTGTCCTCGCCGCCGATCGCGATGAGGGCGTCCACCTCCTGCTTGGCGAGGTTCTCCTTGATCCGGCGGATGCCGTTCTCCTGCTTGAGGGGGTTGGTGCGCGAGGACCCGAGGATGGTGCCGCCGCGCGGCAGGATCCCGCGCACGGCGGGGATGTCGAGCCGTACGGTGTCGCCTTCGAGCGGCCCCCGCCACCCGTCCCGGTATCCGACGAAGTCATAGCCGTACTCCTGCACGCCCTTGCGGACGATGCCCCGGATGACGGCGTTGAGCCCGGGGCAGTCGCCGCCTCCGGTCAGTACTCCGACCCGCATGGAAAGTCCCTTCGCCACGGTTGGCTGTCGGACTCACGCTAATAGTGATCCAGGTCACTTCGGCATGGTGCGGAAGGGCTGTTCCGGTGAATTGTCGGGCGGTTGATCGGTACAGATCACCCGAAGGGCGGCATCCGTGCCGGGATCCGCGCGGGTCACGCCTCGTCCAGGCCGCGCTCTATGGCGTAGCGGACCAGCTCGACACGGTTGTGCAACTGGAGCTTGCCCAGGGTGTTCTGCACATGGTTCTGGACGGTGCGGTGGGAGATGACCAGGCGCTCGGCGATCTGTTTGTAGCTCAGGCCCTTGGCGACCAGGCGCAGCACCTCGGTCTCACGGTCGGTCAGCTGCGGGGCCCTCGGCTGGTCGGCGCCCGTGGCGGTGACGGGCTCCGAGGCCAGCCGGCGGTACTCGCCGAGGACCAGGCCCGCCAGGCCCGGTGTGAACACCGGGTCACCGACGGCGGTCCGGCGCACCGCGTCGGTCAGCTCCTCGGCCGACGCCGACTTCAGGAGGTAGCCGGTCGCGCCGGACTTCACCGCCTCCAGTACGTCGGCGTGCTCGCCACTGGCCGACAGGACCAGGACGCGCAGGGCAGGCTGGGCGCCGACGAGTTCCTTGCAGACCTGGACACCGGGCTTGGCGGGCAGGTTCAGATCGAGGACGAGGACGTCGGGCGCCGCCGCCAGGGCGCGGCGCACGGCCTGTTCGCCGTCGCCCGCGGTGGCGACCACGTCGAACCCGGCGGCCGCCAGGTCACGGGCCACGGCGTCACGCCACATGGGGTGGTCGTCCACCACCATGACCCTGATGGGGTCCTCGCCCGCCCGCGCTTCCTCCGCCGCCCCGCCCGTCATCGCCCTACCGTCGCCTTCGTCATCGTGTCCTCGCCTTCCCCCGCACTTCCTTCGGCACCTTCAGCTCGACCTCCGTGCCCTGCCCCGGGACCGAGATCAGCTCTGCCGCGCCGCCCAGCTCGCGCAGCCTGCCGCGGATCGACAGCGCCACGCCGAGCCGCCCCTCTCCCTCGGCCTGGGCGAGCCGCCCTTCCGGGATGCCGGGGCCGTCGTCGCGCACCGTCACGATCACCGTGTCCGGTTCGTCCTCGACCAGGATCCAGGCGGCGGCGTCCGCGCCCACGTGCTTGCGGACATTGTCCAGGGCGGCGCCGACGGCAGCGGCCACCTCCCGTGCGACGGGCGGGTCTAGCGGCACCGGCGCGCCGGGCTCGGAGAGGGTCACCCGCGCGGTGGCGTACGGGGCGAGCAGGGCGCGCAGGTCGACGGGACCGGCGGGGCCCTCGTCGTCGGGTTCGTCGACGGCGCGTACGACCGCGCCGAGCGCCGAGTCCTCCGACACCCGCGAGACGGGCACCAGACCGCCCGACACCAGGGTGCGCAGCGCGGCCTCCTGCTCACCGGCCATCCGGCCGAGCTCGGCCGCCTCGCCGCCGAGCGCGGCGCCGCGCCGCTGCACCATGGCGAGGACCTGGAGCACACCGTCGTGGATGTCCCGGGCGAGGCGCTCGCGTTCACGGGTGGTCGCCTCGATCTCCAGGGCACGGGCGAGGGTGCGCTCGGAGGCGCGGGCGACCTCGACGACGTAGCCGATGGCGATGGAGGCGACCCAGACGAGGATCACGTTGTGCACGGTGTCGCGGGTCGGGGCGCCGCGCTCGATGAGGTTGGCCGCGGCGACGAGCGTGGAGGCGAAGGCCGCCCACCGCCAGCCGCCCTTGATCGCGAAGGCCAGGACGGCGCCCGCCGTCCATATCGACGGCAGCGTCGGGCCGCCCGAGTCGATGCGCGTGGTGGAGTCGGCGACGCGGGTGAGCATGATGCCGGCCAGCGCGACCGTGAGGTCGGCGGCGAGGAACCGCTTGGTGCAGTTGGCCGCGCCGGAGACCCTCGGGAGCGTGGCCAGCGTCCAGACCAGCAGGAACGCGAAGAACGCGACGGCCACCCATGGGCGGGCGAACCTGTCGTACGCGGTGGCGAAGAGCCCGATCGCGTACAGCACGGTCAGTACCCGGTACCCGGTCAGCGCACGCCACAACGGCTGCTCGACCGACATCCTCATGACTCTCTCGCGCCTGGCCATGCCCCCCACCCCACACTGCCGACGTCCCTACGGACGCTTCTAGGAGCCGGAACGTTGCCTGTCGGTCGGTTCGGCTTCCCCGCCGGCCTGCTCACCGGCCGACGGATCGGCCTGTTCCCCGGCCTGCTCCTCGACAGCCTGCCCCCCGGCCTGCTCGTCGGTCTCAGCCTTGGCCGCCTGATTCTCGGCCCTGTCTTCGGCCCGCTCCTCGATCGCCCGCTCCGCGGCCTGCTGCTCCGCGGCCTGCTTGTCGGCCTGGTCCTTGGCCGCCTGCTTCTCGGCCTGGGCGAGTGCCGCCCTGGCCGCCTTCTCCGCGTCCTTCTCGGCCTTCGCCGCATCCGCGATCTGCCGCTTGGCGGCCGTCGCGTACATGTCCACGTACTCCTGGCCGGAGAGCTTCATGATCTCGTACATGACCTCGTCGGTCACCGCGCGGAGCACGAACCGGTCGTGCTCCATGCCGCTGTAGCGGCTGAAGTCCAGCGGCTTGCCGATGCGGATACCCGGACGCATCAGCTTGGGCATCACCTTGCCCGGCGGCTGGATCTTCTCGGTGTCGATCATCGCGACGGGGATGACGGGCGCGCCGGTGGCGAGGGCCACGCGCGCGAGGCCACCCGGCTTGCCCCGGTAGAGACGCCCGTCGGGCGAGCGCGTGCCCTCCGGGTAGATGCCGAACAGCTCACCGCGCTCGATCACGTCTATGCCGCTCTTGACGGCCGCCTCGCCCGCGCCGCGCGCGCCGGAACGGTCCACCGGGAGCTGGCCGACGCCCTTGAAGAAGGCGGCGGTCATGCGGCCCTTGATGCCCGGGGTCGTGAAGTACTCGGCCTTCGCGATGAAGGTGACCTTGCGGTCGAGGACCGCCGGCAGGAAGAACGAGTCCGAGAACGACAGGTGATTGCTCGCCAGAATGGCCGGGCCGTCGGCGGGGATGTTCTCGAGGCCTTCCACCCAGGGCCTGAAGGCGAGCTTCAGCGGCCCTCCGATGGAAAACTTCATTGCGCCGTAGATCACCCGAGTGCCTCCTGTGTCGTAGATCAGACCTTAACCCGGAGCACCGTCAAAGCACCCGACGACCCTGGTCGGTGTCAGTACGGTCGCGTACGGTGAAACACACCTGGAGTCGTTTCCGCCCAACTCATGAACAGGAGACCGAGGTGCCGGTCCTTCCTGGAGCCGAGCCGTTCCGCCACGAGGGCGGAGAGGTCGGCGTCCTTCTCTGCCACGGTTTCACCGGCTCCCCGCAGTCGCTGCGCCCCTGGGCGGAGTACCTCGCCGAGCGCGGTCTCACGGTCGCGCTGCCGCTGCTGCCGGGACACGGCACCCGCTGGGAGGACATGCAGCTCACCGGCTGGCAGGACTGGTACGCGGAGGTCGACCGCGAGCTGCGCGCCCTGCGCGAGAACTGCTCGCGGGTCTTCGTCCTCGGGCTCTCGATGGGCGGCGCGCTGAGCCTGCGGCTCGCGGCCAAGCACGGCGACGAGATCACCGGCGTCGTGGTCGTCAACCCGCTGAACAAGGTGCAGGGCCTGGCCGCGCACGCCCTGCCCGTGCTCCGTCACCTCGTTCCGTCGACGAAGGGCATCGCGAGCGACATCGCGAAGGAGGGCTCGCAGGAGGTCGGCTACGACCGGGTGCCCCTGCACGCCGCGCACTCGATGCGAAAGCTGTGCGCGGTCGTGGACGCGGAGCTGCCGCAGGTCACCCAGCCGCTCCTGCTGCTGCACAGCCTCCAGGACCATGTGGTCTCCCCCGCCGACTCGGCGCGCATCCTCGGCCGGGTGTCGTCCACGGACGTGACGGAGATCGTGCTGGAACAGAGCTACCACGTCGCGACGTTGGACCACGACGCGGACCGGATCTTCGAGGAGAGCTACTCCTTCGTCACCCGGCTCGCGCCCGGTGCCGGCAAGGAGGCCGACGCGGGTCAGGTGGGTCGGCAGGAAGGGACGGCAGCCGGTGGCTGAGCACGACGCGGACCGCGGCGATTCCGAGGAGAAGGGCGTACCCGTCGGCGAGCCCCTGGACGGGACCCTCGGCGACGCGCTCAAAGAGTCCGCGGGGGACCCGCTCGGAGAGTCGCTCGGTGATGCCCGTGGGGAGTCCCTCGGCGACGAGCAGAGCGTGCCCTTCGACGAGGACGCCGCCTGGCAGTCGATCGTCGAGGGATACGGCGAGGAGCCGCCGGACCCGCCCGGCTCGCGGCCCTTCAGGTCGGTGGAGGACCTGGCGCTCCCCGAGCCCGGTACGGACCCGGGACCCGGGACCGGCGGCGAGAGCGCCGGGGACGGCACGGGCGGGGGCGACGACACCCCGGCACCTGGAGCCGCGCCCGAGCCGGAGGCCACCGTCGGCGACGGGCCCTCCGCCATCAAGCCCCTCGGCAGTTCGATCGCCTTCGCGCCCGGTGTCGGCGGCCCGCGGGACTACCGTGCGCCCGAGCCGGCCGAGGACGACTTCGACGAGGACGACGAGGGCCACTTCGTACCGCCCGAGCCTCCTCCGCTGCCGACCGCGGACACGACCGCCAAGTTCGCCTGGCTCGGCGTGCTCGGCGGCCCCGCCCTGCTCCTGCTGGCTGTCCTGCTCAGCTGGGACATGACCTGGTGGCTCACCACCCTCGGCATCGGCGGCTTCCTCGGCGGCTTCGCCACCCTGGTGACGCGCATGAAGGGCGACGACGAGGACCTCGACGACCCCGGTCGCGGCGCGGTCGTCTGACCCCCGGTTCCCAGGACTCGGGCACTCGGGCAGCGGTACTCAGGACGCGGTACTCAAGACGGCGCTCAAGACGCGGGCACTTTGAGGGCGGCCAGCACGGGCAGGTGGTCCGTGGCCGCCCTCAGGTCCGTCCCGGTGACCCCGGGAAGGCCGAGCGGCACCCCGCAGCCGAGGACCTCGATGCCGGGCGTGGCGAAGATCGCGTCGATGCGCCGGTCGGGTCCCGCGAACGTCCAGGTGTGCTCCCCGCCCCAGGGACGGGTCGCCCAGCCGTCCTGGAGCGTGCCCGCGAGACGGCGGAACGCCGGCCCTGTCGGACGTTCGTTGAGGTCGCCGCCCGCGACGGCGTGCGGGGTACCGAGACCGGCGAGACGGTCGAGGAGCATGCCGCTCTGCTGGAGGCGCTCGTCCTTCTGGAGCGACAGATGGCAGCTCAGCACGCCGAGCCGGGCGCCCCCGAACCGGACGACCGCCGTGGCGAAGCCGCGCCGGTGCTGGCCCGGGGTGAGCGGGAGCAGCACGTCCTCGGTGCGCTCCACGGTGGCCCGCAGGGTGCACAGCAGCGCGGGGCCGGAGGCGGTGGCACCGCCGGACAGGACGACCAGGCCGGAGGCGGCGGCGAGCCGCGCGAGTTTCTTGCGCCAGCGGAAGAAACGCGGCGCCTCCTGGACCAGGACGAGGTCCGGTGCGCAGGCGCTGATCACGCGGGCGAGCGCGGCGGTGTCGTCGCGCGTCGAGCGGATGTTGTAGCTGAGCACGCGGATGACGGCCGAACCGTCGGATTCGGTGCGGGACGCGGGCAGCGGACTGGCGGAGGGGCTGGTCGGCATGGCGATCAAGATACGCGCCGAGAGCCCCCGGAAGGGGTGGAAGTCCCGGCGCGGCCGGCCCCGGACACGGCGGCGCCCGCCGTCCCATGGGGGTGCGGCGGGCGCTGCCGTGCGACAGGATGTGCGGGCGCTACATGATGGGGTCGGGCTCCCGGGCCAGGTCCGCCGCTCCGACGAGACCCGCCTTGTTGCCCAGCTGGGCGGCGATCACCTCGGCGACCGGGCGCCAGTTGCCGCCGACCAGCCAGCGCTTGTACGACTTGCGGATCGGGTCGAGGACCAGCTCGCCCTCGTCCGAGAGACCGCCGCCGACGATGAAGGCGGACGGGTCGAAGAGCGAGGCGAGGTCGGCCAGACCCGCGCCGGCCCAGCGGGCCAGCTCGCGGTAGGAGTCCACCGCGACATGGTCGCCCTGCCGGGCCGCCATGGAGATGTGCTTGCCCTCGATGCCGTCGGGGGTGCCGTCACCGAGGCCCAGCAGGACCTCCGCGGCCTCCGGGGTCGCGTTGGCCCGCTGCTTGGCGTAGCGGACGAGGGCGCGCCCCGAGGCGTACTGCTCCCAGCAGCCCTGCGAGCCGCAGCCGCACAGCAGACCGTCCGGCACCATCCGGATGTGGCCGAACTCGGCGGCCACGCCGAAGTGGCCGCGGCGCAGCTTGTTGCCGATGATGATGCCGCCGCCGAGGCCCGTGCCGAGGGTGATGCAGATGACGTTGCGGTGGCCCTTGCCGGCGCCGAACTTGTATTCGCCCCAGGCGGCCGCGTTCGCGTCGTTCTCCACGACGACCGGCAGGCCCACGCGCTGCTCGACCTCGGCCTTGAGCGGTTCGTTGCGCCAGTCGATGTTCGGCGCGAAGTAGACCGTCGAGCGCTGGCGGTTCACGTATCCGGCGGCACCGATGCCGACGCCCACGATGTCGTGACCGGCGCGCGCGCCCTCCACGGCCGAGGCGATGGCGTCCACGATCGCCTGCGGCGTGGTGGGGGTCGGCACCTTGTGCGTCGAGAGGATATTGCCTTCCTCGTCGACCACACCGGCCGCGATCTTCGTGCCGCCGATATCGACGCCGATGGTGAGTCCCATGAATCCCTCAGTTTCGGTCGAGCCCCGCTACGGCCAACCGTACCCGAGGGGCGATTAGTCCAAGTCGATGTGTTCGCCGGGACCGGACTCGTCGTCGCGGGATCCGGTGCCCCGAGTGGTCCAGCGGCGCTCCTGGTTCTCGACGGCCGAACGGTAGGCGGCGAGCAGTTCGGAGCCCGCGGCCGCGAGATGGTCGAACACCTCGGGGTTGCGCTCCAGCACCGGTTCCACGGCGGCCTTGGCCTGCTGCACGACCTGGTTGACCATCTGCTGGGCGGTGCCGGAGGCGACCGCGCCGAGCAGCGGCGACTGGAGCCCGGAGAGCTTGTCGGCGACGGCGTCGACGAGTTTGCGCAGTTCCTCGGCGGCCGAGCCGGGCGGCGGGCCGTGCTGGGCGCGGCGACGGGCCTTCTCCGCGGCGAGGTCCTCCGCGCAGGCCGTCGCCCAGGCGTCGGCGTCGGTGGCGTGCGTTTCCTCGACGCGCACCTCGTCGGCCGTCTCCTCCTGAGCGGCGTCGGATGGGGGGCGCTCTTCGCTCATGGCGGGACTCCTGCCTACTTTTCTTCGTGCCTTCGACGTTACCCGAACGGGGGTATCCCGTTCACCGTGTCCGACGCCCGGATCACGGCACGGTCACTTCTCGCGCGGCCACAGCCCGGGATCGGGCGTGAAGCGGACGCGCAGCTCGCCCTCGCGCAGTGCCGCGCCCGCCACGGTGCAGCGGCGCAGTACCGAGGGGAGGGGGACGATCCTGCGGAACTGGCCGACGGTGACGACGAGTTCGTCACCGCGCCGGATGAGGTCGAGTTCGTCGCGTATCGCGCCGGGCAGCGGGATGTGCCAGACCAGCACGCCGTCGGCGGCGAGATGGTCGGTGACGGGCCACTCGACGGGGGTGGGCGCCGTGTTGACGCCGGGCACGGGGAGCGCGGCGAGGTCGTCGGTGCCGCGCGGGTCGTGGCCGCGGTGCGGGACCTCGTGGACCTCGTACGTCTCCTGCCACTCGTCCAGGGCCTTGCGCTGCTGGGCCGCGAGGGCCCCCAGCCAGGCGTCGTTGGTGGCGCCGGGCAGCACCCGGTTCGCGACCAGGCTGTCGACGGGCAGGCCGCGCAGGGCGAGGGCGGTGGCGGTGGTGCGGACGGCGTCACTGCCTGCCGGTCCTGGCTCGGCGACCAGTCGTACGGTCGTGGCGCGGTCCTCGACGACGGCCTGCACGGCGGCGAGTTCGACGTCCCAGCGCCCCGCCGTCTCGTACAGCCACTCGGCGGGCATGGGCACGCCCGCGAGCCGCCCGAGGACGGGGCGCAGGGCGCGGGCCGCCTGGCGCTCCGGCGGGAGCAGGCGGCGCAGATAACGGCGGAGTTCCTCGGGCAGGGCGAGGAGGGCGAGTGCCTGGGGGGCCGGCGGAAGGTCCACGACGAGCAGGCCGTACGCCTCCGACAGCGCGGCGTCGCGCAGGGCGCGCAGCAGGGCGAGTTCCTCGGCGCCGGGGAGCGGGGTGACTTCCTCGGCGTCCAGACGGGAGGCGCCGAGCAGGTCGAGGGCGGTGGTGGCGCGCCGCTGGAAGGCGGTGAGGTCGTCGCGGAAGCGGGCGGCGGCGTCGGGGCGCCAGGCCGTGAGACCGGGGGCGGCTTCCACGGGGTCCGGGCCGGTGGGGACGCCGAGGACGGCACCGAGGGTGTCGGTGCGGTCGGCGGTGAGCACCAGGGTGCGGGTGCCTTCCCTCGCCGCCTTCAGCGCGGTGGCCGCGGCGACGGTGGTACGGCCGGTGCCGCCTTGGCCGGTGATCAGGATGGTGCGCATAGGGGTGAACGCTACCGGTGCGGCGGCCTCGGCGGTTTTCGGGTTCCGGTCCGGTGGGTGGGCGGGCCGCGCCGGTACATCCGCGGTCCCCTCCGGTGGGTGGGTCGGGGCCGCGCCGGTACATCCGCCCGCATCCGGACGGATCCCGGCGGCGTCGCGAAGTGGGCGTGGGTGCCGATCCGTCCGGCCTGCGGGCATTTGATGTACCGGCACGTCCCCTCACGCCGGATCCCGGCTGCGCGTGCGTCGTGGTGGCCCATCACTTCAGCCCCGGCCGGGGCTGAATTCAGCCCCTCCGGCGTTTGAGGAGCGGGGGCTGGGGCGGAGCCCAGGTACGGGAAGGGTAGGGGCGGCGGCGGAAGAAGGGTTGTGGCTCCGGCGGGCGCCTTTTGGGTCTCGCCGGGGTCGTCGTCGCCCGGGGTGGGGGGCGCGGGGCGCGTTCCAGGGGCTCGCCGGGGTGACGTCCCGGGGTGCGGGGCGGGCGCCCGTGGGTGGCTAGACCGTTTCCTCGACGCGCTTCTTCAGGCCCGCCAGGGCGCGGTCGATGATGACCTTCTCGGCCTTGCGCTTGATCATGCCGAGCATGGGGATCTTGACGTCGACGGTCAGCCGGTAGGTGACCTCGGTGGCGCCCTCGCCCGCGGGCTTGAGGAGGTAGGAGCCGTCCAGGGAGCGGAGCATCTGGGACTTGACCAGGGTCCAGGAGACCTCGTTCTCGCCGGTCCAGGTGTAGCCGAGGGTCTGGTCGTCCTTGATGGCGCCGGCGTCCATGACCAGGCGGACCTGTTCGGCGCGGCCCTTCTCGTCCGTCCCGAGCACCTCCGCCTCCTTCACCTCACCCGTCCAGTCCGGGTAGCGGGCGAAGTCGGCGATCACCGCCATGACGTCAGCCGGTGCCGCCTCGATCGTGATGCTCGAACTGGTGTGTTCCGCCATCGCGGTGGCTCCTCCAGATGCGGTCCGGTGAGGGAGGTCGGTGCGCACGTGTGTGCAGCGTGAAGGCTACCGCGCACGGCCGCGGGCGCCGTCACCCCGCCCGGCGTTCACCACGGCCCGGGGCTCACCACTCCAGCGCCCAGGGCCGGCCCGACCCGGCGAAGTGCCCCACATTCACGCATTCCGTCGCCCCGACGCGCATCCGGCGGACGAGGGGCTGGTGGACGTGGCCGAAGAGCGCGTAACGGGGGCGCGTACGCCGGATCGCGTCCAGCAGGGCACGGGATCCGCGCTCGAAACGGCGCGCCACGGTGTCGTACACCAGCTCCGGCACCTCCGGCGGGATGTGCGTGCACAGCACGTCGACCTCGCCGACCGCCTCGATCTTGGCCGCGTACTCCTCGTCGCTGATCTCGTACGGCGTCCGCATCGGTGTCCGCAGTCCGCCGCCGACGAACCCGAAGACACGGCCGCCGATCTCGACCCGCTCGCCGTCGAGGACGGTGGTGCCGGGTCCGGCGTACTCCGGCCACAGGGTCGGCATGTCGACATTGCCGTAGGTCGCGTACGTCGGCGTCGGGAGCGCGGCGAACATCTCTGCGTACTGCTTGCGTACCGCCTTCTCGATCGCGGCGGCCCGGTCGGTGCCGATGCCCGCCCACAGCCGGGCGCCGAACGCGCGCGCCTCCTCGAAGCGCCGGGCGGTGCGCAGCTCGACGAGGCGGTCGGCGTTCTCCACGCCGAACAGGTCCGGGAAGATGCCGCGCGCGTGGTCGGCGTAGTCGAGGAAGAGGACCAGGTCACCGAGGCAGATCAGGGCGTCGGCGCCGTCGCCCGCGCGGGCGAGGTCCCGGGCGTTGCCGTGCACGTCACTGACCACGTGAATGCGCGTCCTCGGACGGCCGACCGGTGTGGATGCCATGACGATCAAGCGTAGGCCCGTGCGGCAAACGTGAACAGAGGCGGCCGGACCTGCGATTACTGGCTAGCCGGGAAGGGCGTGGACTACTGTGCGCGAAGGAACGCCAACACGTGTGACGCATAGAACATCTCGCCGGGACCCCCTGTCGAAGAAGGCATACCGGCGGGTAACGTCCGGGCAGTCCAGTCGTACTCAGGATTTCAACAAGCGATCTCTTGGGTACCTGCCCGAGCCTTGGACCGCACCGGCGCGTCACACAGAGTCGTGGCGTCGGCGCCCTATGAGGAGCAGCAGTCTTGCGCGAGTTCAGCCTTCCGGCTTTGTACGAGGTCCCTGCGGACGGAAATCTCACCGACATCGTCCGTAGAAACGCCGCGCAGCATCCCGACGTTGCCGTGATCGCCCGCAAGGTGGGCGGTTCTTGGACGGACGTCAGCGCCACCACCTTCCTCGCCGAGGTGCGGGCCGCGGCCAAGGGCCTGATCGCCTCGGGCGTGCGGCCCGGCGAGCGGGTCGCCCTGATGTCCCGTACCCGCTACGAGTGGACGCTGCTCGACTTCGCGATCTGGAGCGCCGGCGCCGTCACCGTGCCGGTGTACGAGACCAGCTCCGCCGAACAGGTGCAGTGGATCCTCGGTGACTCGGGCGCGACCGCCTGCATCGTGGAGCTGCCGACGCACGCGGCCTCCGTCGAGTCGGTGCGCGACGGGCTGCCGGCGCTGAAGAACGTCTGGCAGATCGAGGCCGGCGGCGTCGAGGAGCTGGGACGCCTCGGCAAGGACGTCAGCGACGCCATCGTCGAGGAGCGCGGCTCGCTCGCCAAGGCGGACGACCCGGCGACCATCGTCTACACCTCCGGGACCACCGGCCGGCCCAAGGGCTGTGTCCTCACCCACCGCGCCTTCTTCGCGGAGTGCGGGAACATCGTGGAGCGGCTGCGCCCGCTGTTCCGCACGGGCGAGTGTTCCGTCCTGCTCTTCCTCCCGCTCGCGCACGTCTTCGGACGGCTCGTGCAGGTCGCGCCGATGATGGCGCCGATCAAGCTGGGCTGCGTCCCGGACATCAAGAACCTCACCGACGAACTGGCCGCGTTCCGGCCGACGCTGATCCTCGGTGTGCCGCGCGTCTTCGAGAAGGTCTACAACTCGGCGCGCGCCAAGGCCCAGGCCGACGGCAAGGGCAAGATCTTCGACAAGGCGGCGGACACGGCGATCGCGTACAGCCGCGCGCTGGACACCCCCTCGGGCCCGTCGCTCGGTCTGAAGATCAAGTACAAGACGTTCGACAAGCTCGTCTACAGCAAGCTGCGCGCGGTCCTCGGCGGGCGCGGCGAGTACGCGATCTCGGGCGGCGCCCCGCTCGGTGAGCGGCTCGGCCACTTCTTCCGCGGCATCGGCTTCACGGTCCTGGAGGGCTACGGCCTCACCGAGTCCTGCGCGGCCACGGCCTTCAACCCGTGGGACCGTACGAAGATCGGCACGGTCGGCCAGCCGCTGCCCGGCTCCGTGATCCGCATCGCCGACGACGGCGAGGTGCTGCTGCACGGCGAGCACCTGTTCAAGGAGTACTGGAACAACGAGGCCGCGACCGCCGAGGCGCTCGCCGACGGCTGGTTCCACACCGGTGACATCGGCACCCTCGACGAGGACGGCTACCTCCGCATCACCGGCCGCAAGAAGGAGATCATCGTCACCGCGGGCGGCAAGAACGTCGCCCCGGCCGTGATCGAGGACCGTATCCGCGCGCACGCGCTGGTCGCGGAGTGCATGGTGGTCGGCGACGGGCGCCCGTTCGTCGGCGCGCTGGTCACGGTCGACGAGGAGTTCCTGGCCCGCTGGGCCGAGGAGCACGGGAAGCCGGCCGGCTCGACCGCGGCGTCGCTGCGCGAGGACGCGGACCTGATCGCCGCGATCCAGGACGCGATCGACGACGGCAACGCGGCGGTGTCCAAGGCGGAGTCGGTGCGCAAGTTCCGCATCCTCGCCCACCAGTTCACCGAGGAGTCGGGGCACCTCACGCCGTCTCTGAAGCTGAAGCGCAACGTGGTCGCGAAGGACTACGCGAACGAGATCGAGGCGATCTATCGGGGCTGACGCCCGAGCGACCGGGTTCCGCCCCGGCCGGGAACAACGGCTCGGCCCCCTTCACCGGAGGGGGCCGAGCCGTTCTCCGTCCCGGCCTAGGTGTTTCCGGGGACCGCCGTAGCCGGTACAGGTCGTTTCCGGGCGGATGGTACGTCGTGGTTGCTCGCGCAGTTCCTCGCGCCCCTGAGCGCCCTGGCGGGCGCCCGCGGGCCGCAAGTGGCAGCCCCGTAGGCGCACCGGTGACGCTAGAGCAGCTCCCGCAGCCGCTCCGCCAAGAGGTCCCAGCGCCATTTCTCCTCGACCCAGGCGCGTCCCCGTTCGCCCATCCGGCGGCGTAGTTCGGGGTCGCCGAGCAGGGTGACGATGCGGTCGGCGGCCTCCTCCGCGGAGCCGCCGCGTACGACCCAGCCCGTCTCGCCGTCGAGCACGGCGTCGGGCGCGCCGCCCGAGTCGCCGGCGACCACCGGAAGGCCCGTCGCCGACGCCTCCAGGTACACGATGCCGAGCCCCTCGACGTCCAGCCCGCCCCTGCGGGTCCGGCACGGCATCGCGAAGACGTCCCCGGCTCCGTAGTGCGCGGGCAGCTCCGACCAGGGCACCGCTCCGGTGAAGCGGACCGAGCCGGCGACACCGGTGTCGTGCGCGAGCTTGCGCAGCTCCTTCTCGTACGGGCCGCCGCCCACGATCAGCAGCACCGCGTCCGGCTCCTTGGCCAGGATCCGCGGCATCGCGAGCACGAGGGTGTCCTGGCCCTTGCGCGGCACCAGGCGGGAGACGCAGACGACGACCGGCCGGTCGGTGAGGCCGAGCCGGGCCCGGACCTCCGCGCCGCCCGAGCCGGGGTGGAACGTCCGCTCGTCGACGCCGGGCGGCAGCTGGACCATGCGCGCGGCCGCCTCGGGGCTGAGCGCGGAGGCGATCCGCGAGCGCGTGTACTCCCCGAGGTAGGTGATCGTGTCGGTGGACTCGCCGATCCGGCGCAGCAGCGTGCGCGCGGCGGGCAGCTGGGCCCAGCCGGCCTCGTGGCCGTGCGTGGTCGCGACGAGGCGTCGCGCGCCCGCCTTGCGCAGGGCCGGAGCCATCAGGCCGAGCGGGGCCGCCGCCCCGAACCACACCGACGTACAGCCGTGTTCGCGCAGCAGGCCGACTGCCCGCCGGGTGGCGCCGGGCGTCGGCAGTAGCATGGTCGTGCGGTCCCGTACGACGGTGAAGGGCTGTTCCGCGTCGAACGCGGCGGTCGCCTCGGCACCCTCGCTGCCGCGCTTCCACGTCGAGGTGTGGACGACGAGCTGCCCGGGGTCCAGGCGCAGGGCCATGTTGTGCAGAAAGGCCTGGATGCCGCCGGGGCGGGGCGGGAAATCGTTCGTCACGATCAGGGTCTTGTGCATCGTGTTCGACACTATCGAATCTATACTCACAGCTCCGCACGGCCGCGCTTGACGGCTCGCGCACAGACCGGCGTATCACCCTCGGTCCGCGAAAAGCACGGCGGCGACGCACACGGTTTCCGGACGAAGAGGGCCAGGTGGGCATGACGGGGGCACGCGGTACGAGGTTCCCGTTCGGCGTGGCCGTACTGCTGGGAGTCTGGGGCCTGACCAGGCTGATGCTGCTGCTCTTCGTGGCCAAGGTGTACGTCTTCCCCGGCCCGGACGTCACGAGCGACGTCGCCGTGATCTACCACGGCTGGTACGACGTCCTGCGGCACGGCACCTTCCCGCTGAACGACGTCACCTGGCAGTACCCGCCGGCCGCCTCGCTCGCGATCCTCTCCCCCGGCCTGCTGCCGTTCCTCGACTACCCGCACGCCTTCTTCGTGCTGGCCTTCGTCGCCGACCTGGTGACGTTCGGGCTGCTCCTCTACGCGGGCTCGCGCTCCGGCAAGACGCTGCGCGGCGCCTGGGTGTGGATGATCGGGGTTCCGCTGCTCGGACCGACGGTGTACGCCCGCTACGACGTGATGGTGACGGCCGTCGTGGTCGCCGCACTGCTCGCCGGAGCCCGCCATCCCCGGATGATGGGGGTGCTCACCGGCATCGGCGCGATGGTGAAGGTGTGGCCGGTGCTGCTGCTGCTCGGCGCCGTGCGCCGCCGGGCCTGGGTCTCGGCCGCGGCGACGGTGGCCGGGATCGCGGGACTGTTCTGGGTGACGATGCCGGGCGCGTTCGCCTTCCTGACCTTCCAGCGCGACCGCGGCACCGAGGTGGAGTCGCTCGGCTCCCTCGTCTTCCATGTGGCCCGGCACCACGGCTGGAACGGGCGGGTGCTGCTCAACTACGGCTCGGTGGAGTTCGTCGGCCCCTACGTCGACCTGGTGAGCACGGCGGCCCTGTTCCTGACGGCGCTCGCCTTCGGCTGGCTGCTGCTGTGGCGGCTGTGCGCCAAGCGGTTCCTGCCGCACACGCTCGCCGACGCCGCGTTCGTCGCCGTCCTGATGTTCACCGCGACCAGCCGGGTCATCAGCCCGCAGTACCTGGTGTGGCTGGTCGGGCTCGCCGCGGTGTGTCTGTGCTTCCGGGCGAGCCGGATGATGTGGCCCGCCTGCCTGGTGCTGATCGCGTGCTTCGTGACGGTGCTGGAGTTCCCGATCTGGTTCGCGGACGTCGTGGACAGCACGTGGCTCGGCGTCACTCTGCTCGTCGTCCGCAACGGCCTGCTGGTGATCGCCGCGCTGCTGGCGGCCCGGGTGCTGTGGCGGAGCACGGTCTCCGAGCCGACGCCGGCGCTGCCCGCTCAGGCGGCCCGCACCAAGGAGACGCTGGCGTCCTCCTGACGCCCGCTCCGCCCGGCCCACAGCCACAGGGCGGCGCACTGCACCGCCATGGACAGCGCGAGGGCCAGGCAGATGCCCGGCAGCCCCGGTCCGGACAGGGCGTGGGCGAGCGGGAGCTGGACCGCCGTTCCGGTCAGCGTCACCCGGAGCAGTACCGGCGCTCCCCCGCTGCCCTCGAAGACCCCGCCGAGGGCGATGAAGCAGGCCATCAGCAGCAGGTAGGGGCCCACGCAGCGCAGGAACAGCGTGCCGTCGTGGGCGACCGCGGGACCGGCGCCGAAGGCCCGCATGATCCAGGGAGCCAGGGCGCCCAGGAGCCCGGCGGCGAGGAGGCCGACGGTCCCCGAGACGAGGACGGCCTGCCGTCCGATGGCGCCCCGCTCGTCGCGGCCCGCGCCCCTGGTGTGCGCGGTGTGGATCGAGGCGGCCTGCCGGACGGCGTAGAACGCCATGGTGGCGACGTACATGACCTTGTACGCGATGACGTACGCCGCCACCGCCGTCGTCCCGAGCCGGGCCACGATCGCGACCAGCGTCAGGGCGCCGCCCTGACGCACCGTGAAGTCGGCGGACATGGGCAGCCCGGTGGTGAGGGTGCGGCGCAGCGCGGCGCCGGTGGTCCCGGCGGGCGGCGCGGTGGCCGCCTCGGACAGCAGGGGGTTCCGGCGCAGGGCGCGCAGGCCCACGACGAGGGCCACCGAACGGCACAGCACGGTCGAGACGGCGGCGCCCGGGACGCCGTACAGGTGGATGAGGAGCGGATCGAGGCCGAGGATCAGTCCGTTGGCCAGCAGGGCGAGGCGCATCGGGGTGCGGGTGTCGCCCGCGCCCTTGAGGATGCCGTCGACGAGGTTCTGCGCGAAGAAGACGGCGATGCCGGGCAGGGAGACGGCGAAGTACTGGACGGCGAGGGCCGGCGCGCGTCCGTCGCCGCCGAGGACCAGCCGGGCCAGCGGCTCGCGCAGCAGGTAGCCGCCGAGGGCGATCACCGGTGTGACGGCGGCGCACAGCGCCCAGCCTCCGCGTACGGCCGACCGGACCGCGCCCGGGTCGCGGGCACCCCGGGCGTGCGCGACCAGGACGGTGGTGCCGGAGGCGAAGACCAGGGCGACGCCGAGCAGCACGTTCTCGGTGTTCGTCGCGACGGCGACGGCGGCCACGGCGGCACCGCCGAGCCGCGAGACCCACACGGTGTTGATGATTCCCGCGGCGACGGAGGCGAGCAGCGAGAGGTAGACGGGATGGGCGAGCGCTATGAGCTGCTTGCGATGGGCGTTCACGAAGCCTCCCTCGATACGAGCTACATCGATTCGAGGTAGCTCGACAAGAGGTACCATGAGCATCTGAACCCCGCAAGGATCAGGACGCGTACGAAGGTGCGGGGCGCCCGTGAGCGACTCCGGAAGCGGGAGGGCGATTCGGCGGAACGGCAGGCGCGTCGTATCGTGACGGCCCACGAGCGAGGAGCCGACCGGATGCTGGAGCTGTCGATCCTGGGCTTTCTGTACGAGGAGCCCCTGCACGGCTATGAGCTGAAGGAGCGCATCAAGGCCCTCAGCGGCCATGTCCGCCCGGTCAGCGACGGTGCCCTCTACCCGGCGATCACCCGCCTGGTCGCCGCGGGCATGCTCGACCAGCACACCGAGCCCGGCAGTGGCGCGGCCCCGCGGCGCGTCCTCTCGCTCACCGACCAGGGCCGTGCGGGCCTCCTGGAGCGGCTGCGCCACCCCCAGCGGGCCGAGATCACCGACCAGGTCCGCTTCAACACCCTGCTGGCGTTCCTGCGCCACCTCGGCGAGCCCCGCGAGCAGGCCGCGGTGCTGCGCCGCCGCCTGGAGTTCCTGGAGACCCCGGCGAGCTTCTTCTACCGGGACGGCCGGCCCCTGCGCGCGGAGGAGGCCGACGACCTGTTCCGGCAGGGCATGCTGCGGGTGGCGCGGGCTACCGGTGAGGCGGAACGGACCTGGCTCGCGGAGGCCATCCAGCGGCTGGAGGAGTGAACAGCCCCGTACGTCAGCCGAGTTGGTCCTTGAGGTACTGCCGCCACAGCTGGGTGAACCCCTCCGGTGTCGTGTGCAGCACGTCCCGCAGCGCGCCCTCGACCGCCCCCGCCCGCTGCCGGTGGTCGCCCACCGCCCGGTAGAAGTCGTTCAGCCGGACCTCGCCCCAGTGGTCGGCGATCAGCCGGCAGGCCATCCAGCCGCCCTCGTAGGCCCGCGCCAGCCGGCCCGCGTCCGAGGTGAACCCGAAGTCCCCGTCGTCGGGCAGCGCGGCCGGAACCCGCCCCTCGGCCACGGCGCGCTCCAGTTCCGGCGCGACCTGCCCGGGTGCCCGCCCGCTGCCCCGGTAGCCGGCCCAGTCCGCGTACCCCTCGGAGAGCCACAGCGGGGTGGCGGCCGTGGTGTGGGCGCGGGTGGCGACGTGCGTGGTCTCGTGGGTGAGCACGACCTGTTTGCCGAAGTCGCCGAGGACGCCGTACGCGTCCGGGTTGACGATGATCCGGTCCGCGGGCGCCCTCGCCGGCCCTCCGGCCTCACCGGTGGTCACCGCCGCGATCCCCCGGTACCCGGACGCCGGAGACCCGAGCAGCCCGGCCATCCCCTCCAGCGACTTCGGTACGAGGACGACGACGTGCCGCGTCCAGTCCGTGCCCCATGCCTGCGACACGGCGGGCACGGCGTGGTCCGCGAGATCCGCGAAGGACCGCAGCCGCGCGCCGGACTGCCCGACCCCCAGGACGAGGCTGTGCTCACCCCGTACGGCCGTCACGGCCCCCTGGTCCCAGAGCTGGGCGCCGCCCTTGCCCGCGGGTTCGTCGGAGGTGACGCGCCAGGTTCCACCGGCGCGGGTCAGCCGCAGGGTGCGGTCCGCCTTGACCGGCGCGGTGTCGTAGCCCTCGACGCGGTAGCGCAGTTCGGCGTCGGCGGTGGCCCGGTCGCCGGAGCGGCGCAGACCGGTCAGCCGGTAGGACCAGCCCGCCAGCGGCACCTCGCGCAGGTTCGCGAAGCCGGTTCCGGCGCCGGCCGACGCCCCGGTGGCCCGGAAGGCCGCCGCGTCCCGGTCCAGGACCGCGGTCGCCCGCCGGTCGAGGACCCGCTGCACGTCGGCCGCCGCGGTGTCCGACGGCGCCCGGCCGCCGCAGCCGACGAGCACGGCGAGCAGCAGCACCAGGGAGAGTCCCGCTCGCGACGCACACCTTCGACCAGCCATCCTCCCGATCGTACGGTGCCCGCGGCCGGACGCCGGACGCCGGTCGCGAGACCCGTCAGACCCGGGTGACGGACGAGATCGGCATCATCCCGACCGGGTCGTAGCGCACCGGGGCGCCCGGATAGGGCGCGTGGATCACCTGGCCGTTGCCCACGTACATCGCGACATGGCTGGCGTCGGACCGGTAGGTGACCAGGTCACCGGGCTGCGCCTGGGAGAGCGGGATCTGCCGTCCGGCGTACCGCTGGGCCTGCGAGGTGCGCGGCAGACCGACCCCGGCGTGCGCGTACGACCACTGCATGAGGCCCGAACAGTCGAAGCCGCCGGGCCCGTTGGCGCCCCACACGTAGGGGCGGCCGAGCGCCGAACGGGCCGCGGCGACGGCGACGGCCGCGCGCGCCGAGGACGCGACAGCGCCGCCGAGGCCGGGCAGGTCGGCGCGCGTCGAGCGTGACGCCCGGTCGTAGGCGGCGCGTTCGGCGTACGGCAGCGAGTTCAGCAGCTGTCGCGCCTTGGTCAGTTTGCCCTCGATGACCCGCTTGTTCCGGGCGACGGCCGTGCGGCTGCGCTCCAGTTCGGCGAGTTTCCCGTCGGCCTCCTCGCGTTCCTGGGCGAGGTCGCGCAGGGCGAACTGGAGGTCCTTGAGTTCGCCGGCCTGGCGGGTGGTGATCCGGTCGAGCTCGGAGGCCTTGTCGAGGTAGTCGTCCGGGCTGTCGGAGAAGAGCAGCGCGAGGGAGGGGTCGAGGCCGCCGGAACGGTACTGCGCCCCGGCCAGCGAACCCAGCGCGTCCCGCATGGTGTTGACGCGCTCCTGCTGCCGTGCGATCTCGTCCTGTGCCGTCCCGATCTGCTCGCGCAGCGCGGCACCGCGCTCGTCGGCCTTGTCGTACGCCTGGGTGGCCTGCTCCGCCTGGGTGTAGAGGCGGTCCACCTCGGCCCGGGTGTCGTCCTGCGGCGCCGCGGAGGCGGGCAGGGCGCCGAGTGCGGCGGCCGCCGCGGACATCACGCAGGCTGTGACGCCGAAGGCGCCGGCGCCCCGGTCGAGGCCGGTCGGTGCAAGGCGGCGATGGAACCCCACGGGTGGCCGCACTCCCTTCCGCTGACGGTCCCCCGCCGTCGGGGGATCGCGCAGACAGTAGCCGTGCGACCGCACACCGGCCAAAGACCTCCGTGGGCACACACAGTGACGCCCCGCCGGAGACGCAGGTCACCGACGGGGCGTGGGGTCAGCGGGAGTTGTCACAATTCGCCCGTTTGGGCGGAGTGACAGGAGGCCCCCGCGGGCGGCGGAGGTCAGCTCCGGCCGCCCGTCCGGATCAGATCCGGACGCCGAACTGGAAGGGCATGTCGGCGATCGACTCGTAACGGACGACCGCGCCGGTGTGCGGGGCGTGCAGCACCTGGCCGTTGCCCGCGTAGAGACCGACGTGGTGCTGGTCGCCGTAGAAGATGACCAGGTCACCGACCTGCAGATCGCTCTGCGAGTAGATGCGGGTGCCCGCGTTGGCCTGGGCCTCCGAGGTGCGCGGTATGGAGACGCCGGCCTGGGCGTAGGCCCAGGAGGTGAGGCCCGAGCAGTCGAAGGAGCTGGGGCCGGAGGCACCGTAGACGTACGGCGAGTTGATCACGCTCTGGGCCGCGGCGAACGCGGCGCCGGCGCGGCCCGAGGCGGCCTTGGTGTTGCCGAGGTCCACGCGCTCGCTGGCGCGGGTCGCCCGCTCCTGGTCCTGGGAGGCCAGCGCCGCCTTCTCCTGCGCCGTCAGCGAGTTCAGAAGCTTCTGGGCGCTGCCCAGCTTGCTCTGGACTTCCTTCTTCTTGTTGGCGAGCTCGGTCCGCGTGTCGGCGAGGTCCTTGAGCTTCGCGGACGCCTCGGCGCGCTGCTGCGCGAGCGAACGCTGCTTCTCCTGGACCTTCTTGAGCGACCCGACCTGCTGGGCGCTCAACTGGTCCATGGCCGAGGCCTTGTCCAGGAAGTCGTCCGGGTTCGAGGAGAGGAAGAGCGCCACGGAGGGGTCGATGCCGCCGGTGCGGTACTGGGCGCTGGCCATCGAACCGAGGCCGTCGCGCAGGTCGTTGAGCTCCTGCTGGCCGCGGGCGACGTTGTCCTGGAGCGTGCTGATCTGCTTCTGCAGCTCCTGCTGCTTCTCCTTGGCGCCGTCGAGCTTCTCAGTGGCCTGCTCGGCCTCCTGGTAGAGCTTGTCGACCTTGGTCTTGACCTCGTCCTTGTTGGGCTTCTCGGACGGCGCGGCATTGGCGGCGTTGGCGCTGAGGACAACGGCGGCAGCGGCGGCGGTGGTGAGCACGGTCACACGGGTGCGGCTCGGCTGCTTGGGTCGACGGTGGGACGCCACGAAGGCGAGCTCCTTCTTCCTCCAGCCGCCTGCCGAGAACGCCGACGGGCGGTGCCCCTCCACCGTCACTCCCCATGAGTGATCACCCTAGTTGGAGGTTCGAGACCTGACCTTAGTGACCTTCTTGTGATCAGTTCAAATCCAAACCTGAAAATTCTTTGTCACCCAGCGCATTCTTTGCCATCAACTCACCTGCAGTGATGTCCGCTTGACACTACGTCGCGTGAAGGTCCGACGAATTCGGGCATCGGGCCCAGAGGTTACGCATGGGACGTAGGTGGCTCATGCGACTTAGGCCCCGGATCGCCGTTCGCGCGAACCGCGAGGCCGGGATCGGGAGAAACGGGGCGAAAGGGAAGACTGCTCAGCCGCGCGAGAAGCGCTTGAGGAGCACCACGGACGCCACCGGCCGGGCGCCCGCCTTGGCGATGCCGTCGGCCACCTCACGGTCGGTCGAGACGACGATGACCGGCCGGCCGGGCGGCTCGGCCCGCACCAGCTGACGGATCAGCTCGTCCGCCGTGACACCGGGCTTGGAGAACAGCACCCGCACCCCGCGCGGCGGCGCGAGCAGCACCGGCGCGAGCAGTTCGGCCCCGTCGAAGACACAGGTGACCTCGGCGCCGGTCTGCGCGGCCAGCTGCGAGAGCTGCCCGAGCAGCCTCAGCCGCTGCTTCTCCAGCGGCATCTGGGGATAGCCGGTCTTGGTGACGTTGTAGCCGTCGACGACCAGATGCGCCTGGGGCAGCGCGAGCAACTGGTCCAGGATCGCGGGGTCGTTCTCGGAGAGCGCGCGGGCGGCGATGTCCTTGGGCGTCATCTGCCCCGGCTCGACCGCCTCGACGGTCTCCGCGGGCCGGACGGAGACGGGGGGCAGCGCGAGTTCCCGGCGCAGGCCCTGGGCCGCGTCCAGCACGGTGTCGAGCAGCAGCCGCACACGCATGTCCTCGACGCTGCGCCCCTCGCGGGCCGCCTTGCGGGTGGCCTCCAGGGCCGCCTCCGCCTCCGCGAGACGCGCCTTGAGCCGCCGGCTCTCGCTCTCCGCGGCGGACACCTGGGCCTGGCCCTCCGCCTTCGCCGTGTCCGTCTCGGCCTGGAGCTTGCGCAGGGCCGCCTCGCCGCGCTTGATGTCACTGAGGGCGCTGCGCAGCTTGCGGTGAAGCGATTCCGCTTCCTTCCTGGCCGACTCCATTTCCGTGCGCAGCCGTTCGGTCTCGGCGCGCGTCTGCCCGCGGGCCTCCGCGAGTTCCGTGCGCAGCCGCTCCAGCTCGGCGCGGCTCTCCTCGTCGGCGCGCTCGGCGTCCGCCCGCAGGGCCTCCTCGCCCGCGGCGGTCACCAGCTTCACCCAGCCCGCGGGACGCAGCACATAGGCCGCGGCCGCCACGTCCAGCGGGTCCGCGGCCGGGGGCGGCGCGCCGGAGTCGAGGGCTCCGACGAGCTCCGGCTGGGACTCTCTGAGCTTCTCGGCGATGCGCTGTCTGAACAGCGGGTCCGTCTCCAGCGCCGCGGCCATGGCGTTGCCGGCGAACCTGGCCCGCCGGCTCGGTGTGAACCGGGCGTACTGCCGCAGCTGGGCGGGCAGTTCGGCCATCGTCAGCCCGCCGAAGCCGTCCGAGACGATCTGCACGACGCGTCGGCGCACGCCGTCGGGCAGCGGACGGTCGAGCACCTCGGCGGTGCCGTCGTCCGGCTCCCCGCCTGTGGTCTCCACCATCCGTTCACCCCAATATCCGTGCGGGGCCCGCTCCCTCAGGAGCCGGCGCCCGGCCTGTCCACGAGTTCGACCTGATCCACCGCGTTGCACCAGCGGCACCGCACCGACTCGATGGTCTCACTGACCACCTCTCGCTCCTCGACCTTCGGCTCACCGGCCAGGTCGAGGTGTACGTACTCGACGACCTTCGAGGAGCGGGTGACGTCGAAACGCGTGAGGTTGCCGCAGAGGGCGCAGCGCCAGCGGGTCTTGGCGTCGGGCAGGGGAACTGTCATAGGGCGGTCGCTTTCCTTCTAGTGTCCGTCCGGCGCCGGTCTCCCGGTGCATGTGGCTCGTAACCCTACGGCCTGGCGGGTACTCGACGCTCGGCTGTCCCCGGCGGCGAGGCGGTCTGTGCGCATCGGTGCGGTTACGTCATGCTCTGCACCATGATCGGCAATTGGAGCACGGCGGTCGGCAGGGCGCTGCGGGGTCGGCCGGCGCCGGTGACGTACGGGCTGATCGTCCTGTGCTGTCTGATCTTCGTGATCGGTCCCGCCTCGGGGCTCGATCCCGCGTACGGCACCGGGGACGAACTGCTGGTCGCCCAGCGGGCGTACTTCCGCCGCTGGGGCGTGGTGCCGGCCGAGCTGTTCGGCGGGGCCCCGCGCGAGGCGCTCACCCCCGCGACCGCCCTGTTCATCCACGGCAGCTGGCTCCACCTCCTGGGCAACATGCTCTTCTTCTACGTCTTCGGGCTGATGACCGAGGAGCGCATGGGCCATCTGGAGTTCGCCCTCTTCTACCTGGGCTGCGGATATCTGGCCCTGCTCGGCTACGCCGCCGCCAACGCCGGCTCGCAGCAGTCCCTGGTCGGGGCCTCCGGAGCGATCTCGGCGGTGCTGGGCGCGTTCCTGTACCTGTTCCCCAAGGCCCGGGTGACCAGTCTCTTCCCGTTCCTGTTCTTCCTGCCGCTGCGGTTCCCGGCCTGGGTGGTGCTGCCGTTCTGGTTCACCCTGCAGTGGCTGGCGGCGGGCCGCAGCGCCTCGGGCCCCGGGGTCGCCTATCTGGCCCACCTCGTGGGCTTCTCCCTGGGCTTCGTCTACGCGTGGGCGCGGTTCCGTCACCGTACGGCCGTCGCGCCCGCTCCGGGGCTGCTCCCGGGGCCCCCGGCCGAACGGCCGGGTCAGGTGGACCGCGAGTAGGGTGAGATCCCCAGCAGCGGCCCCCTAGGGAGAGAACCAGCCGTGATCACCGCGATCGTCCTCATCAAGACCAGCGTGGACCGGATCCCCGAGATCGCCGAGTCGATCGCGTCGCTGGAGAGCGTCAGCGAGGTCTTCTCCGTCACCGGCACCTACGACCTGATCGCGATGGTCCGGGTCAAGGCCCACGACGACCTCGCGGACGTCATCCCCGGCAAGATCAGCAAGATCCCGGGCGTCGAGGCGACGGACACGCACGTGGCGTTCCGTACGTACTCCCAGCACGACCTGGAGGCGGCGTTCGCGATCGGCCTCGACTCCTGACCGACGGAACACCGCCTCCGGGCGGAACGGCTTCGGGCGTCAGACCGCCGGGACGCAGCGGCCGCCCTCGGTGCGGTACTGCCAGCGGGCGCCGTCCCTGACCAGCTCGCGCACCGCGCGGACGAACCGCTCCACGTGCTCGTCGGGGGTACCGGCCCCGAAGCTGACGCGGATGGCGTTGAGGGACTTCTCCCCGGGGGCCGCCTCGGGGGCGCCGCACTCCCCCTGGGTCCCGGGGTCGCTGCCGAGCAGCGTGCGGACCAGCGGGTGGGCGCAGAAGAGGCCGTCGCGGACGCCGATGCCGTACTCGGCGGAGAGCGCGGCCGCGAAGTGCGAGCTGTTCCAGCCCTCGACGACGAAGGAGATGACGCCGACCCGCGGGGCGTCGTCACCGAAGAGGGACAGGACCCGGACCTCGGGGACCTCGGCGAGGCCCGCGCGGACGGTACGGATCAGGTGCTGCTCACGGGCGACGAGCTTGTCGAAGCCCTCGTCGGTGAGCGCCTTGCAGGCCGACGCGATCGAGTAGGCGCCGATGACGTTCGGCGAGCCGGCCTCGTGCCGGGCGGCGCTGTCGTGCCACTCCACGTCCACGCCGCCGTCCGTACGCCGGGTGACCTTGCGGCTGGCGCCGCCGCCCGCGAGGTAGGGCTCGGCGGCGAGCAGCCAGTCGGAGCGGCCCGCGAGGACACCGGAGCCGAAGGGCGCGTACAGCTTGTGCCCGGAGAAGGCGACCCAGTCGACGTCGAGGTCCTGGACCGACACCGGGTGGTGCGGGGCGAGCTGCGCGGCGTCGAGGACGATGCGGGCGCCGTGGGCGTGCGCGGCTGCGGCCAGTTCACGCACCGGCCACAGCTCCCCGGTGACGTTCGAGGCGCCGGTGACGCAGACCAGGGCCGGCCCGTAGCCCCCTTCAATGGACACAGTGCGGGCGGCGAGGGCGCGCTCCAGGGTGTCGACGGCCTCGCCCGGGGTGCGCGGTGCGTTCAGGTAGGTCACCCGGGCGTCGCGCCAGGGCAGCAGCGAGGCGTGGTGCTCGGTCTCGAAGACGAAGACCTGGCAGTCGGCCGGGAGCGCGGCGGCGAGCAGGTTGAGCGAGTCGGTGGTGGAGCGGGTGAAGACCACCTGGTCGTCGGCGCGGCAGTCGAGGAACTCCTCGACGGTCCTGCGGGCGTTCTCGAAGAGGTCGGTGGACAGCTGCGAGAGGTAGCCGGCGCCCCGGTGGACGCTGCCGTAGTACGGGGCGTACGCGGCCACGTCGTCCCACACCCGCTGGAGGGCGGGCGCGCTGGCGGCGTAGTCGAGGGCCGCGTAGGTGACCTCGCCGCCGGTGACGAGCGGGACGGTGACATCCCGGCCCAGAACGGCCAGAGGGGCACAAACAGACTGGTCGGCGGCAACGGTGGAGACAGACATGGCGAGCTCCTGTGAGAGGCAGGCGGGATCACCGCGCGAGCCGGCCGCCGGGAGGCAGCGCTCAGCGCGGGAAAGGTGAAAAGGGTGTGCGGGGGCGGGGCTCTACGCCCTATCGCATTCGCTTGCTCACAGAAGGCTCCCTCGAACGACCAGGACCCCTGGTTGCGTCCGCCCGGAGGGCGGGAGGGGTCCGCGCTTGCCGTAGGCCTCGCTGCCTACGACCTGGTCTTCACCCGGGGCACCCCGCCACGGACGGAGGGTTGCCGGACAGCCGGCCGGGGCCTGATGGCTGTCACTCATGACCTGGTACAGCATCTTGCCAGAGGATCTTCCCAGCGCAAGACGCGGTCCGGATCGTGGACCGCGCCTTGCTCCGTTTCCTCCGTGTCACCGGTGGATCAGGCGTTGCTGGCGGCCACCCAGCGGTCCAGGGTGCGCCTGGCGGCGCCGGAGTCGATCGCCTCGGCCGCCTTCTCCATTCCGGCGCGGAGCTGGTCCGCGAGCGGCGCGCCGGTCGGCGACAGGGCCACCAGGGCCGCCGCCGAGTTCAGCAGGACCGCGTCCCGTACGGGCCCCCGCTCGCCGTCCAGCACACGCCGGGCGACCTCCGCGTTGTACGAGGCGTCGGCGCCGCGCAGGGCCTCCACCGGGACGATGTCGAGCCCGACGTCACGCGGGTCGAAGCACTCCTCGGTGACCACGCCGTCGCGGACCACCCAGACGTGGGAGCCCGCGGTGGTGGTCAGTTCGTCGAGTCCGTCGTCGCCGCGGAAGACCAGCGAGGAGTTGCCGCGCTCGGCGAACACGCCCGCCACGATCGGCGCCATACGGGGGTCGGCGACCCCGACCGCCTGGGCCTTCACCCGCGCCGGGTTCGTCAGCGGGCCGAGCACGTTGAAGGTCGTCCGGATGCCCAACTGGCCGCGCGCCGCCGCCACATGACGCAGCGCCGGGTGGAACTTCACCGCGAAGCAGAAGGTGATCCCGGCTTCCTCGGCGACCTCGGCGACCCGCTTCACCGTGAGCTGGAGATTGACGCCGAGCTTCTCCAGGACGTCCGACGAGCCGGACGCCGAGGACGCGGCCCGGTTGCCGTGCTTGACGACCTTGGCGCCGGTGCCGGCCACCACGATCGAGGACATCGTGGAGATGTTGACGGTCTTCGCGCCGTCGCCGCCCGTTCCGACGATGTCGACGGTGTGTCCGGGCACCTCGATCACATTGGCGTGCTCGTACATCGCCCGGACGAGTCCGGTGATCTCCTGGACGGTCTCGCCCTTGGCCCGCAGGGCCACCACGAACCCGGCGATCTGCGCGTCGGTCGCCTCGCCGCGCATGATGCGGTCCATCGCCCAGGCCGTGTCGTCCGCGCTCTGGTCGCGGCCCTCGAGCAGGCCGTTCAGTACCGCCGGCCAGGAACGGCCCGCCGCGGTGTCGCCTCCAGCGGGGTTCACAGCGCTCATGGTCGCTCCTGGGTTCGTAGGTCACGCGGTGGTCGGTGACGCGGTCGTAGGTGACGCGGGGTGGATCACCCCGCACCACGGGGTGAGTCCACCCTATCCAGCCCGGGAGACGGCAAAGAGCCCCGTCCGTTGCGTGGACGGGGCTCCTGCCATGGCGAACAGCCGGGGATCAGGGGATCAGTGGTGGCCGTGGCCGCTCGTGATCTCCTTGTACTCCTCGACGGTGGGCTTGGGGATCTGGTTGTCCTCCCCGTAGAAGCCCTGGCTCATCTTGGCGCGCAGCTTCTTCGCGCCCGAGACCTTGCGCTCGACACCGTTCTCGTCGACCGTCGGGCCGATCTCGGCCGGCTTGTACTGGTCGTGCGCGGTGAGCGTGTGCAGCGCGTCCTGGCTGAGCGGCTCGTGGACCTCGATGAACTCACCGTGCGGCAGGCGCTTGATGATGCCCGACTCGCGGCCGTGCAGCACCTTGTCCCGGTCCCGGCGCTGGAGGCCGAGGCAGACCCGCTTGGTGGCGATGAAGGTGAGCACCGGCACGACGAAGAAGGCGATCCGCACGAACCAGGTGATCGAGTTGATCGCCAGGTGGAAGTGCGTGGCCCAGATGTCGTTGCCGCCGCCGACGAGCAGCACGAAGTACCAGCTGATCCAGGCGGCACCGAACGCGGTCCGGGTCGGGACGTTGCGCGGGCGGTCCAGGATGTGGTGCTCGCGCTTGTCGCCGGTGACCCAGGACTCGATGAACGGGTAGACCGCGATCGCGACCAGGACCAGCGGGAAGATCACCAGCGGGATGAACACGCCCAGGACGAGCGTGTGGCCCCAGAGGTTGATCTCCCAGCCCGGCATGACACGGATGAGGCCTTCGGAGAAGCCCATGTACCAGTCGGGCTGGGCGCCCGTGGACACCATGTCCGGACGGTACGGACCCATCGCCCAGATCGGGTTGATCGAGGCGATCGCCGCGATGGCCGCGATGACACCGAAGACCAGGAAGAAGAAGCCTCCGGCCTTGGCCATGTAGACCGGCAGCAGCGGCATGCCGACGACGTTGTTGTTCGTCTTGCCGGGACCCGCGAACTGCGTGTGCTTGTGGTAGAAGACCAGGATCAGGTGGCCCACCACGAGGCCGAGCATGATCCCCGGCAGCAGCAGCACGTGCACCGAGTAGAAGCGGGCCACGAAGTCGCCGCCCGGGAACTGGCCGCCGAACAGGAAGAACGACAGGTACGTGCCCACGATCGGCACGGACAGGACCGCGCCTTCCATGAAGCGGACACCGGTGCCGGAGAGCAGGTCGTCCGGGAGCGAGTAACCGGTGAAGCCGGTGAACATGCCGAGGACGAACAGCAGGAATCCGAAGACCCAGTTGACCTCACGGGGCTTGCGGAACGCACCCGTGAAGAACACGCGCATCATGTGCACGAACATGCCGGCGAGGAAGATCAGCGCCGCCCAGTGGTGGATCTGCCGGATCAGCAGACCACCGCGCACATCGAAGGAGATGTGCATGGTCGAGTTGAACGCCTCGGACATCAGCTGGCCCTGCAGCGGGATGTAACTGCCGTGGTACTCCACCTCGTTCATCGACGGGTGGAAGAACAGGGTCAGGTACACACCCGTGAGGATGATGATGATGAAGCTGTAGAGGCAGATCTCACCCAGCATGAACGACCAGTGGTCGGGGAAGATCTTGCGCATGTTGGACTTGGCCAGGGAGTAGATCCCCAGACGGCCGTCGGCCCAGTCGGCGACCCGCTCACCGGCGGGCGCCTTCTCGCGCGAGGAGCGCGAGTCGGAGGTGGTGGTAGTGCTCATCCGCGCTCCCAGAATGCAGGACCGACGGGCTCCTCGAAGTCGCTGAGCGCCTCGAGGTAACCCTCAGCGTTCACACCGATGCGCAGCTGCGGCAGGGCGTGACCGGCCGGGCCGAAGATGACTCGGGCGCCGTCGGAGAGGTCGAAGGTGGACTGGTGGCACGGGCAGAGCGCGTGGTGCGTCTGCTGCTCGTACAGGGAGATCGGGCAGCCGACGTGGGTGCAGATCTTCGAGTAGGCCACGATGCCCTGGTAGGACCACTCGAGTTCCTGCTTGTCCTTGATGTTCTCCGGCTGGAGCCGGATGATCATCAGGGCCGCCTTGGCGATCTCCGTCTGGAAGTCCTCGTCGTGCACCTCCAGGCCCTCGGGCTTGGCGAAGGTGAGCGAACCGACGGCCACGTCCGAGGGACGCAGCGGCTCGTTCGTGTTCATGTTGACGAGGAGCTTGCCCTTGGACCACAGCGTGTGGCGCAGCTTCGTGCCGGGCAGCGGGCCGAGGTCGCGCAGCAGCATGACGCCGGAGAGCGGGAACAGGGCCAGCGCGCCGAACATCGTGTTGCGGATCAGCTTGCGGCGGCCGAGCACCGATTCCTTGGCGCCCTGCTTGAAGTCGGCCAGGACCTTGGCCTTGACCTCGGGCTCCGCCTCGATCGGGTGACGCTCGTCGGCGATCTCCACGTCGGACATCAGGGTGCGGGCCCAGTGGACCGCGCCCGCGCCGATGGCGAAGAGCGCCACACCGAGCGACATGCCCAGCGCGAAGTTCAGCGCGCTGATGTGCCCGAGCGGGAAGACGAAGATCGACTTGTCGTTCGGGATCGCCACGTACGAGGTGATGAAGCCGACGGTGGCCACCATCGACAGCACGAACAGCATCGCGACAAGACGCTCGGACCGCTTGGCGGCCCGCTCGTCGATGTCCTGGATGCGGTGCTCGTGGGGCGGCAGCCCCGGATCCGCGAACGGGTTCTGCTCGTCCGCGACGGCTACCGCGCCATGACCGTGCTCGGCGTGGTCGTCGGAGGCCCGCTCAGCGGGCACGTTCTCTTCTGGAATGTCTTGGCTACTCATGACTTCTTGGCCTTTGCGGTCCGAGCGGCGACCCAGACGGCGACGGCGACCAGGGTTCCGAGACCGAAGACCCAGCCGAACAGGCCCTCGCTGACCGGCCCGAGGCCGCCCAGCTCAAGACCGCCCGGGCTCTCGGTGTCGTCACCGTTGACCGCGTCGAGGTACGCGATGATGTCCTGCTTGTTCTTCTCCGTCAGCGTGGTGTCGGGGAAGGACGGCATGTTCTGCGGGCCCGTCTGCATGGCCTCGTAGATGTGCTTCGGGTCGACACCCTCCAGGCTCGGCGCGAACTTGCCGTGCGTCAGCGCGCCGCCCTTGCCGGTGAAGTTGTGGCACTGGGCGCAGTTGGTACGGAAGAGTTCACCGCCGTTGGCGATGTCCGCGCCCTCGGGGCTGACCTGGCTCTTGGTCGGAATCGTGGGGCCGGCGCCGAGCGAGGCGATGTAGGCCGCGAGCTGGTCGATCTCGGCCTGCGAGTAGATGACCTTCTTGCGCGGGATCTGAGCGCCCGGCTGCTGGGCCGGCATACGGCCGGTGCCGACCTGGAAGTCGACTGCCGCGGCGCCCACGCCGACCAGGCTGGGACCGTCGGAGCTGCCCTGACCGCCGGTTCCGTGGCAGCTTGCGCAGCCCACGGAGTACAGCTTCTTGCCTTCGGTGATACCGAGGGACTGGGCGGTTTCATCGGCCTGCGCCTTGCCCGCGGGTGCGAACGCGGCGTACAGCCCCCCGGTGGCCGCCAGCGCGAGGAGTAGGACGACGACCGCCGCCAGCGGATGGCGTCGTCGTGCGGAGAGCTTTTTCACGGATTACCCCGGTGTCAGGATCTTCTGCGTCGGTGCTTCTGGATGTTTCGGGCGTGGGCCCGATTACTTGATCAGGTAGATCGTGGCGAAAAGGCCGATCCAGACGACATCGACGAAGTGCCAGTAGTAGGACACGACGATGGCGGCGGTTGCCTGCTCGTGAGTGAACCTCCGAGCCGCGTAGGTGCGACCGAGGACCAGCAGGAAGGCGATGAGGCCGCCCGTCACATGCAGTCCGTGGAAGCCGGTGGTCAGGTAGAACACCGAGCCGTACGGGTCGGAGGAGAGCGAGAGCCCGTCCTTCGTGACCAGTTCGGTGTACTCGAAGACCTGACCGCCGATGAAGGTCGCGCCCATGATGAAGGTGACGATGAACCACATCCGGAGCTTCTTCACGTCCCCGCGCTCGGCGGCGAACACGCCGAGCTGACAGGTCAGGGAGGAGAGCACCAGGATCGTGGTGTTCGTCGCCGAGAACGGAAGGTTCAGGCTGGACGCCATTTCCTTCCAGTGAGCCGGCCCGGTCACCGATCGCAGGGTGAAGTACATCGCGAAGAGGGCCGCGAAGAACATCAGCTCGGAACTCAACCAGATGATGGTTCCGACGCTGGTGAGGTTCGGCCGATTGACCGACGGGTGCGCGTGCCCGGTTTCTACTGTCGTTGCTGTCGCCACGACCGACATTATGTCGGTCGCTTATCCCGCCCTCACCCCGGGGGGTGCCGTTCGGGGTGTTGACGGGGTGTGTCCAGCCCGTATGGCCCATCGAAGCCCTGTCCGAACCGGTGTTGACGAGGTGTTCAAGGGAGTAGCATCCGCGCATCGGGCCGGGGACGATCGGCCCGATCGCTTGATGTCCGTACGACGCTGACGTCTCGGAGGAAGAATGCAGCCGACCGCCACGGTGCTGGTCTACAGCGACGACTCCAACACCCGCGCACAGGTGCGGCTCGCCACCGGGCGCAGGCCCGCCCCGGACGTTCCCCTCGTCGAGTTCGTCGAGTGCGCGACGCCGGCCGCCGTCATCAAGGAGCTCGACAAGGGCGGCATCGACGTCTGCGTGCTGGACGGCGAGGCGGTTCCGCTGGGCGGCATGGGGGTGTGCCGGCAGATCAAGGACGAAATCTTCAACTGTCCGCCCGCGCTGGTCCTCATCGGGCGCCCGCAGGACGCCTGGCTGGCCACCTGGAGCCGCGCGGACGCCGCGGTGACCCTGCCGGTCGACCCGGTGGAGTTCGCCGCCTCACTGGCCTCCCTGCTGCGTCGCAGGAACCTTCAGAGCGTCTGAGGAACCCGCGCCCCGCGAGGGGCGCGGCCTCACACGCTCTCGGGACGCAGCCTCGCGCGCTGGGCCGGGCTCGGGGCGTCCGGGGATCCGCCCGCCAGGGCGCTGCCCGCGCGCCAGTTCTTCCAGCCGAGGTTCCAGTCGCCGAACCCGTTGCCGAACGCGTCCATCGTCTTGCCGTCGGAGTTGACGACCTTGACGATGTCGCCCTCGTTGAACGTGTTGAAGAACCACTCGGCGTTCTCGGTGCTCATACCGGTGCAGCCGTGGCTGACGTTGGCGTACCCCTGGGAGCCGGTCGACCAGGGCGCAGCGTGCACGTACTCGCCGCTCCAGGTGACCCGGGTCGCGTAGCGAACCTCCAGGTCGTAGGAGTCCGAACTGCCCTCGGCGATACCGATGCTGGTACCGCGCATCCGTACGAGGGACTCCTTTCCGAGCACGACCTTGACGCCGTTGCGCGTGTCGAAGCCGGGCTTCCCGGTGGTGACGGGAATCTCCTTGATGTCCTGGCCGTTGCGGTAGACCGTCATGGAGTGCGTGGCGGCGTCGGTCATGGCGATCAGGCGGTCGCCCGTGGTGATCTTCACAGGCTTGGCGTCGCCGCCCCACAGACGCTCGCCGATCCTGACGCCGGCGAGGTTGCTGTGTGCCGTGATGGTGGCGTGGACGGGCCAGTAGTCCTTGGGGCGGTAGTGCAGCGTCTTGTCGTCCACCCAGTACCAGGCGCCGTCCACCGCGGGGGTGGAGTCGACCCTGAGGGCGCGTTCGACGACGGTGCGGGCCGCCTTGTCCTTGACGGGGGCGCTGAGTTCGGCGGTTATGGGCTGGCCGACGCCGTACTTGCCGGTCTTGGGCCCGAACTCGACGTTCAGCAGCTTCTTGGTCTTGGGCGTACTGGTGTCGAAGCCGATGACCTTGCGGCCGGGGGCGCCGTCCTCGTCCTCCGTGCTCACGCGGACCGTGTAGTGGGCGCCCGCGGCGAGGGGCGAGGTGCTGTGCCAGCGGCTGCCGTCGGCGGCCAGTTCGCCCGCGACATAGCGTCCTGACGCGTCCGTGGCGGTCACGTCGGTGATGCGCCCGGCGTCACTCTCCGAGGTGATTTCCAGCGGCTTGTCGGGGTCGGCCTTGGCCGACTTCCTGCTGTCTCCGGAGAGGCCCTTGAACGAGATCTGTCCCGCCGCGTCGTACGGCTTCGCCGAGAGCGGGTGGCCGTCGGAGCCGCAGGCGGTGGCGCCCGCTCCGAGGGCGACCACCAGCGCGGTGCAGCTGACGACCGTGCGGATTCGCGGTGAGTGGTTCATGAGCCCACGTTATGAACGCTCGTCAAGCACGGCGCGCCGAGTGGGCCGAGTGAGGGACAGAAGTCGCGGCAAACGAGGGAGCCCGGACTCTCCTGACGGAGTGTCCGGGCTCCCGGGCGTTCAGCGCGTGCTACTGGGTGCGGTTCTCACCGTGGTAGTACTCGAAGACCCAGCCCCACAGGCCGAGCACGATGAGCGGTGCCGAGAAGTACAGCAGCCACCAGCCGAAGACGACGGAGGTGAAGGCGAGCGCGCCGCCGACGCCGAGCGAGAGCGGCTGCCAGCTGTGCGGGCTGAAGAAGCCCACCTCGCCGGCCTCGTCCGCGACGTCGGCCTCCTTGTTGTCCTGCGCCAGCTTGTCGACCCGCCGGGCCGTGAAGGCCAGGTAGTAGCCGATCATCATGCAGAGGCCGAAGCCCATGAAGAGGGCCGTCGAACCGGCCGGCTCCTTGGACCACACGCCGTAGACGATCCCCATGATGAGGATGAACACGGCCAGCCAGAGGAACATCTTGCCTTGGACCTTCACTTGCCGGCCTCCTTGCCACCAGCGAGGGACGCCGAACCGTGACCGGCGTTCTCGAGCTGGTCGAGAGCGGCGATCTCCGGGTGGTGCAGGTCGAACGCCGGGGATTCACTGCGGATCCGCGGCAGAGTGAGGAAGTTGTGCCGCGGCGGCGGGCAGGAGGTCGCCCACTCCAGCGAACGGCCGTAGCCCCACGGGTCGTCGACCTCGACCTTCTTGCCGTACTTCGCCGTCTTCCACACGTTGTAGAGGAACGGCAGGATCGACAGGCCGAGCAGGAACGAGCTGATCGTCGAGATCGTGTTCAGCGTGGTGAAGCCGTCGGCCGCGAGGTAGTCCGCGTAACGACGCGGCATGCCCTCGGCACCGAGCCAGTGCTGCACCAGGAACGTGCCGTGGAAGCCCACGAACAGCGTCCAGAAGGTGATCTTGCCGAGACGCTCGTCGAGCATCTTGCCGGTCATCTTCGGCCACCAGAAGTGGAAGCCGGAGAACATCGCGAACACCACGGTGCCGAACACGACGTAGTGGAAGTGCGCCACCACGAAGTACGAGTCGGACACGTGGAAGTCCATCGGCGGCGAGGCCAGGATGACGCCGGTCAGACCACCGAAGGTGAACGTGATGAGGAAGCCGACGGCCCAGAGCATCGGTGTCTCGAACGACAGCGAGCCCTTCCACATCGTCCCGATCCAGTTGAAGAACTTCACGCCGGTCGGTACGGCGATGAGGAACGTCATGAAGGAGAAGAACGGGAGCAGAACGCCACCGGTGACGTACATGTGGTGCGCCCACACGGTCACGGAGAGACCGGCGATCGCGATGGTCGCGCCGATCAGGCCCATGTAACCGAACATCGGCTTGCGCGAGAACACCGGGATGACTTCGGAGATGATCCCGAAGAACGGCAGGGCGATGATGTACACCTCTGGATGGCCGAAGAACCAGAAGAGGTGTTGCCAGAGCAGGGCTCCGCCGTTTGCCGCGTCGAACACATGCGCACCGAATTTTCGGTCCGCCTCCAGCGCGAACAGCGCCGCCGCGAGGACGGGGAAGGCCAGCAGCACCAGAACCGCGGTGAGCAGGACGTTCCACACGAAG
Source organism: Streptomyces sp. NPDC042002 (assembly GCF_055588305.1). Taxonomy (NCBI): domain Bacteria; kingdom Bacillati; phylum Actinomycetota; class Actinomycetes; order Kitasatosporales; family Streptomycetaceae; genus Streptomyces; species Streptomyces sp. NPDC042002. The sequence continues at coordinate 146,402 of NZ_JBVJCT010000001.1, read as the reverse complement.
ATCGGCATACGGAACATCGTCATGCCGGGAGCGCGCATGCAGATGATCGTGGTGATGAAGTTGACCGCGCCGAGGATGGTGCCGAAGCCGGAGAAGGCCAGACCCATGATCCACATGTCGGCGCCGATGCCCGGCGAGCGGACCGCGTCCGACAGCGGGCTGTAGGCGAACCAGCCGAAGTCGGCCGCACCCTGCGGGGTGAGGAAGCCACCGACCGCGAGCGACGAGCCGAAGAGGTACAGCCAGTAGGCGAACATGTTCAGCCGCGGGAACGCCACGTCGGGCGCGCCGATCTGCAGCGGCATGATCCAGTTCGTGAAACCGGCGAACAGCGGCGTCGCGAACATCAGCAGCATGATCGTGCCGTGCATCGTGAACGCCTGGTTGAACTGCTCGTTCGACAGGATCTGCAGTCCGGGACGCGCCAGTTCCGCACGCATCAGCAGCGCCATGACGCCACCGATGAGGAAGAACGCGAACGACGTCACGAGATACAGCGTGCCGATCGTCTTGTGGTCAGTGGTGGTGAGCCACTTGATCACGACGCTGCCGGGCTGCTTGCGCCGTACCGGCAGCTCGTTCTCGTACGAGTCTTCGGCTGCGGCGGCACCCTGGGGTTCGTTGAGGATGCTCACAGGTTGTTCGTCTCCCGGTTCTTCTCGTGGCCCGTCTGCTCAATGCCGGCCGGGACGTAACCGGTCTGTCCCTTGGCCGCGAGCTGCTTGAGGTGGGCCTCGTAGCGCTCGGGGGAGACGACCTTCACGTTGAAGAGCATCCGGGAGTGGTCGACGCCGCACAGCTCGGCGCACTTGCCCAGGAACGTGCCCTCACGGTTCGGGGTCACCTGGAAGGAGTTGGTGTGCCCCGGGATGACGTCCTGCTTCATGAGGAACGGCACCACCCAGAAGGAGTGGATGACGTCACGCGAAGTGAGGACGAAGCGGACCGTCTTGCCCTCGGGGAGCCAGAGGGTCGGACCGGGGTTGCCCGTCTGCGGGTTCTTCGTGGCGGGCGTGCCGACGTCGTAGACACCGCCGGCGTTCGCCGGAAAGTCCTTCTTGAACCGGTCCGGAATGGCGGCCAGGTTCGGGTCGGTCTTGGCGTTCCCGGAGGAACCGGGGACGTTCTCGATGTAGTTGAAGCCCCAGCTCCACTGGAAGCCGACCACGTTGACCGTGAGGTCGGGCTTCGGGCTGAGGCTGAGCAGCTTCGTCTCGTCACGTGCGGTGAAGTAGAACAGCACCGAGACGATGATGAGCGGGACCACCGTGTACAGCGCCTCGATGGGCATGTTGTACCGGGTCTGCGGAGGAACTTCGACCTTGGTCCGGCTGCGCCGGTGGAAGATGACACTCCACAGGATCAGGCCCCAGACCAGCACGCCCGTGGCGAGCGCGGCCGCCCACGAGCCCTGCCAGAGGGAGAGGATCCGCGGAGCCTCCTCCGTGACCGGGGTGGGCATACCAAGGCGGGGGAAGTCTTCCCAGTTGTACGAGCAACCAGTGGCTGTCGCCAGGACCAGGCCCGCAGTCATTGCCTGCAGCAGCTTCCGCCGCATCGGGCGCCGCGGCGAGCGGTCGGAGCCGTTGGGACTCACGTAGCGCCTTCCCGAGAGTCTCGCCCGCGCTGTTGGCTGCGGCCTTCTCGCTGGTCCGGTCGCCGCCCTGCGTCGGGCAGGGGTTTGGATGTTTATGCGGACCAAACCCTACTGGACGCTATTTGGGGTCGCGCGGGGAGGGTGCCCAACGCGCCGCCCGACTCCCCGAAGGAGTGCTGTTTCGCCTGCAAGGCCCTGTCGGGGCACCTGGAATGCCCCAGTCCGGATGGCTTCTGACGCCCCCTTGGGAGCACGGGCTAGCGTGGTGGCGTGTCCTACTTCGACGCCGCGTCCGCGGCTCCGCTGCACCCCGTCGCCCGACAGGCCCTGCAGGCCTCGCTCGACGAGGGGTGGGCCGATCCCGCCCGTCTCTACCGTGAGGGCCGGCGGGCCCGGCTGCTCCTCGACGCGGCGCGCGAGGCGACGGCCGACGCGGTGGGCTGCCGCCCCGACGAACTGGCCTTCACCGCCTCCGGCACCCGCGCGGTGCACTCCGGGATCGAGGGTGCCCTGGCGGGCCGGCGGCGCGTCGGAGACCACCTGATCGTGTCAGCCGTCGAACACTCGTCGGTACTCCATGCGGCAGACGCCCACGAGACGTCGGGCGGCGCGGTGACCCTGGTTCAGGTCGACCGCGCGGGCAGGGTGTCCCCTTCTTCCTACGCGGCCGCCCTGCGCCCCGGCACCGCGCTCGCCTGCCTCCAGTCCGCCAACCACGAGGTGGGCACGGAGCAACCGGTGGCCGAGGTAGCACAGATGTGCCGGGAGGCGGGGGTGCCGCTGCTGGTGGACGCGGCGCAGTCGCTGGGCTGGGGGCGGGTGGAGGGCGGCTGGTCCCTGCTGACGGCGAGTGCCCACAAATGGGGCGGCCCTTCGGGCGTCGGGCTGCTCGTCGTACGCAAGGGGGTACGGTTCGCGCCCCAAGGCCCCGCGGACGAGCGGGAGTCGGGGCGGGCGGTGGGGTTCGAGAACATCCCGGCGATCGTGGCCGCGGCGGCTTCGCTGCGTGCCGTCCGCGCGGAGGCGGCCGAGGAGGCGGTACGGCTGCGTGAACTGACGGAGCGGATCCGCGCGCGGGTGCCGGCGCTGGTGCCGGATGTCGAGGTGGTCGGCGACGCGGTCCGCCGACTGCCGGGGATCGTCACCTTCTCCTGTCTCTATGTCGACGGAGAGACCTTGCTGCACGAACTGGACCGCACGGGCTTCTCGGTGTCCTCGGGCTCGTCGTGCACGAGCAGCACCCTCACCCCCAGCCATGTCCTGAAGGCCATGGGTGTCCTGAGCGAGGGCAATGTGCGGGTGTCGCTGCCGCCCGGCATCCCGGAGGAGGACGTCGACCGCTTCCTGTCGGTTCTCCCGGGCCTGGTCGCGGGGGTCCGCGAGAAGCTGGGGGCACCGACGACGGTGACGAAGGTCCCCGCCTCGGTCGACGCGCTGGTGGTCGACGCGCTGGGCAGGCGCTGCCCGATCCCCGTCATCGAGCTGGCCAAGGTCATCGGGGACGTGCCGGTCGGCGGCACGGTCCGGGTCCTGTCCGACGACGAGGCGGCCCGCCTCGACATCCCCGCGTGGTGCGAGATGCGGGGCCAGGAGTACGTAGGAGAGGAACCGGCGGACCACGGCTCGGCCTATGTCGTCCGCCGGCTGTCCTAGGCCCCGTCCTGGTCTCACGGTCCGGGCCGGGACCACCACCGGGGCGGGCCGGGCCCTGACCTCCGTCCGGCGGAGGCGGGCCCGGACCTCGGCCTAGGAGAGGTGCGCCCGGACCTCGGTGGCGGCCTCGTGGCCGTACGCCTTGGTGAAGCGGTCCATGAAGTGGGTGCGGCTCAGCTGGTACTCCTGGGTGCCGACCGTCTCGATGACCAGGGTGGCGAGCATGCAGCCGACCTGGGCGGCGCGCTCCAGGGAGACACCCCAGGCGAGACCGGAGAGGAAGCCGGCGCGGAACGCGTCTCCGACGCCCGTCGGGTCCGCCTTGAGCTCCTCCTCGGGGCAGCCGACCTCGATCGGGTCGTCGCCCGCGCGCTCGATACGGACACCGCGCGAGCCGAGGGTGGTGACCCGGTGGCCGACCTTGGAGAGGATCTCCTCGTCGGTCCAGCCCGTCTTGGACTCGATGAGCCCCTTCTCGTACTCGTTCGAGAAGAGGAACGTCGCGCCGTCCAGCAGGACCCGGATCTCGTCGCCGTTCATGCGCGCGATCTGCTGCGAGAAGTCGGCGGCGAACGGGATCGCGCGGGTGCGGCACTCCTCGGTGTGACGGAGCATCCCCTCGGGGTCGTCGGCGCCGATCAGGACGAGGTCGAGACCGCCGACCCGGTCCGCGACGGCCTTGAGCTCGATGAGGCGGGCCTCGCTCATCGCGCCCGTGTAGAACGAGCCGATCTGGTTGTGGTCGGCGTCCGTGGTGCACACGAAGCGCGCGGTGTGCAGCACCTCGGAGATGCGCACGGAGGCGGTGTCGACGCCGTGCCGGTCCAGCCAGGCGCGGTACTCGTCGAAGTCGGATCCCGCCGCCCCGACCAGGACCGGACGGGTACCGAGCTGGCCCATGCCGAACGCGATGTTCGCGCCGACCCCGCCCCGGCGGACATCGAGGTTGTCGACCAGGAAGGAGAGGGAGACCGTGTGCAGCTGATCGGCGACCAGCTGGTCGGCGAAACGGCCGGGAAAGGTCATGAGGTGGTCGGTGGCGATGGAGCCGGTGACTGCGATACGCACGGCGAGGACACGCTCCTGCGGGGGGAGGGGATTGACACTTAACGCTACCGGGTCCGCGCGCGACCCCTGAAGGGCCAAAACTACCCGATAGTAGATCTTTCTTCGTGACGGCAACGGTGCATACGGTTCCGGTATGACGAACCTCAAGGTCCATGACACCGCTCCGCTCGGCCCGGTCAGTGACCTGGAAGGCGATCTGGCGTCGCTGCGCGGCGACTGCGCCCGGATGGCAGGCCACTGGTCGGCTCCCGCACCGGTCCCTCCCCTGCACGTCTCCCTCTCCCTCATCCACGGGGTGACCGTTCCGCCCACCTCGGCACGGATGCTGGACGCGATGTCCGACTACGGCGACTGACGGCGGTGGCCCGCGCGGTGCCGCCGTACGGGTGAGAGCCCCGGCGGCGCCGAACGGGTGAAGACGGAGTGCGCTCGCAGGGAACCGTGCGCTCCCCCGCTGCGTCCCAACGCTGTCCCCCGTATAGGGGATGCGTAATACGACCCTGGAGGGCCCGTCCTTGACAGGGTCGGGTCATGGGACAGCAGTGGAGCCGAAGGAGCGATGCGGTGAGCACCGAGCGACCCGACTACGACGCGACCGATCCCGTCGAGGGTCACGGCAGGGGTCCCGTCGAGGACGCCACCGAGGACGCCGTCGCGGGTCCCGCCGACGCGGCCGACGAGACGGTGGAGGGTTCCGCGGACGGAACCACCCCGGAGACGGTCACGGATTCCGGCGAGGACGCCACCGCCGTGGCCGCCGAGGCTTCCGTCGAAGGTCCCGCCGAGGGCGCCGTCGAAAGCCCCGGCGAGCGTTCGCCCGAGGGTGCCGTCGGAGATCCCGGCGACGCATCCACCGGCGGAGCGGCCGAAGGTCCCGGCGCGGGCGGTGTCGGAAGCGACGCCGAGCGGTCCGGCGCGGATCCTGCGGACGGCTCCGTCGAAGGCGGCATCGCCGGTTCCGACGCGGGTCCCTCCGGGACCGCCGTCGGAGGTCCCGCGAAGGACCCCGGCGACGCTTCCGCCGAGCGCCCCGGCGAAGGTGACACCGAGCACTCCGTCGAGGATCCCGCCGAAGCAGCGTCGGAGACTCCCGCCGACAGCGGCGTCGCGGGTCCCGCGGAACGCGGCGTCACGCTTCCCGCCGAAGGCGGCGTCGAGAGTCCCGCCGAAGGCACTACCGAAGGGCATGCCGAGGGTGCGCTCGACGGGCATGCCGAAGGCACGGTCCCCGGGCAGGCCGAGACGGTCGGCGGGCACGCCGAAGGCGCGCTCGGCAAGCAGGCCAAGGGGGCCGTCGTGAGTTCGGGCGACGGCTTCCGCGGTGAGCACGGCGGAGGTTCCCCGGAAGGTCCCGTCCCGGAGATCATCGGAGGTCCCGGCGAGGGGACCGGGGCAGGTGGGGTGCGCCGGCGGCGGACCCCGGCGGTCGTCGCCTCGGTCGTCGCCGCTGTGCTGCTGGTCGGGGGCGGCGGCGCGTACTTCGCCGCGACCGCGTCCGGCGGCGGCCGTTCCGGGACGCCCGGCGCCGACGGCACTCCCCCGCGGCTCGCCCTCGACGGCTACGCCGGGAGTACCGCGAGCGCCGGGGCCACGGGCGGTACCGCCGGTATCGCGCCCGGCGAGCCCAACCCCTACGGCACGACCTACCGCGCCGACGGCGCGCTCCCCGCGGGACCGGGCTCGGCGCGCGTCCAGTGGGCCGAGGGCGAGGTGACCCGGGCCGAGGTGGCCCGGCTCGCGAAGGCCCTGGACCTGGCGGGCACACCCCGGCTCGTCGGGGACGCCTGGACGGTCGGCACGGCCGAGGGCGGCGCCGAGCCGAACCTGCGGGTGAACGCGGACGCCCCGGGGACCTGGACCTTCAGCTCCTACATCCCGGGGACCGACAACTGCGCCAAGGGCAAGATGTGCCGGCCGATCGGCTCCGGCTCCCCGACCGGCTTCGCTCCGGACCCGGTGAGCGAGGCGGCGGCGAAGAAGGCGGCGGCACCCGTGCTGAAGGCGGTGGGCCAGGACGACGCGAAGCTGGACGCGAGCCAACTCATGGGCCCCGTAAGGGTGGTGAACGCCGACCCGGTGGTGGGCGGACTGCCCACCTACGGGTGGACGACCGGCCTCCAGATCAACGTGGAGGGTCATGTCATCGGCGGCAGCGGCCAGTTGAAGACGCCGGTGGAGGGGGACGCGTACCCGGTCGTCGGCGCGCGGAAGACACTGGACCTGATGAACGGGTCGGCGCCGACGACGGGCGACCGGCGCATGGGCATCGGCGGCTGCGCCAGCCCCGTACCGCTGAAGGACCGGGACGAGATGCCGTGCGAGCACTCGACCCCGGCACCGAAGCCGGAGTCGGTGACCGTCGAGAAGGCCACCTTCGGACTGGCGGCGCAACGCGCGAACGGGCGGCAGGCGCTCGTGCCGTCCTGGCTGTTCGAGGTGCGGTCGCCGGGCGCGGGCGACACCTACACCGTGACGCATCCGGCGGTCGACCCGAAGTTCCTGGCCGCGCCGGCGTCGTCGGCGGAGCCGAGCGCGGATCCGACCGTGCCGCCGAGCGAGCCGTCCTCACCGGCGGCCACCCGTGACGTCGACGTCCAGGGCTACACCGCGGACGGCAGGAACCTGACGGTCAGCTTCACCGGCGGCGTGTGCGCCGACTACACGGCGTCGGCGGCCGAGAGCGCCGGCAAGGTCACGGTGACCGTGACGGAGAAGCCCTGGAAGAACAGGATCTGCATCATGATCGCCAAGATCTACGAGAAGACGGTGCGCCTGGACGCGCCGCTCGACGGCCGCGCGGTCGTGGGGACGGACGGCAAGGCGGTCCACCACGGGAGCTTCGCCCTGCCCTCGCCGTCCACGGCGACGCCGGAGCCGCTCGGCTAGCGGCTGCCCGGTCCCGGATACGCGAAGGCGGCGTCCCCGTCGGAGGGGGACGCCGCCTTCGTCCGTACTCGGCGTGTACGTACGCGTCCGGCCGGAGCCGTGAGCCGCGGGCTCGGCTCAGTGGCAGTCGGGCCGGCCGAACACGGGCCCGGAACGATCCCGGGCCCCGCCGGTCGCGGACTAGCTGAAGGAGTCGCCGCAGGCGCAGGAGCCCGTCGCGTTCGGGTTGTCGATCGTGAAGCCCTGCTTCTCGATGGTGTCCACGAAGTCGATCGAGGCGCCGCCCAGGTACGGGGCGCTCATGCGGTCGGTGACGACCTTCACCCCGTCGAAGTCCTTGAGGACATCGCCGTCGAGCGAGCGCTCGTCGAAGAAGAGCTGGTACCGCAGGCCGGAGCAGCCGCCGGGCTGAACGGCGACGCGCAGTGCCAGATCCTCGCGGCCTTCCTGGTCGAGCAGGGCCTTGACCTTGGCCGCGGCGGCGTCGGACAGCATGATGCCGTCGCTCACGGTGGTGGTCTCGTCCGATACGGACATCTGCTTCTCTCCCGGGTTGTACGGAGACTGCTTGCCGCTGGTTGCAACCGGCGGGGCCGCGGATTCATTCCGGGGCCGAGCTCATGTCTTGTGCCTTCTCTCTTCATGCTCGCACATACGCCCGCGCACGAACACCGGCCTGTGGACAACCCCACGGACACCCGGGTGTCACCCGCCGGAGCGGCGACCGGGATTCACGTCACATGGACGCTATGGCCATCGTCAACGTGACGTGAAGCGGTTATGATAGATAGCGTCAATTCGACGAAAAGGTATCGTTACGCCGGGCCCGCCTCCTTACGAGCCCGGCGACCCGCAGAACAGAAAGGGTGCGTGTCGTGACCACCGCCCAGACCCAGGAGCTCGACGTACAGCCGACGCCCCTCGCCCTGCTGCTGCTCGGCCGCCAGGCCGACCCGAAGAGCGAGCGGGGCGTCGAGTGTCCCGGCGACCTGCCCTCGCCGTCCGACCCGGACCTGGTCGAGCGCGCACGCGTGGCCAAGGAGAAGCTCGGCGACAAGGTCTTCGTGCTCGGCCACCACTACCAGCGCGACGAGGTCATCCAGTTCGCGGACGTCACGGGTGACTCCTTCAAGCTGGCCCGCGACGCGGCGGCCCGTCCGGAGGCCGAGTACATCGTCTTCTGCGGTGTGCACTTCATGGCGGAGTCGGCCGACATCCTCACGGGCGACGCCCAGAAGGTCGTCCTGCCGGACCTCGCCGCGGGCTGCTCGATGGCCGACATGGCCACCGCCGAGCAGGTCGCCGAGTGCTGGGACGTACTGACCGAGGCCGGGATAGCCGAGCAGGTCGTGCCCGTCTCGTACATGAACTCGTCGGCGGACATCAAGGCGTTCACCGGTAAGCACGGCGGCACGATCTGTACGTCGTCGAACGCCCAGCGGGCCCTTGAGTGGGCCTTCGAGCAGGGTTCGCAGGTGCTGTTCCTGCCCGACCAGCACCTCGGCCGCAACACCGCCGTCCGCGACATGGGCATGTCCCTGGACGACTGCGTGCTCTACAACCCGCACAAGCCGAACGGCGGGCTGACCACGGAGCAGCTGCGCTCCGCGAAGATGATCCTGTGGCGCGGCCACTGCTCGGTGCACGGCCGCTTCAGCGTGGACTCGGTGAACGACGTGCGCGAGCGGATCCCCGGCGTCAACGTCCTCGTGCACCCCGAGTGCAAGCACGAGGTCGTCGCGGCGGCGGACTACGTGGGCTCCACGGAGTACATCATCAAGGCCCTGGAGGCGGCCCCGGCCGGCTCCAAGTGGGCGATCGGCACGGAACTGAACCTCGTACGGCGTCTCGCGAACCGTTTCGCGCCCGAGGGCAAGGAGATCGTCTTCCTCGACAAGACGGTCTGCTTCTGCTCGACGATGAACCGCATCGACCTGCCGCACCTGGTGTGGACGCTGGAGTCCCTCGCCGAGGGCAACCTCGTCAACCGCATCGAGGTCGACAAGGAGACCGAGGCGTTCGCGAAGCTGGCGCTGGAGCGGATGCTGGCGCTGCCGTAGACCCGACGGCTCGACGGCAAGGGGCGCCCCTCGGTCACGAGGGGCGCCCCTTGCCGTGTCGTCGGGCGGTCAGCAGTAGAGGTTGGCTCCCTGCGCGACGCCGAGGATCGACGTGAAGCGCTGGTAGGCGTCCACGCGGCTCTGCACCTGTGCGGGGTTCCTGCCGTCGCACTCCAGCGAGCCGTTGATGCTGCGGATGGTCTGGCCGAAGCCCGCGCTGTTGACCATCGCGTTGTGCGGGGTCATGGAGCCGGGGCCCGACTGGGTGTTCCAGTACCAGAGGCCGGTCTTCCAGGCCACCGCCGCGTCGTTCTGGACGAGCCAGGGATTGCCCAGCAGGTCGATACCGAGGGCGTCACCCGCGGCCTTGTAGTTGAAGTTCCAGCTGAGCTGGATCGGGCCCCGCCCGTAGTACGCCGCCTGGCCGGCCGGGCAGCCGTAGGACTGGCTCCAGTCGCAGTAGGTCGGGTAGTTGGCGGTGTTCTGCTCCACGACGTAGACGAGTCCGCCGGTCTCGTGGCTGACGTTGGCGAGGAACGCGGCGGCCTCCTGCTTCCTGACCGTGTCGCTGCCGGTCGTGGTGAAGGCGGGGTAGGCGCCGAGCGCGGCGGTCAGGCCGCTGTAGGTGTAGAAGGAGTTCCGGTTCGGGAACATCTGGTTGAACTGCGCCTCGGAGACGACGAATCCGCTCGGAGTGCCGCCGCCGGCCGGAGCCGTCCACTTCTGGTTCGCGCCACCGGTGCAGGTCCAGATCTGCAGCCGGGTGGAGTTGGCCGGGTTGTTCCCGGTGACGTCGGCACACTTGTCGGCCTGGGGGTTCACGATGTCCCGGGCCGCGGTGACGACCCACTGCTGGTTGGGGCCGCCGTTGCAGTCCCAGAGCTGGAGCTGGGCTCCGGAGGCGGTCGAGTTGCCGGTGACGTCCAGACACTTGCCGAGCGCCCGGATCGTGCCGTCCGCGCCGACGTTCCACTGCTGTGCCGCCGTGCCGTTGCAGTCGTAGAGCTGTACGGCCGTGCCGTTGGCGGTGCCCGCGCCGGCCACGTCGACGCACTTGCCCGCGAGGCCGCTGATCTGCCCCGTGGCGGCCGCGGCGGGCGAGGCCGGGAGCACGCTGAGCAGTCCGAGGACGAGGGTGCCGGCCGCGGCGTACGCCGCACGCCTCCACCGAATTTGCATGCCCATGTCATACCTTTCGCCGATGTGCGCCCTGAACGTTCCGGTGGGGGGTCGAAAGAGAGGTGTTCACCAGTTGTTTTAAGGCGCAAGCAAAGCGCCGTCAAGGCTTTGGTATGGACCAATTGCGGAAGGCTCGGGTGCTGCCGGAATCCCGGCGGTTCCGGTGTGGCCGAAAAGCGAGGGGTCCCCGCCCCGGCGCGTGAACGCCGGGGCGGGGACCCCTTCCTGGAACCGGATCAGACTCCGGCCGGCTCCGGGGACTTGTCCTCGTCGCCTACGGCGCTCTCGCCGGACTCGGCCTCCCGCTCCGCCGACTCCCGCTTCGCCGCCCGCTTCTTCGCCCGGCGCTCCTTGCGCAGTTCGACCATCGCGTAGAGCGTCGGAACGAGCAGCAGCGTCAGCAGCGTCGACGTGATGAGACCGCCGATCACGACCACCGCGAGCGGCTGCGCGATGAAGCCGCCCTCGCCGGTCACGCCCAGCGCCATCGGCAGCAGCGCGAAGATCGTCGCCAGCGCCGTCATCAGGATCGGGCGGAGCCGGTGCCGGCCGCCCTCGATCACGGCCTCGACCACGCCGTGACCCTGCGCGCGGTACTGGTTGACGAGGTCGATCAGCACGATCGCGTTCGTCACCACGATGCCGATGAGCATCAGCATGCCGATCATCGCGGGGACACCCATCGGGGTGCCCGTGACGACGAGCAGGCCGATCGCGCCGGTCGCCGCGAACGGGATCGACACGAGCAGGATCAGCGGCTGGACCAGCGAACGGAACGTCGCCACCAGCAGCATGAAGACGATCGCGATCGCCGCGAGCATCGCCAGGCCGAGGTTCTTGAACGCGTCGCTCTGGTCCGACGAGACACCGCCGATCGCCGCCGTGGCACCGGCGGGCAGCTTCAGCGTCTTGAGCTTCGCCGTGAGATCCGCGCTGACCGCGCCGGTGTTGTCACCGGTCGGCTTGGCCGTGATCGTGGCGGCCCGCTGGCCGTCGATCCGGGTCATCGAGACCGGCCCGTCGACCAGCTTCACGTCGGCGATGTCACCGAGCTTCACCGCGCCGAGCCGCAGCCCGCGCAGCTCCTGGAGCGTGCCGACCGGCTCGGCCGTCTTGATGACGACGTCCCGCTCAGTGTTGTCCAGGATCGCCTTGCCGCTGGTCGTGCCGCGGACCGCCTGGGTGACGGCCGCGCCGAGCGTGGCCTCGTTGAAACCGGCCGCCGCCGCCTTGGAGTTGGCCGTGACCGAGATGCGCGGCACGCTCTGGGAGAGGTCGCTCGTGACGTCGGTGACGTCGTCGAGCTTCGCGACCTCGTCACGGACCTGGCCGGCCGCCTTGCGCAGCACGTCCCCGTCCGCCGCCTTCACGACGACCTTGAGGTCCTGGCTGCCGAACCCGTTGCCGGCCGAGACCGTGAGGGTGCCGGCGCCGGAGAGCCCGCCGAGTCCCTTCTCGATACGGGCCTGGACGTCCTTGGAGGACGCGGAGTCCTCCAGCATGACCTGGTACGACGCCTGGTTGGTGTCCGTACCGCCGCCGAAGGCCGCCAGGAAGCCGGACGAACCGATGGTGACCTGGTAGTCCTTGACGCCCTTGACGCCCGCGAGGACCTTCTCGACCTTCCGCGTCTGCGTGTCGGTCGCGGCCAGGCTGGTGCCCGGCTTCAACGCCTGCTTGACGGTGAGGACTTCCTGCTCGCCCTGGTCGAAGAAGTTCGTCTTCAGCAGGGGCGCCATGCCGAACGTGCCGACGAGGATCGCGGCCGCGATGAGCAGGCTGGTCAGCCGGCGACGGGTCGCGAAGCGCAGGACGGGGACGTAGAAGCGCTGGAGACGGCTGCGCTCCTCCTTCTCCTCGGCCAGGCGCCGGGCCTCCTCGGCGTCCGCCGGGGTGCCCTTGGGGGCGCGCAGGAACCAGTACGAGAGAACCGGGACGACCGTCAGCGAGACGAGCAGGGACGCGAGGAGCGCCGCCGTGACCGTCAGGCTGAAGGAGCCGAACAGTTCGCCGACCATGCCGCCGGTCAGACCGATCGGCAGGAAGACGGCGACCGTGGTGAGCGTCGAGGAGGTGACCGCGCCGGCCACCTCGCGGACCGCGGTGAGGATCGCCTCCTGGCGCTCCTCGCCGTATCCGAGGTGCCGCTTGATGTTCTCCAGGACGACGATCGAGTCGTCGACGACCCGGCCGATCGCGATGGTCAGCGCGCCCAGCGTCAGCATGTTGAGCGACAGGTCACGGGTCCACAGCACGACCAGGGCCAGCACCACGGACAGCGGGATGGACACCGCGGTGACCAGCGTCGAACGGACCGACGCGAGGAAGAGCAGGATGACCAGGACCGCGAAGAGCAGGCCGAGGGCGCCCTCGGTGGTCAGCCCGTGGATGGACTTGGAGACCGCCGGGCCCTGGTCGCTGACGACGGTGATCGCCGATCCCGTGCCCAGGTCGGCCCGCAGGCCGGGCAGCTTCTTCTTGACCGCGTCGGAGATGGCGACCGCGCTGCCGTCGTGGGACATGGTGACGGTCACCGCGAGGCTCGGGCGGCCGTCGGTGCGCGTGATGGAGTCGGCCTTGGCCTGCTCCTGCTTGACGGTGGCGACATTGCCGAGGCGCACGGGCTTCTTGCCGGGCAGCCCCGTGACCATCAGGTCCTGGATCTGCTTCAGCGAGGTGAAGCCGCCGCCGACCCGCACGGTGCGGTTGCTGCCGCCCTCGTCGAAGGAGCCGGCCGGAACGGTCGCCCCGGCCGCCTGGAGCGTCTGGCCGAGGGCGGCCGGGGTGAGACCGGCCCGCGCCATCTTCTTGTCGTCGGGCGTGACGGTGACCTGGAGGTCACGCACACCGGCGACATCGACCCGGCCGACGCCGTCGATGCCCTCGAGGGTGGGGACGACCGTGCGGTCGAGCCGGTCGGCCAGGGCCTGCTGGTCCTGGCCGGAGGTGACGGCGAGGACGACGGTCGGGATGTCGTCCGTCGAACCGGCGATGACCTGCGGGTCGACGCTGTCGGGGAGCTGGGCGCGGGCCCGGTTGACGGCCTGCTGGACGTCGGCGACGAGCTGCTTGGTGTCGTTGCCGTAGTCGAAGGACGCCATGATGACGGCGTTGCCCTCGCTCGCGGTGGAGGTGACACCGGTGATGCCGTCGACGGCCTGGAGGCTGTTCTCGACGGGCTCGACGACCTGCTTCTCGACCACATCCGGAGACGCACCCTGGTACGGCGCGAGCACGGACACCACGGGCAGTTCGATGGTGGGCAGCAGCTGCTGCTTGAGCTGGGGGATCGCTATCGCCCCGAAGCCGAGCGCGATGATCGACATCAGCCCTATGAGGGCCCGCTGCGCGAGGCTGAATCTGGACAGCCAGGACATGGGTGGTGGGTCTCTCTTCTGTGGTTCGAGCGGAATGCGGGGGACGGGGGAACTCCCCACGTCACACCCTGGTCCATGAACGGGCCGCGATCCGTAGCCCCTGGGTCCATTTCCTTACCCGGAACCTACTCCAGGCGCAGTACGGGCAGGTAACGCTCAGTCCACCCTCGGGCGTACCAGGCCGGACTCGTACGCGATGACTACCAGTTGTGCCCGGTCACGGGCGCCGAGCTTGGACATGGCCCGGTTGACGTGTGTCTTCACCGTGAGCGGGCTCACTTCGAGGCGCTCGGCGATCTCGTCGTTGGAGTGGCCCGCGGCGACCTGGACGAGCACCTCGCGCTCGCGCCCGGTGAGCGCGTCGAGCCGCTCGGAGCGCGCGGCCCCGCGCCCGTCGTCCGCGCCGCCGCCCTGCGCGAGGAACCTGGCGATCAGGCCCTTGGTCGCCGCCGGGGACAGCAGCGCCTCGCCGCCCGCGGCGATCCTGATGGCGTTCAGCAGTTCCTCGGGCTCGGCGCCCTTGCCGAGGAACCCGGAAGCGCCGGCCCGCAACGACTGCACCACGTACTCGTCGACCTCGAAGGTCGTCAGCATCACGACGCGTACGTGCGCGAGGCCCGGGTCGGCGGTGATCAGCCGGGTGGCGGTGAGGCCGTCGGTTCCGGGCATCCGGATGTCCATCAGCACCACGTCGGCCCGCTCGTCCCGGGTCACCGCCACGGCCTGGGCGCCGTCCGACGCCTCCCCCACGACCTCCATGTCCGGCTCCGAGTCGACCAGCACGCGAAACGCGCTGCGCAGCAACGCCTGGTCGTCGGCGAGCACGACACGGATCGTCATACGGGGTCCCCCAGGGCAGGCGCGTGGTTCTTGACCGGAAGGATCGCATGGACGCGGAAGCCGCCTCCGTAGCGGGGACCGGCCGTGCAGCTCCCGCCGATCGCGGTGACGCGCTCCCGCATGCCGAGCAGTCCGTGGCCGCCGCCCTCCTGCGGGGCGGTGTCCTGTCCGGGGCCGTTGTCGAGGACGGTCACCTCCACCATGGGGCCGACCCGGACCACGCTGACCTCGGCCTTCGCCGCCTGGCCCGCGTGCTTCTGCACATTGGTCAGGGCTTCCTGGATCACCCGGTACGCGGCGAGGTCGGCGGCCGCGGGCAGAGCGGTGCCGTGGTCGGAGCGGGCCACCTCCACGGGGAGCCCCGCGTTGCGGAAGGTGTCGGCGAGCTCGTCGAGCCGGGCCAGTCCGGGAGCGGGCTCGGTCGGGGCCTCGGGGTCGCCGGACTGGCGCAGCAGGCCCACGGTGGCGCGCAGTTCGTTCAGCGCGGACCGGCTGGCCTCCCGTACGTGGGCGAGGGCCTCCTTGGCCTGGTCGGGGCGCTTGTCCATCACATGGGCGGCCACTCCGGCCTGCACGTTGACGAGCGCGATGTGGTGGGCGACGACGTCGTGCAGATCGCGGGCGATCCGCAGCCGCTCCTCGGCGACACGGCGGCGCGCCTCCTCCTCACGGGTGCGCTCGGCCCGTTCGGCGCGTTCCCTGATCGCGTGCACGAAGGCGCGGCGGCTGCGGACGGCGTCGCCCGCCGCGGCGGCCATGCCGGTCCAGGCGAAGACGCCGAGGTTCTCCTGGGCGTACCAGGGCAGAGGTCCGGCGAGCATCGCGACCGCCGTCAGGACGGTCATGGTGGCCAGGCCGACGCGCCAGGTCGTGGGGCGGTCGGTGGCCGAGGCCACGGTGTAGAGGGCGACGACGGCGCACATCGCGACCGGGGCCCTGGGGTCGGCGGTCACCAGCTCCACCAGGGAGACGGCGACGGTCGCCGCGAGGACCTTCATCGGGGCGCGGCGGCGGAAGACCAGGGCCGCGGAGCCGAGGACCATGAGGGCGAGGCTGAGGGCGTCCGGGGTGCGGGCACCCCAGGTCGTGCCGTCGGCCCCGTGCGGGTCGACGAAGGAGCCGGCCACCATGCTGACGAGGACGCCCGCGGCGAGCGCGGCGTCCAGGGCGAGGGGGTGGGCCCGCAGCCAGTCCCTCATACGCTCCAGGGTGCTCACCCGGTCCACGGTACGGGGCCCCTGCCGGGCTTGAACCCGACCGGTACGAAGCGGCGCTCCCCGCCTGGACAGGGAGCGGGCCACAGCTCCCGGACCGGCACCGGGGGTTCCGCCCGCGGGCTGGGAGAGCCGAGCGGGCCGCTCGTGAGACGCGGGACCGAGGTGGGTCACCGGACGCGGTACGGGGGTACGGGCTCACCGGACTCGGAGAGCGCGCGCCGCCCGCCGGGCTCGCGACGGGCGGTGCGGCGTCGCCCCGGACCGGGCGCGGACAGTTCGGCGCACCCGCCGGACCAGGGCGCCGGGTGTGCCGCCGGCCGGGCTCGGGACGAGCCGTGCGGTGTCGCCCGCCGGGGCCGGGGGCTGGGTGTGCCGCCCGCGGGGCGGGGGCTTCTCGGTGCCGGCCCGGGTGGCCTGCGGACGTGCCGCGGGCCGCTCTCCGCCGGTGGCGGCAGAGCGGTCGGGGTGCTGAAGGGGTTCAGCCGGGGATCAGGCCGTCGTCGCTCAGCATCTCGCGGACCTCTTCGAGGGTGGCGTCCGGAGACGGGAGGATGAGCTCCGACGGCTCCAGCGAGTCGTCGGGGAGCGGGGTCCCGGCGCGGCGCACCGCGTCCAGGAGGGCTCCGAGGGTGCGGCGGAAGCCGGGCTCGTCGCCCCTCTCCATCTCGGTGAGCAGCTCGTTGTCCAGCTTGTTCAGGGCGGTGAGGTGGCCGTCGTCCAGCCTCACCTGCCCCTCGCCCATGATCCGTACGATCATGTCGCCCTCCTCAGGCATGGGCCCGCCAGGTCACTGCTTGTCGAAGCGCGGAGTGTCCTGCGGCTGCGACGACGGCTGGGACTGACCCGGGCCGCCCTCGATCGCCTGCTGCTGCGCCGACGAGCCGCCGGCCAGTTCCGCCTTCATGCGCTGAAGCTCCAGCTCTACATCCGTACCACCGGAGATCCGGTCCAGCTCGCTCTGGATGTCGTCCTTGGCGAGCCCGGACTGGTCGTCGAGCGCTCCGGAGGCGAGCAGCTCGTCGATCGCGCCGGCCCGCGCCTGGAGCTGCGCGGTCTTGTCCTCGGCACGCTGGATGGCCATGCCGACGTCGCCCATCTCCTCGGAGATGCCGGAGAAGGCCTCTCCGATCCGGGTCTGCGCCTGGGCCGCCGTGTACGTGGCCTTGATCGTCTCCTTCTTCGTACGGAAGGCGTCGACCTTGGCCTGAAGCCGCTGGGCCGCGAGGGTGAGCTTCTCCTCCTCGCCCTGCAGGGTCTGGTGCTGCGTCTCCAGGTCGGTGACCTGCTGCTGGAGCGCGGCGCGGCGCGACAGCGCCTCACGGGCAAGATCCTCGCGGCCGAGCGCGAGGGCCTTGCGGCCCTGGTCCTCCAGCTTGGTGGACTGGTTCTGGAGCTGGTTCAGCTGCAGTTCGAGGCGCTTGCGGCTGGTCGCCACGTCGGCGACACCGCGCCGGACCTTCTGGAGCAGCTCCAGCTGCTTCTGATACGAGTAATCGAGGGTTTCGCGCGGGTCCTCGGCCCGGTCAAGGGCCTTGTTCGCCTTCGCGCGGAAGATCATCCCCATACGCTTCATGACACCGCTCATGGGCTTCGCGCGCCCCCTTCTGACGGACTCCAGCTCCAGGTACTGCAACAGGACCCACAGTACGGGCCCCGCATCCATTACCGCACTGTTCGGGGACGGATGCGCTCATCCCCAAGGACGACTGCGGCCGCCACCGCTCCGGCGTAAGGAGTAGGTGGCACCCGGGGTCCACCCGGGGGCGACATCCCCTCTGTCCCACTACAGACGCACGGTGTTGCCGGATCGTTCCCCACTCGATCGACGTCCATGCCCGCGGACCCCGTACCCTTGGGTTTTGTGTTCCGTAGCCGCGCGAAGGAAGAGAAGGCCCCCGCCGACAAGGCGCTGGTGACCGACTCCAAAGTGACCCGTGACCCTCAGGCCCCCAAGGGGCGCCCCACGCCCAAGCGCAGTGAGGCCCAGACCCAGCGCCGCAGCGTCGCCCAGACGCCGTCGACGCGCAAGGAGGCGTCCAAGCGACAGCGCGACGAGCGCCGTACGCAGATGGAGAGGCAGCGCCAGGCGCTGGCCAGCGGTGACGAGCGCTACCTGCCCGCACGCGACAAGGGCAAGGTGCGCCGGTTCGCGCGCGACTTCGTGGACTCGCGGTTCTGCATCGCCGAGTTCTTCCTGCCGATGGCCGTGATCATCCTCGTCCTGAGCGTGGTGCCGGTCGCCTCGCTCAAGAACGTCGCGCTGCTGCTCTGGCTGGTCATCATCGTGATGATCGTGGTCGACTCGATCAACATCACGATCCGCCTGAAGAAGCAGCTCAGCACGCGCTTCCCGGACCTGCCCAAGAAGGGCGCGGTCCCCTACGCGCTGATGCGTACCCTCCAGATGCGTCGACTCCGGCTGCCGAAGCCGCAGGTCAAGCGCGGAGAGCGGCCCTGAGCACTACGTCGTTCTCCGGGGGCGCGGCGGATGCCTGGCTGAGCAAGCTGGGCGGGCTGCGGAATGTCGTACGGCAGGAACTGGTGGCCCGGCAGCTCGATGAGCAGATAACCGGGCGGTATCCGGTGGGACAGCGCCTGCGGGTGCTGGACGTCGGGACGGGCCAGGGCACACAGGCCCTGCGGCTCGCGCGGGCCGGCCACCAGGTGACCGGGCTCGAACAGGACGCCACCATGCTGGCCATGGCCCGTCAGGCGCTGGCCGCCGAGCCCGAGGGCATCCGGAGCCGGGTGCGCCTCATCGAGGGCGACGGACGCGAGACCGGCGTGCACTTCCTGCCGGGCAGCTTCGACGTGGTGCTGTGCCACGGCGTGCTCATGTACGTCGAGGAGCCGGACGCGCTGCTGGCGGGGCTGGCGCGGATGCTGGCCCCGGGCGGGCTGCTCTCGCTGCTGGTGCGCAACGCGGACGCGCTGGCCATGCGGCCCGGAATCGGCGGGGACTGGGCGGCGACGCTGGCCTCGTTCGACACGACCGCGTACACGAACCGGCTCGGTCTCGGCGTCCGCGCCGACCGGCTCGCCACGCTGACCGGCACGCTCGCCGGGATCGGGGCTCCGCTGCACGCCTGGTACGGGGTGCGCGTCTTCACGGACACGGCGGCCGACGGCGCGCCGGTTCCGCCGGACACGGAGACACTGCTGGCCGCGGAGGAGCGCGCCGGGCGCACGGATCCCTACCGCCAGGTGGCGGCGCTGCTGCACCTGTGCGGCGTGCGGGGCTGACCCCCCTCTCCGGACGGGTCCGGGACAGCCCCCTTCGGGGCCGGGCGGAACAACCCGGGCGGGCCCGGAGACGCCCGGAGCCACGGGGGCTCCCGGCCCGGCAGAGCCGAAGGCCGACCCGCCCCCGGCGGAGTCGGCCGACTGCCGTTCCCCTGCGGAACCGGACGACGGCCCCGGCCTGTCAACGCCGGACGACCGGCCGTTCCCGGCACGTGCTCACGACGAGGGGCCGGCCGGGGACCGTGTCGCCGGGGTGTGCCGGGGTCTCGCTCGGCTGGGTCGCCGCGGTGGGCGGTGGCGGGTTGCCGGGGTGGGACCCGGCAACCCCTACCGGCCTACTCCGGTTCGGCGTGCAGGCTCATCGGACCGTAGATCTTCGTGCTGTCCTCGAAGAGGAACACCTGGTCCGCGCCGCCCGCCAGAAGGTCCTTCCACACTTCGCCGATCCAGGACTCGGCGTCGCCCTGGGTGGTGAACTCCTCGGGCTGCACCGCGGGTTGGACCTCTGTCCCGTCGGACTTCTCGAACCGCCACGTCCATGCCGCCATGTACGCCTCCAAGATGTGAGCACACTGCACAGCGGAAGCCGGACAAGATCCGTCTCCCGTCCGAAGCCTAGCCGGACGCGCAAGACGTGCGGGGACACGGAAAAATCGGCGACGTGGAACTGACTCTGCTCGGCACCGGCGCCCCCGCGGGCCTGCCCCGCCCCGACTGTCCCTGCGCCGCGTGCGCGACCGCGCTCGGCGAGAGGGCGCGGGCGGCGACCGCGCTGCTCGTGGACGGCACACTGCTGCTCGACCTCACCCCCGGCGCCGCGTTCGCGGCCGCCCGCGCCGGACACTCGCTGGGCGGCGTACGGCAGGTACTGCTCTCGCATCCGCACGACGGGCCCGCCGTGGAGGTGGCCGCCGGGCTGCCGCAGCCCGGCCGGGTGCCCGACGGACGGGAGTTGGCGCTGCTGACGGGACACCGGGTGCGGGCGGTGCCGATGGACGCGCCCGGCACGGGGTACGCGGTGACCGGCCCGGACGGGCGGCAGCTGCTGTACCTGCCGCCGGGCGCCGCGCCGGCCGGTCTGGACGAGAAGGGGGACGTCTACCACATGGTCCTCCTCGACGTGGTGGGACGCCCGGACGCCCTGGCGAAGCTGCGCGCGGTCGGCGCGGTCGACCCGACGACGGACGTGATCGCGGTGCACCTCGACCACGACGTGCCCCCGGGCCCCGAACTGCGGCGGCGGCTCGCCGCGGCGGGCGCGCGGGCCGTGCCCGACGGGACGACGCTCGACGTGGGCGTCTACGAGGACGTACCCGACGTGCCGCGCAGGACGCTGGTGCTCGGCGGGGCGCGTTCGGGCAAGTCGCTGGAGGCGGAACGGCGGATGGAGACCTTCCCCGACGTCCTGTACGTCGCCACGGGAGGTACGCGGGGCGGGGACTCCGAATGGGCGCAGCGGGTCAGCGTCCACCGTGAACGGCGGCCCGGCTCCTGGCAGACCGTCGAGACCTGCGACCTGGCCCCCCTCCTCGCGGAGGACGGACCGCCCCTGCTCGTCGACTGTCTCTCGCTGTGGCTGACGGACGCCATGGACTCGGTGAACGCCTGGGACGACGCCGAGTGGTCCGGCGGCGGCGAACGCGCCCTGCGCGCCCGCGTGGAGGAGCTCGTCGGCGCGGTCCGGAACACCCGCCGCACGGTCGTCGCCGTCTCCAACGAGGTCGGCTCGGGCATCGTCCCCGCCACGGCCTCCGGGCGCCGCTACCGCGACGAACTCGGGCGGCTGAACGCGGCGTTCGCCGGGGAGTGCGAGCACGTGCTGCTGGTGGTGGCGGGACAGGTCCTGAAGCTGCGGGGCTGACCCCGGCCCGCTTCTCGTCCGTCCCGTCCGTCCCGCGCTGGCCCCCGTCCATCCCGCGCTCGCTCGCTCCCGCCCGACCCCGGTTCGCGGCGGGCGGCGGGCGGCGGGCTCAGACCTCCTTGCGGGCCACGACGCGGTACGCGTTCGAGAAGCGGGTGCGGCGGAGCAGGGGGGCCATCAGGCGGTCCAGCGCGGCGGTCGAGGCCAGGAGCGGGGCGGACGCCCGGGTCAGGGCCAGGCGCGCGGTGCGCTGGAAGGGGGTCGGGGGTGCCGGGCGCCAGGGGACGTCGGGGCCGGGGAGGGCGCGCCCGAGGGCCAGGGCGAGGGCGCCCGACAGATCATGGGGGATGTGCGGCTCACGCCGGTCCGTCGCGACGACCACGCAGCCGAGGGATTCGAGCTCGCCGAGCAGATTGGGCAGCGGCATCAGATGCAGATGGCGCGGCTGGCCGTACGCCACCCACCACTTGCCGAGCAGCAGGCCGAACGCGCAGTCGGGGTCGGGCACTTCGACGAGGAGATGTCCGCCGGGGCGCAACACCTGGAGCGCGGCGCGCAGTTCCTCGCGCGGGTCGGGCGTGTGCTCCAGATGGTGGAACATGCTCACGACGTCGTAGCGGGCCCGCAGCCGCTCGGCGATCCGCGGGTCGGTGAGCCGCCCGACGTGCGCCTCCTCCACCCGTCCCGCCGCCCGCGCCCTCTCGACGCGCCGTGTCGGGTCGAGCCCGTCGAAGGACGTGTACGGGTGGACCTCCTTGGCCGCCTCCGGGAAGTACCCGTGCCCGGTACCGATGTCGAGCCAGCTCTCCGGCTCCGGGAAGGGCAGCATGGCGCGGGCCGCCGCGAGGTGGCGTCCGGCTCCGCCGCGGGCGCCGAGCAGCCGTTCGGCGAGGCTGTCCCGGGCGTCCTCGCGGAGGTCCCGGTGGTAGAAGGCCAGCCCCTCGGGGGTGAGCCGGGGGTTCTGGAAGGCGTGGGCGCAGTCCCCGCATTCGTCGACGACGAACGTCCCCGGCTTGCGCTGCCGCAGATCCGGCGTACGCAGCCGGGTGCGCAGGCGCTTCGAGCCGCACCAGGGGCAGTCGGCGCGGCGCGGTTCGTGGAACCGGGCGGTGCCCTGGGCGAGTTCGGCCGCGTAGGCGGCCCGGCGTTCGGAGACCGGCTGCGGGGTGGGGGGCATGGGCGCTCCTGTCGGGGACGAGCTGTACGACAATCCGACACAAACGGTACGTATGCGAAGGGGATCCGGAGTGCAACGACGTGGCGCGGACGCGTTCGATCGCTGCCGGTACTGTTCGGCGAATGAGCTCGCTTAATCTCGACGACTTCACCGATCTGATCGAGCGTCCCGACGGAGGCGTACGCCGTGACGCCGAGGCGTACCGGGAGCGCCGGACCGTGCCGCCCGGGGCGCTGGGCCGCCTCGACGACCTGGGTGAGTGGCTGGCGGCGGCGCAGTCCGCGGTGCCGGTGCGGCCGATCGAGCACCCGCGTGCCGTGCTGTTCGCGGGCGACCACGGGATCGCCGCCCTCGGTGTGTCGGCGCGCCCCGCGGGCAGTGCCGGCCGTCTGGTGCGGGCGGTCCTGGAGGGCGCGAGCCCCGCGTCGGTGCTGGCCCGCCGGCTCGGCGTGCCGGTGCGCGTGATCGACATGGCGCTGGAGGCCGATCCCGAGGGGCTGCCCGACGAGGTCGTACGGCACCGGATCCGGCGTGGTTCGGGCCGGATCGACGTCGAGGACGCGATGACCCTGGAGGAGGCGGAGGCCGCGTTCCGGGCCGGGGTCGCCATCGCGGACGAGGAGGCGGACTCCGGTACGGACCTGGTGGTGCTCGGCGACATCAGCGTGGGCGGGACCACGGCGGCGGCCGTCCTGGTCGCGGCGCTGTGCGGGACCGACGCTTCCGTCGTGACCGGGCGGGGCGGGCAGGCCATCGACGACCTCGCGTGGATGCGCAAGTGCGCCGCCGTGCGCGACTCCCTGCGGCGGGCCCGGCCCGTGCTCGGGGACCAGCTTCAGCTGCTCGCGACGGTGGGCGGGGCCGACCTGGCGGCGATGACCGGGTTCCTGCTCCAGAGCGCGGCACGGAAGATGCCGGTGATCCTCGACGGGGTCGTGTCGGCCGCGTGCGCGCTGGTCGGTCAGCGGGTCGCCTTCCGCGCGCCGGACTGGTGGCTGGCGGGGCAGCGCAGCGGGGAACCGGCGCAGGCCAAGGCGCTGGACCGGATGGCCCTCGAACCGCTGCTCGACCACGGGGTGACGGTGGGCGAGGGCGCGGGCGCCCTGCTCGCCCTGCCCCTGGTGCAGGCCGCGGCGAGCCTCGCCGCGGACCTGCCGGAGGCCCCCTCCCCGGAGGCGGAGGCGGCACCGGAAGCGGAGCCCGAGCTGGACTCCGAGCCCGGCGCCGCATCCGACGCCGAGCCCGAGAGCGGCACCGAGACCGACACCGGACCCGACACCGAGCCCAAGGCCTGACACCGGGTCCGGCCTCGGCGCTCAGGCCGCGCCCAGGCCCGACCCCGACTCCACGGCCCCCGGCCGGGACGAGCAGCCGGCCGGTTCCTGGGCGGCGCCCGAGCCCGGCGCCGACCGTCCGGTCCCGGCCAGGACGATTCACTGGACGAGTCGGGCTGCCGCACGCCCGAAGGGGCACCCCGTACGACACAGGCCTTTCGGACCCCTGCCGGAAGATTCACCGACCGGGGCGACCGGGGTCGGGTGCCTCGGTCCGAGGGGGCGTCCAGGGGCGGCAGTTGTTCTCCGGGCCCCGGCCGGGGCCAGTGGCCGAGCGGGCGGGGCGGTTTCGGTGTCATGGAGTCCGGTGCCCCCCGGCCGGGGCGGGCCGGCAAGGTGAGGACCCGCCGCCCGGCGGGGCACCACCCGTACCGGCCCTCCCCCGCACGGGCCACCACGACCCATATCATCGCGCTTTATGGGAGATGCCCGAATTGCCGCTGACCAGGAACGGGCGTCGGCCCGCCGGAGTGACGGGGACCGGCGGTCCACGGCTTCCTCCCGGCGGTCCGCCGCCTTCGCCGTGTGGTACCTGCGCGCGGTCACGTTCATCAACTTTCTGAGCGCCGCCTGGGTGTCGCTCGGACAGGACGTCCGACGGCACAACACGGAGAACTACTTCACGCCCTATCTGCTGACCGCGGGCTTCGCCTCCGGTGTGTTCACGATGTTCCTGGCCATCACGATGCGGCGGCGCAAGCGGGCCGCCTGGATCCTCAACTCCGTGCTCAGCGGCCTGTTCCTGCTGCTCTTCGGCGTCGCGATGGCGTTCCCTGAGATCCGCCAGTACGCCCAGAACTGGGTCTCGCTCGCGCTGACCGCAGCCTTCGTGGGCTCCCTGGTCCTGGGCCGCCGGGAGTTCTACGCCAAGGGCGACCGGTCGAACCCGAAGCTCGCCGCGGCCGTCGCGGTCGGCGGGCTGCTGGTCACCTCGCTGCTCGCCGCGCTGCTGGTCACGGTCACCAACAACGCGCACGACGCGCACCGTTCGACCTTCCTGGACCGCTGGCGCTACGGCACCCTGCGGCTCGTCTCGGTCGCCGCCGACGACTCCCGCTACCCGGGGATCGCGACGCCGAACTGGGTCAACGTCACGATCAACGTGCTCAGCACCCTGCTGGTACTCGCCGTCCTCTACGCCGCCTTCCGCTCCCGGCGCGCCGTCGACCCGCTCACCGAGGACGACGAGAAGCGGCTGCGCGCGCTGCTCGACCGCAACGGCGACCGGGACTCACTGGGCTACTTCTCGCTGCGCCGGGAGAAGAGCGTGGTCTGGTCGCCCACCGGCAAGGCGGCGGTGGCGTACCGCGTGGTGGGCGGGGTCTCCCTGGCGAGCGGCGACCCCATCGGCGACCCCGAGGCCTGGCCCGGCGCCATCGAGCCCTGGCTCGCCGAGGCCCGGGAGCACGGCTGGATCCCGGCGGTGATGGGCGCGAGCGAGGAGGCGGGCACCATCTACTCCCGGCATGGACTCGACGCCCTGGAGCTGGGCGACGAAGCCCTCGTCGAGACAGCCGAGTTCACCCTCGAGGGACGGGCCATGCGGACGGTCCGGCAGGCCTACAACCGGGTCAAGCGGGCGGGCTACCGGGTACGCATCCGGCGGCACGAGGACATCCCGGCCGCCGAGATGGCCTATCTGCTGGAGCGTGCGGACGACTGGCGCGACGGCGCGACCGAGCGCGGCTTCAGCATGGCGCTCGGCCGGCTCGGCGACCCCGAGGACGGGCAGTGCGTGATGCTCGAATGCACGGACGCCGAGGGCGGGTTGAGGGCGGTGCTGTCCTTCGTGCCGTGGGGGCCGGGCGGGCTCTCGCTCGACCTGATGCGGCGCGACCGCGACGCGGAGAACGGGCTCATGGAGTTCATGGTGATCGAACTCCTGCGGCGCGCCCGGGAGATCGAGATCACTCAGGTCTCACTCAACTTCGCCATGTTCCGTTCGGTCTTCGAACGTGGCGCGCGTCTCGGCGCGGGCCCGGTGCTGCGGCTGTGGCGCTCGCTGCTCAGCTTCTGCTCCCGCTGGTGGCAGATCGAGTCGCTGTACCGGGCCAACGCCAAGTACCGGCCCATCTGGGAGCCGCGGTTCCTGCTCTTCGAGAAGAGCGCGGACCTGCTGCGCATCGGTGTCGCGTCCGCGCGCGCCGAGGGGTTCCTGGAGGCGCCGGGCCTGCCGAAGTGGCTGCACCGCAAGCACTTGGAGTCGCACAGATGAGACCGACGGGACGGACGAGGACCGACGTGAGGAGAGCCGTGGGGACGCCCGGATGAGCACACTCGCCCGCTGGGCCCGCGCCGAGTGGGGTCTGCTGTACGCCACCGTGCGCCGGGCCCTGAAGGCGAGGGGGTGGCGGGCGGTCCCCATGACCCTCGGCGCGGTGTGCCTGACGGCCGTCCTCCAGTTCGTCCAGAACCAGTCCTGGGGCTATCAGCTGGTGCAGAACACGGGCGCCGTCCGGGCCGAGGACCCGTTGTGGCTCGCCCTGCTGCGCACCCCGCTCTCCTTGTTCGTACCGGCCCTGGACCTGCCCGTGTGGGGCGCGCTCGCGCAGATGCTGGTCGTGTTCGGGATCGCCGAGATCTGTCTGGGCTGGTGGCGCACGCTCGTCATCGCGTACGTCGCCACGCTGGCGGGGACGCTGTACGCCCGGGCCGGCATCGCGCTCGGCCCGCACCGTCCGCTGGGGCTGCCCGGGGCGGACTCGCTGGTCGTCGACACCGGGCCGTCGGCTGCCGTGGTGGGCCTGGCGGTGTTCCTGGGCTGGCGCTACCGGGCGTATGTGACGGCGGGGGTGGTGATCGGGGCGATGGTGGCCGAGGTGCTCGTCAAGGACAACCTGGCGGGCAAGGAGCACCTGGCGGCCATCGCCGCCGTGCTGGTCGTGTGCTGCCTGTCCGCGGTGCGTCACCGCCGTTCGGGCAGGGAGCGGTCGGGCGCGGGGTCGGGTTTACCGCCGATCCACTCCTGAGCCCTGCGGCTGGGGCCCGCCCAGCGGCGGTCGTGCCGGTAGGTGCGCAGCCTTGACCGGGCGCGGGCGCGCGGCCGGCGCCGGTAGAAGCGCTTGGCCCACGGTGAACCGGGCTTGGCCAGCCGCAGCGTGCCGATGAGGGCGATGAAGGGAACGATCACCCCGAAGATGGCCATGCGTACCTTGCCCTTGCTGAGGCAGAGCAGCGCGAAGAGGAAGTTCAGGGCGATGGTCACGATCACGCTGGCGCGGTCCTGCGCCTCCTGGTCGCTGACGTCGTTGACGCCGAACGGCGAGAAGCCGCTGAGCATCAGACCTACGAGGGCCGCCGTGACCACCACGACCTCGACGCTCTTGCGCCCCGCCTCGGTCCAGTAGACGTCGTCGAGGTGCAGGATCAGCGCGAACTCGTCGAGCACCAGGCCCGTTCCGATGCCGAACACCACGGCGCTGGCGCACGCCCCGGCCCCGTACCGGCTGCTGGCCACCGCGCCGAAGCCGCCGATCACCGTGAGCACGACCCCGGGCACCACGTGGTGGATGTGCAGATCACCGGCCTTGACGTTGCCGAAGGGCCCTTTGCCGGCGCGGATGAGCCGCACGATGGCGCGGGTGACCACGAAGGTCACGACGAACGAGGCCAGCGCCAGCAGCAGCGGGAGCTTCCCGGGCTCGATGACGTTCCGCTGAAACCAATGACCCATATGTGAACTTTATCCACCGCCGCCGTATCCGCCCTCCGGGCGTCCGGGTAGCCTGCGCCGATGTCCAAGACCGCCTCCGGGGCCTCCCTCGCCGACAGCCTCCGCTTCGCCTTCGGCACCCTCACCGTGCTCCCCGTGAAGGTGGGCCGCTGGGACCGCGACGCGGCGCGCGGCGGCATGCTGTGCGCCCCGCTGGCCGGTCTGGTGGTCGGGGCGGGCGCGGCCCTGGTGGGCGTGGCGCTGCTGGCCATGGGCGCCGGCCCGCCGCTCGCGGCCGTGGCCACCGCCGCCGTGCCCGCCGCGCTCACCCGGGGCCTGCACCTCGACGGCCTCGCCGACACCGCGGACGGGCTGGGCAGCGGCAAGCCCGCCGAGGAAGCACTGCGGATCATGAAGCAGTCGGACATCGGCCCGTTCGGCGTGATCACCCTCCTGTTCGTCCTGCTCGCCCAGGTGGCCGCACTCGCCCAGGCGTACGACGCCTCGTGGGGCCGGGGTGTCCTCGCGGCCGTCGTCTCGGCGACCGCGGCCCGCCTCGCGCTCACGCTCGCCGCCCGCGCCGGGGTGCCCGCGGCCCGTCCCGAGGGTCTGGGCGCGGCGGTCGCGGGCACCGTGCCGGTGCGCGGCGCCCTGCTGGTGGCGGCGGCCGTGGCCGGCGCGGCGGCGGGTGCGGGCGCGCTCGTCGGGACGTACGACCTCGTGCGTGCCGCGGTGGCGGTGGGCGTTTCCTGCCTGGCCGCGGAACTGCTGCTGCGGCACTGCACCCGGCGCTTCGGCGGTGTCACCGGCGATGTGTTCGGGGGCCTCGCGGAGACGGCGGCGACGACCGCGCTGGTGGTTCTCTCGCTGGGCTGACCACCGGGGTGTTCACGGGGCGGGGTCGAGGGTGTGCGGCAGCGTGCCCCAGGGGTGGTCCCCACTCCGGGGACCGCGCAGTACAGGGCGGCCCCCCGTTCCTGTGCCAGGGCCGCCGCGTCGATGCCGGCCGGTACCCCGTGGACGAGGTGACACAGACTCGCCCCGGCACCCGTCGCGCGGCTCGCGAGCGCACCCCGGCCGTGTCGGACCGGGGTGCGCGTCGCGAGCCACGGCGCTGCCGTGCTTACGCGGGCAGGTTCAGCTTCACTGCGGACTGAAGGAGCTCCGGCTTGGTCCAGTCATTGCGCTGTCCCGCGTACGGCGTGCCGAACGGGGTGGTGCCGACCAGGAGTTGCTTGGTGGTCCCCTCGGGCACGGTCACCGGGATCTGGGTCCCGGACGGGGCCGTGACGGTGACGGTGTTGCCGACGCGGTAGGCCGTGACCTTGCCGCTCGCCAGGGCCGTCTGCCAGTCGGTACGGCGCTGGAGCTCGGTGCCGATCGCGCTCTCGCGGGGGTTCTGCAGCGGGGTGTTGTCGGCGTAGATGTCCTTGTAGTCGGAGAGCACCTTGTCCAGGACCGGGTACAGGATGCGGTCCTCGGCCAGGTTGGACTGGTGGACGTAGTGCGGGCGCGGGTCGTTGCCGATGGCGTGCGACAACGCGTTGCGCGCCTCGACCGGGACGATGTAGTCGGCGTAGCCGGTGGCCGCGTTCAGCGGGGCCGGCATGCAGGTGGACGTGGCGTTGTTCTCGCAGAGGCCGCTGCCGCCGTCGGCCTTCGAGGTGTAGATCCAGTTGTACTCGTCGGCCATCTCCTCGGCCTTGCCGGCGTTGTAGTAGATGTTCATCGGGTAGCGGGGGACGGTCATCACGCCCTTGCCGACCGAACGCTGCTCGGGCTCACGGGAGTTGTCGGACCCGGTCCACTTGACGCCGTTCGCGGAGAGGGCGGCCGCGAGGTTCGGGTTGTCGTCGGGCTGCTGGGGCAGCGTCTTGAGACCCGAGTGCTCGCCGGTCACCAGCTCGGTGCGGTCGGTGGACAGGCCGTGGGAGGCCGCCCAGTTGTTGTTGTTCGCGATCTCCGCGGAGATGTCCGACCGGCTCACGTACTTCGTCGAGCCGTCGGCGTTCTTCGAGCAGGTCCAGGGGACGGTCGTGGTGTCCTGGACGCAGCCGAGGAACAGGTGCGTGTACGTGTGGTTCATCCAGCGGAACTTGGCCTTGTCGGCGAGCAGCCGGTCCGTGAGGGCGTCCGTGCCGCCGTTCTCGGTCTTCCACTCCTCGCCCGCGCCCGCGTTGAAGACCATGTCGAGCGTGAACCCGTGGTCGGCCTCCCACTGGGCGGCGTAGGCGGCGTCGTCCGCGGTCATCCGGATCGGCGTGGTCGTGTCCTCGCCGTCGCCGCCCGCGCAGTCGATGTCGCCCGGCGTGCAGTTGAGCTGGGAGTCCCAGCGGGCGTCGGACGCGAAGACGTCGTCGACGTGGACGGAGAAGTAGTTCCTGCTCTGCCCGAGGTGCACGCCCTGGGTGAGCCATTCGACGATGCCGCGCGCCAGGACCTTGAACTGCTTCTGGTACTGGTTGTACGCGAAGGTCACCACGAGTTCGCGGCGCCCGTCGTGCGCGTACTGCCCGAGCATCGAACCGCCGGTGGGCGCGTCCAGGTAGCTGGTGAACCCGTCCCTCGGGTGCGCCGCGTACCCGTAGGTCTCCTGCACCGCCGGGTCGTTGTCCTCGAAGGTCAGCGGTCCGTCGAGGTAGCGGAACGGGCCGGCCGTGCCCGCCGCGGTGATCTGGGTGGTCGCTCCGTCCAGGACGCCGGACCAGCCGCCGTTCTGGTTGGTGTAGTCGAGACCGACCTCGGGGTGTGCCCAGGTGTAGGCGTCGACCTGCGGGATGCCGAACGTCTTCTCGTACGTCTCCAGAGCGGTCTGTTCGGCCGAACCCGCGCCGAACGGCGCCTCGTTCGGCAGGACGACGCCCTGGTACTTGGCGCGCGGGGCGCCGTTCACGGTGTCGCTCAGGAACGTCGCGCTGATGGTCGGACGGCTCGCGTCACCCAGATTGACCGTGGTGTACGGGACACCGTCGTTCTTCAGCTCCGCGGTGATCGCCCCCACCTGGCCCGCGCCGTTGTCGACGACCAGGACCTTGAGATCGATGCGCGGTGTGGCGGCAGCGGATGCGCCGGGAGTCCCCACTCCCAGCGCCAGGAGTCCGGCGGCCCCCAGGACGGCGGCCGTCCCTCTCCACCGATGCAGACTCTGTGCCATGTGTTGCGCCTCCCCCTCGAAGATCCCCCTTCGGGTGGAAACCGTGGGGGATCTGTGGAAATCGTGCAAACCAGTGGACGACCCGCCCACCGGAACACGATGAGTGTGTCTCAGGTGACCAAGAGTGAGGGGCGGGAATCCAGCACGCCGCCACTTGTGGGTGAACGTCCGTAGGAATGAGCGAAACCCGAGCCCGAGCGTAGGCTCGTCCCGGGTACTCGCCCGCCCTGTCAGGGGCCCCGGCAAGGACCGCCCCCGAGGACGGATCTAGGGTCAGCCGTCGGGCCCGGTCGACCCACCCCTCTCGGCCACACGAACTTCAATGGAAGCGGAGATCTCACCACCGTGACTGCTCTCACTCTCAGCACCGCCGCAGCGTCAGGTCTGCGGGCCGACGCGATCGTCGTCGGTGTCGCGAAGGGCCCCAAGGGCCCGGTCGTCGCACCGGGCGCCGAGGCCGTGGACAAGGCGTACGACGGCGGGCTCGCCGGAATCCTGGAGACCCTCGGCGCCTCCGGGTCCGAGGGCGAGGTGACCAAGCTGCCCGCGCCGTCCGGATTCAAGGCCCCCGTCGTGGTGGCCGTCGGCCTGGGAGCGGTCCCCGAGGAGGAGGACGGCTTCGACGCCGAGGCACTGCGCCGCGCGGCCGGTGTCGCCGCCCGCGCGCTCGCCGGAGCCAAGAAGGCCGCCTTCGCGCTGCCGATCCGGGACGCCGCCGACGCCGGTGCCGTCGCCGAGGGCGCCCGCCTGGGCGCGTACGGCTTCGACGCCTACAAGGAGACCGGCCGGGGCGACGCCGCCAAGAGCGGCAAGGGTCCGCTCGGCGAGGTGACGCTGCTCGGCGGCAAGCCCCGGGACGCGGCGTACAAGGCGGCCGTCGCGCGCGCCACCGCCGTGACCGAGGAGCTCAACCGCGCCCGCGACCTCGTCAACACCCCGCCGAACGACCTCAACCCGGAGTCCTTCGCCGCCGTCGCCACCGCGGCCGGCAAGGAGCACGGCATCAAGGTGACCGTGCTCGACGAGAAGGCCCTGGCCAAGGGCGGCTACGGCGGCATCGTCGGCGTCGGCGCCGGAGCGGTCGCCGGTCCCCGCCTGGTGAAGCTGTCGTACACCTCCGCCAAGGCCACCAAGCACCTCGCCTTCGTCGGCAAGGGCATCACCTACGACTCGGGCGGCATCTCGCTGAAGCCCGCCGGGCACAACGAGACGATGAAGTGCGACATGGCCGGCGCCGCCGCGGTCTTCGCCGCCGTGGTCACCGCCGCGCGCCTCGGCCTGGAGGTCAACGTCACGGGCTGGCTCGCCCTCGCCGAGAACATGCCGTCCGGCTCCGCCACCCGTCCGGGTGACGTGCTGCGCATGTACAGCGGCAAGACCGTCGAGGTCCTGAACACCGACGCCGAGGGCCGGCTGGTCCTCGCGGACGCGCTGTGGAAGGCGTCCGAGGAGAAGCCGGACGCGATCGTCGACGTGGCGACGCTGACCGGCGCGATGGTCCTGGCGCTCGGCAACCGCACCTTCGGCGTGATGGCCAACGACGACGCGTTCCGCGCCTCGATCGTCGAGGCCGCCGACGAGGTCGGCGAGGAGTCCTGGCCGATGCCGCTGCCCGAGCACCTGCGCAAGGGCATGGACTCCCCCACCGCCGACATGGCCAACATGGGCGAGCGCATGGGCGGCGGCCTGGTCGCCGGTCTGTTCCTGCGCGAGTTCGTGGGCGAGGGCATCACCTGGGCGCACCTGGACATCGCGGGCCCCGCGTTCAACGAGGCCGGCCCGTTCGGCTACACCCCCAAGGGCGGTACCGGTTCCGCGGTCCGCACCCTGGTCCGTCTCGCCGAACTGACGGCGGCCGGCGACCTGGGCTGAGCCTTCGTACCGCGAGCGGCCCCGGGCGTTGACTCGCCCGGGGCCGCTCGTATGGCCGTACGGAGGTTTCGCCCGCGACGAAATCCGCGGGTTCACCCGGCTCCGCACCCCGTCGACGTGATGGATCAGACGTCCCACACACCGGCCCGGCGTCTCGCTCGCCCTCGACAAGTGCGAAGATGGGTTCTCGGCAGGACAGGGCCCCCACCACAGGGCCGTAGAAAGAGCGGCCGGACACCAGCCGACCGACCGGTCAACCACCCGCAAGGGACAACGGTGCCCGGCGTTACGGCGCACATGCATGGAGGACGTGACGTGGCGAACGACGCCAGCACCGTTTTCGACCTAGTGATCCTCGGCGGCGGTAGCGGCGGTTACGCCGCGGCGCTGCGCGGAGCGCAGCTGGGCCTGGACGTCGCCCTGATCGAGAAGGACAAGGTCGGCGGTACCTGCCTGCACCGTGGGTGCATCCCCACGAAGGCCCTGCTGCACGCGGGTGAGATCGCCGACCAGGCCCGCGAGAGCGCGCAGTTCGGCGTCAAGGCCACCTTCGAGGGCATCGACGTACCCGCCGTCCACAAGTACAAGGACGGGGTCGTCTCGGGCCTGTACAAGGGTCTCCAGGGTCTCATCGCGTCCCGCAAGGTGACGTACATCGAGGGTGAGGGCCGTCTGTCCTCCCCGACCTCCGTCGACGTGAACGGGCAGCGCGTCCAGGGCCGCCACGTGCTCCTCGCGACCGGCTCCGTGCCGAAGTCGCTGCCGGGCCTGGAGATCGACGGCAACCGCGTCATCTCCTCGGACCACGCCCTCGTCCTGGACCGCGTGCCGCAGTCCGCGATCATCCTGGGCGGCGGTGTCATCGGCGTGGAGTTCGCCTCCGCGTGGAAGTCCTTCGGCGCCGACGTGACGATCGTCGAGGGCCTCAAGCACCTCGCGCCCCTCGAGGACGAGAACTCCTCCAAGCTTCTTGAGCGCGCGTTCCGCAAGCGCGGCATCAAGTTCAACCTGGGCACCTTCTTCTCGAAGGCCGAGTACACCCAGAACGGCGTCAAGGTCACCCTTGCCGACGGCAAGGAGTTCGAGGCCGAGCTGCTGCTCGTCGCCGTCGGCCGCGGCCCGGTCTCGGCCGGTCTCGGCTACGAGGAGCAGGGCATCGCGATGGACCGCGGCTACGTCCTGGTCGACGAGTACATGCGCACGAACGTGCCGACCGTCTCCGCCGTCGGCGACCTCGTCCCGACGCTCCAGCTCGCGCACGTCGGCTTCGCCGAGGGCATGCTGGTCGCGGAACGGCTGGCCGGTCTGAAGACCGTCCCGATCGACTACGACGGTGTCCCCCGCGTGACGTACTGCCACCCCGAGGTCGCCTCCGTGGGTATCACCGAGGCCAAGGCCAAGGAGATCTACGGTGCGGACAAGGTCGTCGCCCTGAAGTACAGCCTCGCGGGCAACGGCAAGAGCAAGATCCTCAACACCTCGGGTGAGATCAAGCTCGTCCAGGTGAAGGACGGTGCCGTGGTCGGCGTCCACATGGTCGGCGACCGCATGGGCGAGCAGGTCGGCGAAGCCCAGCTGATCTACAACTGGGAAGCGCTGCCCGCCGAGGTCGCCCAGCTCATCCACGCCCACCCGACGCAGAACGAGGCGCTCGGCGAGGCCCACCTCGCCCTCGCGGGCAAGCCGCTGCACGCGCACGACTGATCAGCCCCGGCCGGTCCGCCCGGCCGCCGGCTGTACCCAGTCCCCGCGTCGAGCAGGGCGCGACGACGACCACAGACTTCCGCACTTCCCCTAGCTCTCGATTCCGATCGAGCAGGGGAGACCCCAATAAGGAGCAACAGAAACCATGCCGGTTTCCGTAACCCTTCCGGCACTCGGTGAGAGCGTCACCGAGGGCACTGTCACCCGCTGGCTGAAGGCCGAGGGCGAGCGCGTCGAGGCCGACGAGCCGCTGCTGGAGGTGTCGACGGACAAGGTCGACACCGAGATCCCCTCTCCCGCCGCCGGCATCCTGGCGTCCATCAAGGTCGCCGAGGACGAGACCGTCGAGGTCGGCGCCGAGCTGGCCGTCATCGACGACGGCACGGGCGCGCCCGCCGCCGCCCCGGCCCCCGCCGCCGAGGCCCCGGCCGCCGCTCCGGCCGCCCCCGCCCCGGTCGCCGAGGCTCCCGCGGCCCCGGCCGCTCCCGCCGCCGCCCCCGCCGCTCCGGCCGGTGGCGCCTCCGGTACCGACGTCGTGCTGCCCGCGCTGGGCGAGTCGGTCACCGAGGGCACCGTCACCCGCTGGCTGAAGCAGGTCGGCGAGGAGGTCGCGGAGGACGAGCCGCTGCTCGAGGTCTCCACGGACAAGGTCGACACCGAGATCCCCGCGCCGGTCGCCGGCGTGCTGCTGGAGATCGTCGTCGGCGAGGACGAGACCGCTGAGGTCGGCGCCAAGCTGGCCGTCATCGGCGCTCCGGGCGCGGCTCCGGCCGCCGCCGCTCCTGCCGCCCCCGCTGCCCCCGCCCCGGCTCCGGCGGCCCCCGCCGTTCCGGCTCCGGCGGCCCCCGCCGTTCCGGCCCCGGCCCCGGTCGCCGCCGCCCCGGCCCCGGCCCCGGTCGCCGCCGCCCCGGCCCCGGCCCAGCCGGCCCCCGCGCCGGTGGCCGCGCCCGCCGCTCCGGCCCCCGCGCCGGTCGCCGCCCCCGTC
This sequence comes from Streptomyces sp. NPDC042002, assembly GCF_055588305.1. Lineage (NCBI taxonomy): Bacteria > Bacillati > Actinomycetota > Actinomycetes > Kitasatosporales > Streptomycetaceae > Streptomyces > Streptomyces sp. NPDC042002. The sequence goes on along the minus strand of NZ_JBVJCT010000001.1, from coordinate 111,543 downwards.
ACCCCGGCTCCGGCGCCCGCCGCCACCGCCGGTGACGACGGCGCCTACGTGACCCCGCTGGTGCGCAAGCTCGCCGCCGAGAACGGCGTCGACCTGGCCGCCGTCAAGGGCACCGGCGTCGGCGGCCGTATCCGCAAGCAGGACGTCATCGCCGCCGCCGAGGCCGCGAAGGCCGCCGCGGCCGCTCCGGCTCCGACCGCCGCCGCCCCGGCCGCCTCCGCCAAGAAGGCGCCGGTCCTGGAGGTCTCCCCGCTGCGCGGCCAGACCGTCAAGATGCCTCGCATCCGCAAGGTCATCGGCGACAACATGGTCAAGGCCCTGCACGAGCAGGCACAGCTGTCCTCGGTCGTCGAGGTCGACATCACCCGGCTGATGAAGCTCCGCGCGCAGGCGAAGGACTCCTTCGCGGCCCGCGAGGGCGTCAAGCTCTCCCCGATGCCGTTCTTCGTGAAGGCGGCGGCCCAGGCGCTGAAGGCCCACCCGGCCGTCAACGCCCGGATCAACGTGGACGAGGGCACGATCACCTACTTCGACACCGAGAACATCGGTATCGCGGTGGACTCGGAGAAGGGCCTGATGACCCCGGTCATCAAGCGCGCGGGCGACCTGAACATCGCCGGTATCGCCAAGGCCACCGCCGACCTGGCGGGCAAGGTCCGGGCGAACAAGATCACCCCGGACGAGCTGTCCGGCGCGACCTTCACCATCTCCAACACCGGCTCGCGCGGCGCGCTGTTCGACACGATCATCGTGCCGCCGAACCAGGTCGCGATCCTGGGCATCGGCGCCACGGTCAAGCGTCCGGCCGTCATCGAGACGGAGGAGGGCACCGTCATCGGCGTCCGCGACATGACGTACCTGACGCTCTCCTACGACCACCGTCTGGTGGACGGCGCCGACGCGGCCCGTTACCTGACCGCGGTCAAGGCGATCCTGGAGGCGGGCGAGTTCGAGGTCGAGCTCGGCCTGTAACCCGCACCGCTCGCACGCTGACACGGCACCCCCGTCCGGACCTCCGGACGGGGGTGCCGTGTTTGTGCGGGGCCGGGGTTCCCGCGGCCGCCGTTCTTCCGCCGGACCCCGGGTTCGGCGGTCACATCGGCGGTACGAATCCGGACTTCACCCGGTACGAGCCCGTACGGCAGGGAACACTCTGACAGCGTGTAAGTCTCGTCTCACCTGCGGGAAAGCGCCGCCATGCACCCCTCACCGACCGGGGCGCGGCCTTATTGTCTAAAGGTCAAACGCCCTCGGGGTTTCGCCGTTTCGCCGCCCCTCCCAAAGGAGCCTTCATGACCGCGCCCGTCGTCCACTCGCTGCGCGAACAGATCCGCGAGCACATCGTGGAGGGGATCGTCAGCGGGCGCTGGAAGCCGGGCGAGCGGATCGTGGAGCGGCGGATCGCCACCGAGCTGGAGGTCAGCCAGACCCCGGTCAGGGAGGCGCTGCGCGAGCTGGAGTCGCTGCGGCTGATCGAGTCGGCGCCGAACAAGGGCGTACGGGTGCGGAATCTGACGGCCGCCGACCTGGAGGAGAGCTACCCCGTACGAGCCGGTCTTGAGGCCATCGCGGCGGAGCTGGCGGCCGGGCGGCTGGCCGAGGACTGCTCGGCCCTCGAACCGCACGTGACGGCGCTGTACGAGGCCGACCGGCTCGCGGACGGGACCGGCCAGGTGCGGCACACCGTGGGGTTCCACCGCGAGCTGGTCCGGGCGGCCGGTAACTCCGTCCTCCTGCACACCTGGGAGGGCCTGGGCATCGAGGTCTTCACGGCCCTGTCCATCCGCTGGCTCGGAACCGTCCAGCAGTCGTACGCGGAGGAGCACGAAGCCCTCGTGGACGCCTTCAGGCGGCGCGATCCGCTGATCGCCGACCTCGTGAAGGCCCATGTCCTCGGCTGCGCCCCACGCCCGTGAGGCACGCCCGGACGACACCGGCGCAGGGGAGCACACCCGCGCTCAACCGTGCTCCCACCTGCGAGAACCGTCGATTTTCAAGGCACCCGGTGCCTGGCTTCAAGGCACCCCGTGCCGACTTTCCGATCTGAAGAGGATTTCCCCCGGAATCCTTTGATCGATCATCGATCAGGGAGTTACAGTCACCGACGGGCTCCTACAAGAGCCCGCCGCCCTGTCCTGCCACAGACCAAGGGCACACCCCGAAAACCCCTTGCCGATGAGGGAACCCCCCTCCGCATCCGGAAGGCGGCGCAATGACCGACCCCACCGCAATCCAGCCGAGCGAGCTCGACCAGCTCCCGGACCGCGACCCCGAGGAGACCGCCGAATGGCAGGCCTCCCTGGACGCCGTCACCCAGGCGGCCGGGCCGCACCGTGCCGCGTACCTGATGCGCCGCACGCTGGAGCGCGCCGAGGGCAACGGTCTCGCGCTGCCCAAGCTGCTCGAGACCGACTACGTCAACACCATCCCCACCGCCGCCGAGCCCACCGTGGACGGCGACGAGGCGATGGAAGCCAGGATCACCGCGTGGAACCGCTGGAACGCGGCCGCGATGGTGACCCGGGGCGCGAAGCACGGCGTCGGCGGCCACATCGCCACCTTCGCCTCCGCGGCCTGGCTCTACGAGACCGGCTTCAACCACTTCTTCAAGGGCAAGGAGGGTGACGGGTCCGGCGACCAGCTCTACATCCAGGGCCACGCCTCCCCCGGCATCTACGCCCGTGCCTTCCTCGACGGGCGCCTGACCGAGCACCACCTGGACAACTTCCGCCAGGAGGCGGGCGGCAACGGCCTCCCGTCGTACCCGCACCCGCGCCGGCTGCCCTGGCTGTGGGAGTTCCCGACCGTCTCCATGGGTCTCGGCCCGCTGTCGGCGATCTACCAGGCCCGCTTCAACCGCTACCTCACCAACCGCGGCATCAAGGACGTCTCGGCGTCCCACGTGTGGGCGTTCCTCGGTGACGGCGAGATGGACGAGCCGGAGTCGACGGCGGCACTCGCACTCGCCTCCCGCGAGGGTCTGGACAACCTGACCTTCGTCATCAACTGCAACCTGCAGCGCCTCGACGGCCCGGTCCGCGCGAACTTCAAGATCGTGCAGGAGCTGGAGGCCCAGTTCCGCGGCGCCGGCTGGAACGTCGTGAAGTCGCTGTGGGGCTCGGCCTGGGACGAGCTGTTCCGGCTCGACACCACGGGCGCGCTCGTCCGCCGCCTGCGCCAGGTACCCGACGCGCAGGTGCAGACGTACCAGACCCGCGACGCCGCCTACATCCGCCAGGACTTCTTCGGCTCCGACCCGGCGCTCGTCGAGATGGCGAAGCTGCTGAGCGACGACAAGATCTTCGAGTGCTTCCACCTCTCGCGCGGCGGTCACGAGGCCCGCAAGGTGTACGCGGCCTACCGCGCCGCCCTCGCCCACAAGGGCGCGCCGACGGTGATCCTGGCCCAGACGGTCAAGGGCCACACCCTCGGTGAGGGCTTCGCGTCGAAGAACGCCAACCACCAGATGAAGAAGCTGTCGACGGACGAGTTCAAGCAGATGCGTGACCTGCTCGAACTGCCCATCTCCGACAGCCAGTTCGTCGACGGCGTGGTGCCCTACGGCCACCCGGGCGCCGATTCCCCCGAGGTCCGCTACCTCCAGGAGCGCCGCGCGGCGCTCGGCGGCCCGGCCCCGGCCCGCCGTACGCACGCCGTGGCCCCGCTGCCGGCCTCCGCCGACAAGACGTTCGCGGCCTTCGACAAGGGCTCCGGCACGCAGAACCTGGCGACGACGATGGCCTTCGTCCGGCTGGTCAAGGACCTGGTCCGCGACAAGCAGACCGGCCGGCGCTGGGTGCCGATCGTCCCGGACGAGGCCCGTACCTTCGGTATGGAGTCGCTCTTCCCGTCGCTGGGCATCTACTCGCCCAAGGGCCAGACGTACGAGCCGGTCGACCGCGACCAGCTGATGTACTACAAGGAGGCCAAGGACGGCCAGATCCTCAACGAGGGGATCACCGAGGCCGGTTCCATGGCGGACTTCATCGCCGCGTCGACCGCGTACTCCACGCACGGCGAAACGATGATCCCCTTCTACATCTTCTACTCGATGTTCGGCTGGCAGCGCACCGCCGACCAGATGTGGCAGCTCGGCGACCAGCTCGGCCGCGGCTTCCTGGTCGGTGCCACGGCGGGCCGTACGACGCTGACCGGTGAGGGCCTGCAGCACGCGGACGGCCACTCCCCCGTCATCGCGGCGACCAACCCGGCGGCGCTGTCCTACGACCCGGCGTTCGCGTACGAGATCGCGGCGATCGTCAAGGACGGTCTGCGCCGGATGTACGGCGAGGCGGCCCCGGGCGAGGACCAGGACGTCTTCTACTACCTGACCGTCTACAACGAGCCGATGCGGCAGCCGGCCAAGCCTGCCGGCCTCGGTATCGACGAGGGCATCCTCAAGGGCCTGTACCGCTTCAACACGGCGGAGTCTGCGGGCCTGAACGTGGCCGCGGCGAACGCCCCGCGCATCCAGCTGCTCGGTTCCGGTACGGCGATCCACTGGACCCTGGAGGCCCAGCGGCTGCTCGCCGAGGAGTGGGGCGTGGCCGCCGACGTGTGGTCCGCGACCTCCTGGACCGAGCTGCGCCGCGACGCGCTGGAGGCCGACGCGGCCCTGCTGCGCGGCGAGGAGCGCGTGCCGTTCGTCCGCCAGGCGCTGCAGGGCGCGGAGGGCCCGGTGCTCGCGGTCTCCGACTACATGCGCCAGGTCCCGGACCAGATCGCGCAGTGGGTCGAGCAGGACTGGTCCTCGCTCGGTGCCGACGGCTTCGGCCTCTCCGACACCCGTGCGGCGGCCCGCCGCCACTTCGGCGTGGACGCGCAGTCGATCGTCGTCGCGGCGCTGGCGCAGCTCGCCCGCCGCGGTGAGGTCAAGGCGTCCGCGGTGAAGGAGGCCCGGGAGCGCTACGGCCTGTAGTGCTCGGGGTATGAACCCGGTGAAGGGGTACGGCGACCGACCGCCGTACCCCTTCACTGATTTTCCCCGCCCTCGCACGACGGCCCCGCACGGCGGCCCCGCGGGGTCAGCCGCCCGTCCCCGGGTTGTCAGTGGTGCCCGGCATGATGAAGCCATGCGTGCCGCTCGTCTGATCAAGCTGGTGCTGCTGCTCCAGACCCGCGCGTCGATGACCGCCGCCGAGCTGGCGCGGGAGCTGGAGGTGTCCGAGCGCACGATCACGCGGGACGCGCAGGCGCTGTCGGAGGCGGGGGTCCCGGTGTACGCGGACCGGGGGCGGACCGGCGGCTACCGCCTGGTCGGCGGGTACCGGACGCGGCTGACGGGGCTGGCTCGCGGCGAGGCGGAGGCGCTGTTCCTGAGCGGGGTACCGGGGGCGCTGCGCGAGATGGGCCTCGAGGACACCGCGTCGGCGGCCCGGCTGAAGGTGTCGGCGGCGTTGCTGCCCTCCGTTCGGGACGCCTCGCGCACGGCGGCGCAGCGGTTCCATCTGGACGCGCCCGCCTGGTTCAGCGAGCCCCGGACGCCGGAGCTGCTGCCCTCGGTCGCGGACGCGGTGTGGGACGACCGCCCGGTCCGCGCGCGCTACCGGCGGGGCGAGTCGGAGGTGGAGCGGACGCTGGAGCCGTACGGGCTCGTCCTGAAGGCGGGCCTCTGGTATCTGTGTGCGCGGGTGGCGGACGCGGAGTCCTTCCGGGTGTACCGGATCGACCGGTTCACCGCCGTCGCCCTCGGTGCGGAGCGCTTCCGCCGGGACGAGGGGTTCGACCTGCCCGCGTTCTGGGAGGAGCGGGCCGAGGAGTTCGCCCGGTCCGTCCTGCGGTCCGAGGTCGTCGTACGGCTGTCCCCGGAGGGCGTACGACAGTTGCCGTACGTCCTTGATCCCGTGGCCGCGAAGGAGGGGCTCGGCGCGTCCGGCGCCCCCGACGGGTGGGGCTGGGTGACCCTCACGCTCCCGGTCGAGTCCGAGGAGGTCGCCCGCGTACAGCTGCGGGGGCTCGGGCCCGAGGTGGAGGTGATCGCTCCGGCGGCCCTGCGGGAGCGGTGCGCGAAGGACGCGGCCGGATCGGCCTCGCTCTACCGGTGATCGCGGCCGGACGGGTGGCGTTCCACCGGTGCTCGCGGCCGGATGCGCGGCACTTCGCCGGCGATCGCGGGCTGCGTGAGGCCGTTCCGCGCCACCCCGCTTGAAATCCGCACGAACCCGGCGGTTTTACCTTCGGCATGTGCATGCATAACAATCTGCGCCACTCCGCGTGCGTCCCTCCCGCCCAGGCCCGATGCTGGACCCGTGATGGACGAGACGGAGTTCTGGCAGCTGGTGGACACGACCCGCGAGACTGCCGAGGGCGATCCCGAGGAACAGGCCGATCTGCTCGTCGAGCGGCTCGTCCAGCTCGACCCGGACTCCGTCCTGGACTTCGCCCGGCACTTCGAGTCCCGCTACAACCGCGCGTACCGCTGGGATCTGTGGGGCGCGGCCTGGGTGCTGCTCGACGGGGCCAGCGACGACGCCTTCGACTTCTTCCGGTGCTGGCTGATCGGCCAGGGCCGGGACGTCTTCGAGGGCGCGATGCACGACCCCGACACGCTCGCCGAACTCCTGGAGGACTTCGACGAGGAGATCGACGGCGACGGCGAGGAGCTGGGTTACGCGGCCGACGAGGCCTACGAGCAGCTGACCGGTGCGGTCGCGCCCGCCCTGGGCATCCCGGCCGCGGCGGCGGAGCCCGAGGGCACCCCGCTCGAATTCGAGAACGAGTCGGTCATCGCGGAGCGCTACCCCAAGCTGTGGGAGCGGTTCAGGGAGGACTGACGGGACCGGCTGCGGGGACTGACGGGACCGCCGGGGACCGGCTGCGGGACCAGCGGAACCTGTTGCGGGACTGGCAGGACCGGCTGCGGAACCGGCGGTCCCTGCTGTGGGACTGGCGGGACCCGAGTCTCAGGCGTGGCCGGTCCGCTTCCAGGCTGCGGTCCGTCGGCGCCAGGCCGCAAGTCCGCCGGCTCCAAGCCGCAGGTCCGCCGGGTCTGGGCCGCGGCTCCGCCGGCTCCAAGCCGCAGGTCCGCCGGGTCTAGGCCGCGGTTCGTCGGCGGACCAGGTCCGAGGGGAGGTGCGCCTGCGGCTGATCGGCGTGCGCCGTTTGGTGCATCGGGGCCGCGTTGGCCTGGTCCAGCGCGGACGCCGTGACCGCCGCCGGGCCCAGGACGACCGTCGCCACCGCGCAGACCACCGCCCACGGGCCGCGCGCGGTCCTCACCCGGCCGTCGGCCGGCTCCGCGTCCCGCGCGCCCGCGATGTGCCCCGCGTGCGCCCCGCTCCCCGTGCGGCGCGCGGGCTCCGTCCGACTGATCCTCATGATCCCCACCTCCGGTCAGTGCGTACGACGACCGTAGGACGCACGGCTCTGGGGAGTCTGTGAGCCGCCGGGGGCGTGCCTGTGACTGTCGGCGCGGGGCTCGGCGGGGCCGTCAGCGGCCCTGGTAGCGGGCGGCCAGGGCGCGGATCTCGGGGAGGCGGGCGGTGAGGGCGGCACCGGGGCACGTGGTCATGAAGGCGGCGTTGTGGCCGGAGACGGTGGAGAGCACGGCGGCGGTGCCCGTCGCGTACCGGCTGAGGCTGTTGCTGGAGACGAGGCGGACGGTGCCCCGGGGATCGACGCCGGCGAGCCCGAGTTTCCAGGCCACGAGGCGGGCTATCGCCTCGGTCATCGCCTTCGGCACCGGTGCTCCCCCCGTGAAGGTGCCGATCGCGGCGATCCCGGCGGAGCGATGGTTGAAGCCCTGCGTGTGCGCCCCGGTGACAGGCCGGTCGACGCCGCCCGCGCGGCCCTCGTAGATCGTGCCGCAGCGGTCGACGAGGAAGTTGTAGCCGATGTCGTCCCACTGTTTGACACCGGTCTGGCCCGCGTAGACGTCACGGATGATGCGGGGCACGTCGGCGCAGTCGTAGCCGTTCGGCGAGTCGGTGTGGTGGATGAAGACCGCGACGACTCGGTCGTCGTAACGGGGCGGCGGCTGCTCGCGCGTGGTCGCGGCGTCGAGCCACTTCGACCGCGGCACGATGGGCGGCCGGGCGACGGGGCGGGGCACGGTGAGCCGGGCCGCGACCGGGGGCGGTCTCGGGACGGACGCGCGGGGCGCCGTGCGGTCCATCCCGGCCGTGCACATCACCAGCGCCAGGAGGGCGAGCAGGCCGGGTACGCACCCGAAGAGGATGAGGAGCGGTCTCGGCGGCCCCACCCGCGCACGCCGGCGCACGCCGGACGGCAGGGAGGCACGGGGCGCTCGCCCCGCTCCTGTGTGATCCTCGCGGGCCCGGGGCGCCGGGCGCCCATGACGCACGGGACGGGACGCTCGCTCCCCGCTCCGTATTCGAGGCCCCCGCGGCTTCCGGAAGACACGCATGGAGCCACCCTGACCCGGATCAGCGCGGCCCGCGATGTGTGGTGTGCCACCTGGTGGAACCATCATGCGTGTCCGGGACGTTTCTACAGGTCCACGGGTGTGTGGCCGTTTCCGCGGCACCGAACGCGCGTGGCTGATCACTGGGCCCGCCCGGCGCGTACTAAGGGGCCCTAGAGAAAGGCGGCTCCGTGGACGTGCTCGACCTCCTGCTGATGCTGGTGATCCTGGTCTACGCGGCGTCCGGGTACCGCCGCGGCCTGGTGGCCGGCTGTGTGTCGCTGGCCGGTTTCGTGGGCGGCGCCGTCATCGGCGTATGGGTGCTGCCCTGGATGATGGAGCTGGTCACGGCGGGGACACCGGCGGCGACGGTGACGGCGGTGCTCACGGTGCTGGTGCCCGCCGTGGTGGGCCACGAGCTGGCCGGGCGGCTGGCGCTGAAGCTGCGCCGCGAGCTGGACGAGGGGCCGCTGCGGGTGGCCGACGGGATCGGCGGAGCCGCGGCGAACACGCTGGCCGTGCTGCTGGTGGCCTGGGTGGCGGCGAGCGTGCTCGGCGCGTCCTCCTCGGTGGTGGTGACGCAGTCGATCCGCAACTCGGCGCTGCTGGGCGCCGTGCAGAAGACGATGCCGGAGACCACCCCGACCTGGTTCTCGCGTGCGACCTCGGCGCTCACGGAGGCGGGCTTCCCGCAGGTCTTCAACCCGTTCGAGAACGAACCGACGGCCGGGGTCGCCAAGCCCTCCGGGGACAGTGTGACGCCGTCCGCGACGAACGCCGCCAAGCTGAGCACGGTGAAGGTCGAGGGCGTCTCGGGCAACCAGGGCCGGGAGGGCAGCGGCTTCGTCTACTCCTCCCAGCACGTGATGACCAACGCCCACGTGGTGGCGGGCATCGACCGGCCGACCGTGCGGGTGGGCGGGGTCGGCCGCCCCTACCAGGCGCGGGTGGTGCTCTTCGATCCGCAGAAGGACGTCGCCGTCCTGTACGTGCCGGGTCTGCGGGCGCCTGTCGTCCACTTCGACGGGGTCGCCTCGCGCGGCGACTCCGCGGTGGTCGCGGGCTACCCGCAGGACGGTGGCCTCGATCTCCAGGCCGCCACGGTCGCGAACCGCATCAACGCGACGGGCCAGAACATCTACAACTCCGGCACGGTCACCCGCGAGATCTACTCGATCCGCTCGACCGTCCGTCCGGGCAACTCCGGCGGGCCGCTCCTCACGACCGACGGCAAGGTGTACGGCGTGGTCTTCGCCCGTTCGACCTCGGACAACGAGACGGGGTACGTCCTGACGGCGCACGAGGTCGCGGGCGACGCCCACAAGGCGGCACACGCCACGGCCCGCGTGGACACGGGCGACCTCGTCACCTCCTGACCCGGGCGGGTCGCGGACCGGCCCGGGAGCGCGGCCTGCCCCATGCCGGGGAACGCGGCCTCCTCCCGGCGAGGGGATACGGCCGTCCCGGCGCGGGTCCCGGGGTGTGGTGCCCACGGCCTGGGACCCTGCGGCGCGGGGCCGCCGGGACCCGCCGTGTGGCATGTTTTGCCGCATCGGCGAAACATGCCCCTCGCCTCTCTCCCGGCGTACGCTTTCCCCGTGAGCAGCCAGCCGTCCCGCGCGCCCGAAGCCCCCGCACTCTCGCTGACCGAGCGCCGCAAGGCGGCGACCCAGCTCGACATCGCGCGCGCGGCGGCGGAGCTCTTCACGGAGCACGGCCCGGACGGCACCACGGCGGAGGACATCGCCCGCCGGGCCGGCGTGGGGCTGCGCACCTTCTACCGCTACTTCCGCAACAAGCAGGACGCCGTGGGCCCGCTGCTCGCCGCCGGAGGCGACCACTGGCGGGCGCTGCTCGCGGCGACGGAACCGGACACGGCGCTCCCGAAGGCGCTGGAGCGGGCGGTCACGGAGGCGCTGTCCTCCCCCGGCGCGCACGCGGCCGAACGACTGGAGCAGACCCGCACCCTGCTGCGGGCTGCCGTCGGCGATCCCGCGCTGCGCGCCGTCTGGTACCGGGTGAACCAGGAGTCGGAGGAACGGCTGATCCCGGTGGTCGCACGGCTGGCCGGCACCGGTGCGGACCCGCTGGAGACCCGGCTGATCGCCGCCGCGGCCACGGACGCGATCCGGATCGCCCTGGAGACCTGGGCGGCCACGGACGCGGCGGCGGACGGACCGGGTTCACCCGCAGAGCTGGCGCTCCGCTGTCTGCGTCACCTCATGGACGGCCTTCGCCCGTTGCCCACCGGGGACGAGGACTGATCAGCGGGACCGATCAGAGCGGGCGTCCCATCAGGACGTCGTCCACGTACACGCCGTCCAGCAGGAACTCGCCGGGCAGGATCCCCTCGACGACGAAGCCCTCGGACTCGTACAGCCCGCGCGCCGGAGTGTTGTGGCCGAGCACGCGCAGCGTGATGCGCCGGGCGCCCTGGCGGCCGGCCTCCTCGCGCGCCGCCCGCAGCAGCGCGCGGCCCACCCCGGCGCCGCGCGCGTCGTCGGCGACGGCGAGTCCGAGGATCTGCCGGACGTGCGCGTTGCTGGCGAGCGGGGTCGGGAAGCCGAGCCGGATGTACCCCACCAGGCGGCCGTCGAGCTCGGCGACGAAATGGTCCCGGGGACCGAACCGCTCGCTGTAGAAGGGTTCGTACGGCGGCCTGGGGCGCGGCATGACGGCGTGCAGCGTGGACCAGGTGTCGCGGTCGAGCCGGCCGAGCGCGTCCTCGTCGTCGAGGGTGGCGGTGCGTATCCGCGGAGCAGCTGACATACCGGTCACTGTACGGCCGCCGCGCTGGGGCTCGTTCCGTGAAGTCCGCGGCGGCGCGGGCAGGATGGACCCATGAGCGACTCACCGCTGTCCCCGGGTTCCCGCATCGTGATCGCCGGCGCGTCCGGTCTGATCGGTTCCGCGCTGGCGCGCTCCCTGAGCGCCGAGGGGCACGAGGTGGTCCGGCTCGTGCGCCGGGAGCCGCGCTCGGCGCACGAGGTCCGGTGGGATCCGCAGCGGCAGCGGATCGACGCGGTGGGGCTCATCGGCTGTGCCGCGGTGGTCAACCTGGCGGGCGCCCCGGTCGCGGCGCGGCCCTGGACGCGAACGTACAAGCGGATGATCCGGGACAGCCGGGTGCTCGGGACGGCGACCCTCGCGGAGGCGGTGGCGTCGCTCGACGAACCGCCGCGGGTCTTCGTCAACGGGAGCGCGATCGGGTTCTACGGGGACACGGACGGCCGTGCGGTGGACGAGTCGGCGCCGCCCGGGGACGGGTTCCTGCCCTCCGTGTGCGTGGAGTGGGAGGAGGCGACGGCTCCCGCGCAGGAGGCAGGGGTGCGTACGGTGCTGCCCAGGACCGGGCTCGTGGTGGCCCGCGAGGGCGGGGCCTGGGCCAGGCTGATCCCGCTGTTCCGGGCGGGCGCCGGGGGGCGGATGGGGAACGGGCGCCAGTACTGGAGCTACATCGCCCTGCACGACGAGGTGGCCGCGATCCGGCATCTCATCGACACGGAGTCCCTGTCCGGGCCGGTGAACCTGACCGCCCCGGACCCGCTCACCAACGGCGAGATCACCGAGGCGATGGGCCGCGTGCTGCGCCGCCCGACCCTCCTCACCACCCCCGCCCCACTCCTCCGCCTCGCCCTGGGCGACATGGCCGAGGACATCCTGGGCAGCCAACGCGTCCTGCCCACCCGCCTCCTGGAATCGGGCTTCACCTTCGCGTTCCCGTCGATCGAGGGAGCCCTGCGCGCCACGCTGGACTGAGCGGGGGGGCGCGTCTCCGGGGAACCCCGGAGCACCTCGCCGGGTGTCGCCCGGGGCACGCGTACCGCCTCCGGCGGGTCCAACTGCCCCCGGCGGTCGGGTACATGCACCCCCCATGCTCCCGTGCACGGCCGCCGCGCGACTTCCCCCTCGGGCCCACACCTCGCACCCTCGATCCGAACTCGGGTATCCCAGAAGCGTGTTGGGGGCATGACGTCCCCACCGGCCGCGCAACCTCGAGGAGGGCACGTGCTAGAGCCCGCACGCCAAGCCGCGCACATGGCGGAGATCGCGGAAGACGTGGACGTCGTCGTCGTCGGAGCCGGTGTCGCCGGCCTCGCGGCCGCACGGCATCTGACCGGGGCGGGGCTGAGGACCGCCGTCCTGGAGGCCGCCCCCCATGTGGGCGGTCGTATGTCCACGGAGAAAATCGACGGCTTCCGGCTGGACCGGCTCGGCCGGCTCCTGTCCACCTCGTACCCGGAACTGCGCCACACCCCGGGCCTGGGCGCCCTTGCCCTGTGCCCGTTCTCCCCCGGCGTGCTGCTGCACAGCGACGGACAGCGCCACCCCGCGGGCACGCCCGGCACTCCCCGGAGCGCGAGGGGCGCACTCACCACCGCACGCGCCCTCGCGAGCGCCCCCCGGCTTCCGCTGCCCCGGCCCGCCCGCGGAACCACCCGCCCCGGGCCGCTCGGCGGCCCCCTCGACCAGTCCCGTCTCAGCACGGCCCTCGCGCGTCTGGCCGCCACCCCGCCGGAGCGCCTGCTCGCCCGCCCGGACCTCGCCGCGGCGGGGGCGCTGACCGCCCGTGGCCTCCCGCCCCGCACGGTCGACACCTTTCTGCGCCCCCTCCTCGCCGCCCTGCTGTGCGACCCGGAGCTCCGGACGTCGAGCCGTTGCGCCGACCTCGCGCTGCACTCCTTCGCGACGGGCCGGCTGTGTCTGCCGGAGGGCGGCGCGGACGCGCTCCCCGAGCTGCTCGCGGCCGCCCTTCCGCCCGGCACCGTGCACACCGGCGTCGAGGTCACCGCCGTCTCCACGACCCGTGTGACGACGAAGGACCACGGCGAACTCCGTTGCCGGGCCGTCCTGTTGGCGACCGGCGCCCGCGCAGCCGCCCAGTTCCTGCCCGGACTGCACGTCCCCGCCTTCCATCCGGTGACCGTTCTGCACCACACCACGGACGAACCCCCGCTCACCGAACCGGCGTTGCTCCTGGACGCCGACCGGAGCGGTCCGGTGGCGCACACGGCGGTCGTCAGCCAGGTCGACCCCACCCGGGCACCCGCGGGCCGCGCCCTGATCTCCTCGACCGTGCTGGGCACTCCGCCCGCCGCGGCCCACCTGGACGCGGCGGTCCGCGCCCAGCTGGCCCGTCTCTACGGCACGTCGACGTCCCGCTGGGAACTGCTGGCGGTCCATCACGAACCCGAGGCGGTCCCGGCGATGCCGCCACCGCACGATCCGCGCCGCCCCGTACGGCTGCTGGCGGGCCTGTACGTGTGCGGCGACCACCGGGACACCAGCACGGCACAGGGCGCGCTGCACTCGGCCCGGCGGGCCGCCCACGCCCTCCTGACGGACCTGGACGTCCGCCCGGCCCCGTTGGCGGCACCCCTGGAGTCCGCCGCCGCCTGACCCCGCGTCCCAGGCTCTGGTCCCAGAGCCTGGGACCATCCCGGCGACGCCTGCCTGCCGGGCGGGCGAAACATGCTCCCCCGGTGAGCCCATCGAGCTTCCCGGTCTCCGGTACCCCAGGCCGGAGACCGGGGACGCCCCGGCCCCGCTCAGCTCAGCGCGGCCACCTTGTCGCGGTAGCCGCGGACGGGCGCGGCGTCCTTGTACGGTTCGAGCCGTTTCTCGAAGTCCCGTACGTACTCGACGGCCCGCGCCGACCGCATCTCGGCCGCCTGCCCCGCGGCCTCCGCGCCCAGCAGACAGGCCTGGTCGAGCTCTCCGAGCCCGAGCCGTGCCGAGGCGAGCACCACCCGGCAGAACAGCCGGCTGCGCGCGTAGCCGGGTGCCCGCAGTTGCAGCGACCGTTCGGCGTGCTGCGCGGCGGCCCGGAACTGCTGAAGGTCCCGGTGGCAGTGCCCGAACTCGTCGGCGAGCTGCGCCTCGTCGAAGTACCGTGCCCAGTGCGGGACTTCGTCGCCGGTCCGGGAGGTCTCCAGCGCGCGCTCGGCCCGGACCAGGGAGGCCGTGCAGGCCCGCACCTCGCCGAGCACTCCGTGGGCGCGCGCCTCGACGGCGTGCAGCAGCGCCTGCACGACGTGCGGGCCCCCCGAGCCGAGGCCCTGCTGGGCGACCCGCGCGAGCTGCACGGCCTCGCGCCCGTGCCCGAGGTAGACGGCCTGCCGGCTCATCGTGATGAGCACGTAGGAGCCGTACACCCGGTCGCCCGCGGCCTGCGCCAGGCGTAGCGCCTGGACGAAGTACCGCTGCGCGAGTCCGTGCGCGCCGATGTCGTACGACGTCCAGCCGGCCAGCCGCGTGAGGTCCGCGGCGGCGGCGAACAGATGCCGGCCGGTCTGCTCCCCGTAGGTGCCGCGCAGCATCGGCTCGGCCTCGTGCTCCAGGTAGCGGACCAGTGCCTGCCGGGCGTGGCCGCCGCCGTAGGCGTGGTCGAGGGCGCGGAAGAGTTCGCCGACCGAGCGGAGCGCGGCGATGTCCCCGCCGCTGACCCGCTGGCCGGGGCCCCGCTCGGTCCGGCCGCGCTGCCGGGACGAGGGTCCGCCCTGTTCGGGCGGTGCCGTGAGCCTGGGCGCGGCCGGGCGGCCCTGCGCGGGCACGCGGGAGGGCTGGTCGCCGCGGGCGACCCGGTCGTCGGCCCGGCCGATCAGCCAGTCCCGGCTGGGCACGACGAGTCCGGCCGGGGTGAAGGCGATCTTGCGGAGCTCGGCGTGGCTGCCGGAGTCCTTGCGCCACAGGCCGCTGACGATGTCCACGGCCTCCTCGGGGGTCGCGGCGAACTCCAGCCCCGCGTACACGGGTGCGCAGGCGTCGAGCCCGAGGTCCTGCGCGCTCAGGCGCCGGCCGAGGCGGCGGGTGAAGACCTCGGCGATGAGCGCGGGAGTGGTCCCGCGCGGCTGCTGGCCCCGCAGCCACCGGGTCACGGAGGTCTTGTCGTATCTCAGGTCCAGTCCGTGTTCGAGCCCGAGCTGGTCCACGCGACGGGCGAGACCTGCGTTGGAGAACCCCGCTTCTGCGATGAGCGCGGCGAGCTGTCGATTGGGAATGCGCTGCGCGGGTCGTTCCGTCATCTGCGGTGCGGTCTCCTGCCTTCGGGTCCCCAAGGGGCCGCGGGGCGGCGTGGAACGTGTTCGCGCCTCCCCCGAGGACTCCTCGTGCCCGGATTGCCTGTGAGCAGCCCTTATGGCCTCGTGAACGGCGCGAATGTAGCGGAGCGTGAGCACCGCATCGCACATATCGACATTCATTCATCCGATCGTGTGAGGATTAGCCGTCGGGCTGACGCGGATCGGGCGGACGTACAGTGGCGTGGGCGCACGACGGACCTGACGAAAGGTTCCTCCGCGCGCCCCGCACGGGGACCACCACGTGCCCGAGGAAGCTTCTAGGGAGGCGCTTGCCGTGAGTGAGTTGCGGTTCGTCCGCATGGGATTCGGTGCCGAGGCCGTCGAGTACCAGCAGGCGTGGGACGAGCAGCGCCGTGTGCACGCCGCCCGGTTCCTGGACGAGATCCCCGACACCTGTCTGCTTCTGGAGCACCCGCCGGTCTACACCGCGGGCCGGCGCACGGCGGACAACGAGCGGCCCCTGGACGGCACGCCGGTCATCGACGTGGACCGCGGCGGCAAGATCACCTGGCACGGTCCTGGCCAGCTGGTCGGCTACCCGATCCAGAAGCTGCCGCGCCCGGTGGACGTCGTAGCCCACGTACGCCGTCTGGAAGAGGCCCTTATCCGTACCTGCGCGGAGTTCGGTCTGGAGGCGAGCCGGGTCGAGGGCCGCAGCGGCGTCTGGATCCTCGGTGACGCCAAGGATCCCGCCGACCGGCCCTCCGCGCCCGGGGGCCTCTCCCTCGACTTCGACCCGCGGCTGCGGGACGACGAGTTCGACCCGCGGCTCAACGGCCCGGAGTACGCCCCGTCCAACGCCGGCCAGCGCCGCGAGGACCGCAAGATCGCCGCGATCGGCATCCGCGTCGCCAAGGGCGTCACGATGCACGGCTTCGCCCTGAACGTGAACCCGGACAACGCCTGGTTCGACCGGATCATCCCGTGCGGCATCCGCGACGCGGGGGTCGCCTCCCTCGCCGGAGAGCTGGGCCGCGACGTGACCATCGCCGAGGTCCTCCCGGTGGCCGAGAAGCACCTCGGGGACGTACTGGCGAACGCGGACCTGAAGCCGCGCGTCGTCGAAGCCGCGCCGGCCTAGGACCCGCACCCCCACGGCGGGAAACCCCCGGGAATGCACCCCCGCTCCCGAAGGTTGCCCACCTCGGGGGCCGAGAACCGCACGGGCGTACCCTGGTGTACGCCGAAGAATCGAAGTTACAGGGAGCCGATGTGTCCGCAGTCGCACCCGACGGACGCAAGATGCTGCGCCTGGAGGTCCGGAACAGCCAGACCCCCATCGAGCGCAAGCCCGAGTGGATCAAGACCCGGGCGAAGATGGGCCCCGAGTACACGAAGATGCAGGCACTCGTGAAGAGCGAGGGCCTGCACACGGTCTGCCAGGAGGCGGGCTGCCCCAACATCTACGAATGCTGGGAAGACCGCGAGGCCACCTTCCTCATCGGCGGTGACCAGTGCACCCGGCGCTGCGACTTCTGCCAGATCGACACCGGCAAGCCCGAGGCGCTGGACCGCGACGAGCCGCGCCGTGTCGGTGAGTCCGTCGTCACGATGGACCTGAACTACGCCACCATCACCGGCGTCGCCCGCGACGACCTGGAGGACGGCGGCGCCTGGCTGTACGCCGAGACGGTCCGCCAGATCCACGCCCAGACGGCGGGCCGCGAGGCCGGCCGTACCAAGGTCGAACTGCTCGCCCCGGACTTCAACGCCGAGCCCGAGCACCTCGCCGAGGTCTTCTCCTCGCGCCCCGAGGTCTTCGCGCACAACGTCGAGACGGTCCCGCGGATCTTCAAGCGCATCCGTCCGGGCTTCCGCTACGAGCGCTCGCTCAAGGTCATCACCGAGGCCCGCGACTACGGTCTGGTCACGAAATCGAACCTGATCCTCGGCATGGGCGAGACCCGCGAAGAGGTCAGCGAGGCGCTCCAGCAGCTGCACGACGCGGGCTGCGAGCTCATCACGATCACGCAGTACCTGCGCCCCTCCGTGCGCCACCACCCCGTGGAGCGCTGGGTCAAGCCGCACGAGTTCGTGGAGCTCAAGGAGGAGGCCGAGGAGATCGGCTTCTCCGGCGTCATGTCGGGCCCGCTGGTCCGCTCCTCGTACCGGGCCGGCCGGCTGTACCAGATGGCCGTCGAGAAGCGTGGCGCGTACGTCGCGTCACAGGCGGTCTGATACGCCGAACGGATCACGTTGCGAAACGAAAGCGGTGGCACTCGGTGCCACCGCTTTTGTGTGAATCCGGGCACAAGCGGCCTTGCATTCACAAGGCCCCGTTCACATCCACCAAGGCATCCCCGCAGTTGACGACACCATCCGGCCCACGCCAGGGAGAAGACCCGCGGTTTCAAGGCTTCACTGGTGTTTGACCGGTCGGTCACGCCCTGGTAACACCAGTCAGTGACGCTGGTCCTACGTCACGCACCGCCCCGTCCGAGCCGCCGATCCCGAGGGGGGACCTCCATCATGCAGGCCGCGCCCGTACGCGCCACCGCGATTCCGTCGTTCACCGATGCACTCCGTGCCGTCGAGTCGCTGCTCATGAGCAGCGGGCAGCGCACCGCTCGCCGCAACGCCTGGACCTCCGTCCTGGAGGACCGTCGCCGGGCCAAGGACCGGTTCGAGGCGCAGCGCGTGCTGGAGTCCGTCTCGCACTCCTGATCGACGCACTCCCGGCCGCCGCTTCCTCGGTGCAGCGGTCCCGCCCGCCGGTACTGCCGTCGTCGGCACCTCGCGGGCCACGTAGACTCGTGGCATGGCGAGGAAGGAAACCGCAGCGGACGCTGCGAACCCCGGGCGACTCAAGCAGATCGCTCAGACGTACAAAATGACCCGCAAGGCCGATTCCAAGATCGGTCTTGTACTCGCGGCTGTCGGAATTCTCACCCTCGGTGTCTTCCTCGCGATCGGCTTCTTGATCGGTCACCCGGTCTATCTCGGGATTCTCGGGCTTCTGCTCGCTTTCCTCGCGACGGCGATCGTCTTCGGACGCAGGGCCGAGCGGGCCGCCTTCGGACAGATGGAGGGCCAGCCCGGCGCGGCCGCGGCGGTGCTCGACAACATCGGCCGAGGCTGGACCACGACCCCGGCGGTGGCGATGAACCGCAGCCAGGACGTGGTGCACCGCGCGGTCGGCAAGGCCGGCATCGTGCTGGTCGCCGAGGGCAACCCGAACCGGGTGAAGGGCCTGCTGGCCGCCGAGAAGAAGAAGATGGCGCGGATCGTCGCGGACGTCCCGGTGCACGACATCCTCGTGGGCAAGGGCGAAGGCCAGGTGGAGCTGAAGAAGCTCCGCACGACGATGCTGAAGCTGCCGCGCGTGCTCGCCGGCCCTCAGGTCACCGCGACCAACGACCGGCTGCGCGCCATGGGCGACCTGATGAGCAACATGCCGCTACCGAAGGGCCCGATGCCCAAGGGCATGCGGATGCCGCGCGGCGGCCCGAAGGGCTGACCCTCCAGCTACGACCTCTACGCGGTACCACGCACTTCTACGACGATGGGGCGCCCGGAGATTCTCCGGGCGCCCCATCGTCGTAGAAGCTCGTTCCGCCTCGTGCCGTTCCGCCCCGTGTCCGTACGCCCCCGGGGCGGACGGACAGTCGGACGCGTCAGATACGGACCTCGATCGTGCGGGCGAGACGGTCGTGCAGACCGCGGCCGTCGCGGTCCCAGATCAGCGCCGGGACGGCCACGCACAGGAGCGCGGTGCGCGCCAGGACGCGCAGCGGGTTCAGCCGGCCGCCGCCCTCGGGGACGACGCGCAGACCGAACAGGCGCTTGCCCGGCGTGAAGCCGACGGTACCGACCGTGAGCAGGCCGAGAACGAAGAAGACCAGCAGGGCCCAGTTGCCCGTCGCCTGGTCGTAGCCGTCGGTGAGCAGCCCGTATGCGATCAAGAGGCACAGGCCCCAGTCGACGGCGAGGGCGCCCAGACGGCGGCCGGGGCGGGCGATCGAGCCCGGTCCGTGCTCGGGGAGACCGAGCTGTTCACCCCGGTACCCGAAGTCGACACCGGCGTCCTCCGCCGCCGCGCGGGGGCCGGAGAGCCACGATCCGATTGCTTGCCTGTTGTCCACCCGTCCAAGGTACTGTGCCCGTTTTGCCATACGGACAGGAGGGGCCGGGACAGCCCAGGTCGGTTAACTTGGGCGAAACAAATGGGTCACGCTTGAGAAATCCCCCGTCCCTATGGTCGGCTCCAGCGTGTGCCACCGCACTGGCCGCACGAACGAACTACCACCCCGGTCCACTGTGGGCGGGAGTAGGAGGAGCTGGATGTTCCAGAACGCCGACGAGGCCAAGAAGTACATCGCGGACGAGGGCGTCAAGTTCGTCGATGTCCGCTTCTGTGACCTGCCGGGTGTGATGCAGCACTTCACGATTCCGGCCGAGGCCTTCGACCCGACCGAGGAGCTCGCGTTCGACGGCTCCTCCATCCGCGGCTTCCAGGCCATCCACGAGTCCGACATGGCGCTCCGCGCCGACCTGTCCACCGCGCGCGTCGACCCCTTCCGCCGCGACAAGACGGTCAACATCAACTTCTTCATCCACGACCCGATCACGGGCGAGCAGTACTCCCGTGACCCGCGCAACGTGGCCAAGAAGGCCGAGGCCTACCTCGCGTCGACCGGTATCGCCGACACCGCGTACTTCGGTCCCGAGGCCGAGTTCTACGTGTTCGACAGCGTGCGCTTCAAGACCTCCGAGAACGAGGCCTTCTACCACATCGACTCCGAGGCCGGCGCCTGGAACACCGGTGCGGTCGAGGACAACCGCGGTTACAAGGTCCGCTACAAGGGCGGCTACTTCCCCACCCCGCCGGTCGACCACTTCGCCGACCTGCGTGCCGAGATCTCCCTGGAGCTGGCCGCCTCCGGCCTGCAGGTCGAGCGCCAGCACCACGAGGTGGGCACCGCCGGCCAGGCCGAGATCAACTACAAGTTCAACACGCTGCTCGCCGCGGCCGACGACCTCCAGCTCTTCAAGTACATCGTGAAGAACGTCGCCTGGCGCAACGGCAAGACCGCGACCTTCATGCCGAAGCCGATCTTCGGTGACAACGGCTCGGGCATGCACGTCCACCAGTCCCTGTGGAGCAACGGCTCTCCGCTGTTCTACGACGAGGCCGGTTACGCGGGCCTGTCGGACATGGCCCGCTACTACATCGGCGGCATCCTCAAGCACGCGCCGTCGCTGCTGGCCTTCACCAACCCGACGGTGAACTCCTACCACCGCCTGGTCCCGGGCTTCGAGGCCCCGGTCAACCTGGTGTACTCGCAGCGCAACCGCTCCGCGGCCATGCGTATCCCGATCACCGGCTCGAACCCGAAGGCCAAGCGCGTCGAGTTCCGCGCGCCCGACTCCTCCGGCAACCCGTACCTGGCGTTCGCGGCCCTGCTGATGGCCGGCCTCGACGGTGTCAAGAACAAGATCGAGCCGGCCGAGCCGATCGACAAGGACCTGTACGAGCTGGCTCCCGAGGAGCACGCGGGCGTCGCCCAGGTCCCGACCTCGCTCCCGGCCGTCCTCGACCGCCTGGAGGCCGACCACGAGTTCCTGCTCGCGGGCGACGTCTTCACGTCGGACCTGATCGAGACGTGGATCGACTACAAGCGCACGAACGAGATCGCGCCGCTCCAGCTGCGTCCGCACCCGCACGAGTTCGAGCTGTACTTCGACGTGTAAGCCCGTCGCTGACGTGTGAGCCCGTCGCTCCAGCCGCACACCACCGGCCGTGCCCTTCCTCCGGGAGGGGCACGGCCGCTGTGCTTTCCCGGCGACGCGAACGTCCCGGCGGCTCCGGGCGCGTCCGCTCCGCATAAATAAGGGGCTCTTGACAGGGAAGTTCTTTGCCCACCGCGGGGCCGATCGGCACCTGTTCATGGGGAACCGCAGGAGCACAATGGAAAGCGGGACGAGTGCCTGACAGCGGGGTGGTACGAGATGCAGAGCCGATTCCGGAACGATCGGCAGCTGACCGTGCGGATGACGGTCACGCTGTTCCTGCTCGGATTGCTGTACGTGGCCTTCGTCGCCGCGTTGATCGTTTTGCTGAAGTCCTGGGTGCTGGTCGTCGTGATCGCGGCCGGGCTCCTCATCGCGCAGTACTGGTTCTCGGACCGGATCGCGCTGTACGCCATGCACGGGCGGATCGTGGAGCGGGAGGAGTATCCCCAGCTGCACGGCGTCGTCGACCGGCTGTGCGCCGTGGCCGACATGCCCAAGCCGCTCGTCGCCGTGTCGGACATCGACATGCCGAACGCGTTCGCGACGGGACGCAACGCCGATCACGCGGTGCTGTGCGTGACCACCGGGCTGCTGCGCCGGCTGGAGCCCGACGAGCTCGAAGGCGTCCTCGCGCACGAGCTGTCGCACGTGGCGCACAAGGACGTCGCCGTGATCACCGTGGCCTCCTTCCTCGGGGTGCTCGCCGGGCTGATCGTGCGGTTCGCGTTCTACTCGCAGCTCTTCGGCGGGCGGGGCCGCAAGGACCAGAACACCGTCGCCATCTTCATGGCGGTGATGGCGGTGTCCGCGGCCGTGTACGCCATCAGTTTCATGCTGATCAGGGCGCTCTCCCGGTACCGCGAGCTGGCCGCCGACCGTTCCGCGGCCCTGCTCACCGGCCGCCCCTCGGCACTGGCGTCCGCGCTGACCAAGGTGACCGGGGACATCGGCCGGATCCCGACGAAGGACCTGCGGACCGCGCAGGCCTTCAACGCCTTCTACTTCACGCCGGCGCTCGGCGCCCAGCCGGGCATCGCCAACCTCTTCTCCACCCACCCGAGCCTGGAGCAGCGGCTCGAACAACTGGCCCGCATCTCCGTCGAGCTGGGCGAGCCCGCACTGCCGGACGCGGGCGCACCGACTCCCGGAGAGGCCGTCTGACCGCATGGGGTTCCTGGACATCCTGCTCGGCCGCAGCAAGCCCGCCGCACCCGACCTCGACCAGCTCTTCGGCCTGCCGTCGGCGGCCGTGACGCTCCAGGCGGCGGCCGGGTTCACCCCGACCGGCACGGGCGCGGTGTGCTTCGCGTCCGTCGAGGGCGCGGCCTTCGCCGAGGCGCACCAGGAGGCACAGGCCCTGCTCGACGCGGACACCGGGCGGACGGGCACCCCGGTGGAACTCAGCAAGGACGAGTACGGCTACTCGTGGCTCGTCTCCCGCCGCGCGCCGGACGACCTGCCGGCCCTGGTGAGCGATCTGCACGCCGTCAACACAGCGCTGGAGGGCACCGGTTTCGGACCCCAGCTGCTCTGTTCCGTGGTGGGTTTCAAGGACAGCGGGCAGCGGCGGCTCGACCTCGTCTACCTCTACAAACGAGGTTCCTTCTACCCCTTCGCTCCGCTCGCCGACGAAGGTGAGCGGCGCGACAACGCGCTGGAACTCCAGATCAAGGCGGCGCTCGTCGACGACCTGCGTATCGAGCAGGATCTCTCCCGCTGGTTCCCGATCTGGGGCGCCCCAGGACTGTGACGCCCCGGCGCTGGGGCCGGATCCGTGGACGTCCTACTTCTGGCGCTCCTGGCGGCGCGTCCGAAGGGGGCGTTCGCGCCGGTAGCGGCGCTCCCACCTGGCCTGGCGGTCACGGCGCTCGCGGTACGCCCGGTGGCTGGCGTCCGTGCGGCCCGCGGCTCCGCCGGAGCCCGGAGCGGCGGAACCCGGGGACCCCGCGGCGGACGTGCCGCGGCACCGGAAACGGGCGCCCGCGACAGGCGCGACGGCCGCTCCGGAAGCAGGCGCTAAGGCCACACCCGGAACCGGCCCCGCGGTCGTAGCCGGAGCCGGTGCCGCCGCCTCGCCGACGGTCAGCACCACCGCGCCGGACGCGAGCGGCGCTCCCGCCTCCTCCTGAGCCGACGGTTCCACCCCGTCAACCACCCTTCCCCCGAAGGGAATTCGCCCGTCGCTCCCGTCGCCCGGGTGATGTCCCACGCGCCGCACCCACCTCAGGAGCGGCGCGACCCGCGTGCGTAAATGGGGGCATGCTCTCTCCCTTCACACACGACCACGACGGTGAACGACTGAGCTGCGTCAGCGGCGGCGCGGGCGACTTCGGCGGCGGCACGGCCACCGCCGTTCTCCTGCACGGCGCGGGCAACGGCAGCAAGGAGCGACTGCTCCCGCTGCTCGACGACTTCGCCGCCCGCGGCTGTGCGGGGCTCGCGTTCGACTTCTCCGGGCATGGTGAAAGCACCGGCACGCTGGGCGAGTTGAGCCTTCGGCGGCGTTTCGAGCAGGCCGTGTCGGTCATCGACGCGACGGTTCCGGCGGGCGCCCCGCTGATCCTCGTCGGGTTCAGCATGAGCGGCCAGACGGTGGCCGATCTCGCGCGGCACTACGGGGAACGCGCGGTGGCGCTCGTGCTGTGCGCGCCCGCGGTGTACGCCGCCGAGGCCTGGCCGGTTCCGTTCGAGGACGCGGAAGGCACCTCGCGGCAGGACGGCACCGGGACGGCGGAGAGCCGCTTCAGCCGGATCATCCGCACGCCGGACAGCTGGCGACAGGCCTCCGCGCTCGGCGTACTGCGGGCGTACGAGGGGCGGGCGGTGCTCGCCGTACCCGCCGTGGACGCGGTCATCCCGCCCGCGGTGACCGAGGCGGTCGCCAAGGCGCTCACCGCCCGCGCCCGTTTCACCCGCTTCGAACTGCCCGACGCCGATCACCTGCTGGGCCTCTGGTTCCGCGACCACGCCGAGGACCGGCGCCGGCTCGTGGACCTCGCCCTCACCGGACTCGGCGACCCGGTCCGGACAGCGGCCGACGCCTGAACGGCCTTGACGGCGGCGGGAGTTCCGGACGAGGGACCTCACACGCCGGGGGCCGCCGGGACCACGCCCGCGATCACCGCGGCGCCCAGTGCCGCGTGGTCGGTGGCGTTGCGGTCCGTGTAGCGCAGCGCGAACTCCGCGACGGCACGGTCGAAGGTGTCGGCGCCGCCGAGATAGGCGGCGATGGCGACACGGTCGCCGGAGCGGGCGTGCGCGCGGGCCAGGGCGGTGCCGCACAGCCGGGCGTAGGCGCGCAGTTCGCCCGGACTCATGCCGGCGATGTCCGCGGACCCCTTCATGTCGTGCAGTTGGCGCCAGTAGAACGCCCGCCCCTCGGGGCCGGTCGTCCAGCCGAGGAAGATGTCCCCGGCGGCCTGCATGAGCCGTTGCCCCGCGACGATCCGGCGCCCTGGATGGACGTACGGGCCGCTGGGCAGATGCTCTTCGAGTACGGACGGTCCCGCCTGCTTGATCTGCAGGAACAGCGGGTCGTCGGCGTCGCGCCCGGCGAGCAGCACGATGAAGCAGCGGGTGCCGACACTGCCCACGCCGACGACCTTGCGGGCCGCGTCGACGAACCGGTAGCGGTCGAGGAGCAGCCGGCGTTCCTCGGGGAGCGTGGAGCGGTAGTCGCTGAAGATCTTGCGGAGCGAGGCCATGTCGAGGGATCCGGCCGGTTCCAGCAGGGGCGGGTCGCGGACGATGCGGCGGCGTCCGTCGACGGTCTCGGTGAGTTTGCCGAGCGCCTGCAGGCTGGTGCGGCGGCGGGCGCGGGTGAGGGTCGCCTCGGCGCGCCGGCGCTGTCTCCCCGAGCGGACCAGCGGCAGCAGCAGATCGGCGTCGATGTGCTGGTACCAGACGGTCAGTTCGCCCTGCCGGGCCAGCCGTCGCACGACCTCGCGGTACTGCCCGGCGGCGGCCCGTGCCGCGCCGAAGACGTGCTCGTCCTTGTGCCCGTTCTCCCGGGCCGCGACCGCGACGCTGGCCGCGAGCCGTTTGACGTCCCACTCGAAGGGTCCGGGGAAGGTCTCGTCGAAGTCGTTGAGGTCGAAGAGCAGGGAGCGTTCCGGGGAGGCGTACAGGCCGAAGTTCAGCAGGTGCGCGTCGCCGCACAGCTGGACGGTGAGCCCGGTGTGCGGCTGGGCGGCGAGGTCGGCGGCCATGACGGCGGCGGACCCGCGCAGGAACGCGAGCGGTGACGCCGCCATCCGCGCGTACCGGATCGGCAGCAGTTCCGGAAGCCGGTCCCTGCCCTGCGCCTGCAGGAGGCCGACCGGGTCCGGGCGGTCGGCTGCCGGGATCCAGGTGCCGTGCGCGGAACGGGAGACCCGCTTGCGGGCCGCCCGGCCCCGGGCGGCCCGGTCCGCGGAGGTGGCCGTGACGCTGTTGCGGAGCACGGGCGTCAGTGCCTGACGGCGCGGGCGACGCCGGTCTTGACGTCACCGGTGAGGGAGCGGTTGCTGCGGGCGGTGCCGTCCTTGGACGCGCCCCCCGCGACGTCGTTCACCGTCACGACGGTCGTGTCGAGGAGGTTGCCGCTCGTGTCGCGGAAGTCGACCTGGACGACGTACGACTTCGCCGAGGAGGTGGGGTTGGTGACGGTCACCTTGACCGTGGCGCGCCCGTCGGAGTCGGGGCTCGCGTTCCCGTCGAGCTTCACCTCGCCCTTGGCGTCCACACCGCCCTTGAACTCGTCGAACTTCCGGCCGGCCTCGGCGGTCGCGGAGGCGAGGGCGTCACCCGCCTGGGTGGCGGCGGACGCGGCCTGCGAGACGGCGGACGCGGCCTTGGAGGCGGTGCCGGAGGGGCTGCTGTCGTCCGAACAGGCGGTCAGCTGCGTGGCCAGGGCCGCCACCACGAACACGGCCAGGATCAGTCGGACCGGTCCTTGTATGCCGTTCCTCTGATGCATCGTCTCTCCCCACGTGGTCCTGGTTCGCCTCCGGATCCCGCTTCCTCGCGGTGGGCCCAGTCAAGGCCGCGGTCAGGGCCGCCGCATGCCCGGCTACGTCGAACGGGTGAGCCTCGCTCTGTGACGGGCGGACGTTCGAGAGGATGTGGAGCACGAAGCGCGGAGCGCGGAGTACGAGGCGACCGGACGGAGGCGACGTGACGGGGAAGCCGCGGCACATCGGGGTGGCGGAGCGGCGGGCACGGCTCGGGCTGCGGCAGCGGCTCGTGGGCGCCGCCCGGGCGGCGAGCCCCGAGGAGGTGGCGGACTCGCTGGTCGCGCTGCACGGCACCGACCCGGCGACGGTGTACCTCGCGGTGGGGGCCCGTCTCGCTGACGCCGGGGAGACGGTGGCGCAGGTCGACCGGGCGCTGTACGAGGACCGGTCACTCGTACGGATGCACGGCATGCGGCACACCGTGTTCGTGTTCCCCACCGGCCTGGCCGCCGTCGTGCATGCCTCGACGGGGCTCGACATCGCCGCGAAGGCCCGGGCCGGACTGGTCAAGGACATGGTCACCGGAAGCGACGGGCGGCTGACCGAGGAGTGGCTCGACGAGGTCGAGGCGTCCGCGCTCGCCGCGCTGGCCCGGCGGGGACAGGCCACGGTGAACGAGCTCACCCGGGACGAGCCGCGGTTGAAGGAGCGGTTCGTCTACGGGGCCGGGAAGAGTTACGAGAGCCCGCACACCGTGTCGTCCCGGCTGATGCGGGTGCTGGGCGTCGAGGGCCGGGTGGTGCGGGGGCGCCCGCTCGGGTCCTGGACGTCGAGCCAGTTCCGCTGGGCGGTCGCGCCACCGCATCCCCCGCTCCCTCCCGCCGAGGCCAGGTCCGAGCTGCTGAGCCGCTGGCTCACGGCGTGCGGGCCCGCCACGGAGGCCGACCTGAAGTGGTGGACGGGCTGGAAGGTCACCGACGTACGGCGGACGCTGACCGTGATCGGGGCGGTGGCCGTCTCGCTCGACGACGGGGTCACGGGGTATGTGGCGGCGGGTGACGAGGGCCTGGTGGACGGGCCGGGAGCGCCCTGGGCGGCCCTGCTGCCCGCCCTCGATCCGACGCCCATGAGCCGGCAGGAGCGGGACTGGTATCTCGACCCCTCCCTGCGTCCCGCGCTCTTCGACCGCAGCGGGAATGTCGGGCCGACGGTGTGGTGGGACGGCCGGGTGGTCGGGGGATGGGCGCAGCGGCCCGACGGCGAGGTCGTCTGGCGGCTGCTGGACCCCGGGGGCGTCGGACACGAGGCACAGGCCGCGATCTCGGCGGAGGCCGGGCGCCTTCAGACGTGGCTGGGTCACACCCGGATCACTCCACGCTTCCGGACACCGCTGGAACGGGAGCTGTCGGCGGGGTGACGACCGGCACGGGAGCGGGAGCCCCCGGCCGAGCGACGACCGGCGCGAACGCCGGTCCCGGCGCCGACGTGGATCCCGTTGCCGGGTCGGGGTCGGTGCCGGGTGTGCCCCTCGGCGGGGGAGTCACCCGGCACCGGTGGATCGGCGCGCTCAACTCCTCAGCGCGCGTACCTCATCAGCGCACGCACCATGTGGCACGTGGTGTCCGACGGCGAGTGGACGCCGATGAGTTCGGCGGTGCTGCGGATCTTCTCGTTACGGGCCTGGTTCGGCACGTACACACCGGAGTCGAGCAGGGCGATGGCGAGTCGCATCGCCTTGAGCCGGCGGTTGTGGGTGACGTACCAGTCGCGGGGGCGCCCCGGCGGCAGCGGGCGCTTCTCCACGGGCTCGTACGGCAGGTCCAGCCGAACCGCCCTCTTGGATGTGGACTGGGTGGGCAGCGGCTTCAGTGCGGCAGCGGGCACAGGCATCCTCCTGTCGCGGTCAGGGCGCCGTCCGGACCGCCCGGCGACACCCTCGAACACTGCTTCTATTCTACCGCCGGGCACTGACAAAAGCCGCTGGCCACAAGGGCTTCGAGGGGGCCGTGACAGCAGAACGCGAGGGTGTCTCACGTAACGTGTGCGGGATGGAGATCTGGATCAACCCGGCCTGTTCGAAGTGCCGCAGCGCGATCAGCCTGCTCGACGCGGAGGGCGCCGACTACACCGTCCGACGCTATCTGGAGGACGTGCCAGGCGAGGACGAGATCCGCGGCGTCCTCGACCGTCTCGGCCTCGAACCGTGGGACATCACGCGGACCCAGGAGGCCGACGCCAAGGAGCTGGGGCTCAAGGAGTGGGCGCGGGACGCCGGTTCACGGGACCGGTGGATCAAGGCGCTGTCGGAGCACCCGAAGCTGATCCAGCGGCCGATCATCACCGCGGACGACGGGACGGCACTGGTGGGCCGCACGGACGAGGCGGTGCGGGACGCCCTGTCCCGGTAGCGGGCCCACGCCGGGCCCGCGCCCGCCCGGCCCAACTCCCGTGTGATCCAGGTTACTTAAGTGAATGCCGTAACCATTGAGTAACCGCGTTCGGCATCTCGTACATAGCGGCGTAACGCCCCCCACCGCTCTGGAGGCGCGCATGTCGCGTAGGAGAAGGACTCTCAGCACCAAGAAGAAGATCGCTCTGCTGGTC
Organism: Streptomyces sp. NPDC042002; assembly: GCF_055588305.1. Classification (NCBI taxonomy): domain Bacteria; kingdom Bacillati; phylum Actinomycetota; class Actinomycetes; order Kitasatosporales; family Streptomycetaceae; genus Streptomyces; species Streptomyces sp. NPDC042002. The sequence goes on along the minus strand of NZ_JBVJCT010000001.1, from coordinate 82,828 downwards.
AGCGCGGCGACCGTGGCGGGCGGCGGGGCCTTCGCCCTGGCCGCCACCTCGAACGCGGCGTCGGTGCAGACCGCCCAGACTTCGATCGCGTGCAAGGGCCTGGCCACCGCGCTCGGCAACAACCAGCAGTTCATCGCGGACCAGCAGGCGCACCCGGACGCGCAGTCGGCGGCCAGGATCGCCAACCGCCAGGCCGTCATCGCGCAGATCAAGGTTCAGCAGCAGGCTTCCGGCTGCGCTGTCGGGGAATCGGCTCAGGACTCCCAGACCGCCCAGCAGCCGGCACAGTCCGCGCCGGCCAAGGCCGCGCCCGCCCCGGCGGCTCCGGCGAAGACCGCCCCCGCGAAGACCGCCCCCGCCAACAACGCCGGCGGTGCCGCCGCCACCGGCCAGCAGGTCTGCACCGGTTCGACCGTCACGCTCTCCGGCGAGGCGGGCGCGCCGGCCGCGTCCAGCAACCAGTTCCCGGCCGGAACGAAGCTGAAGGTCACCAACCTGGACAACAACAAGTCCACGACCGTTCAGGTCACCTCGGTCTCCGGCAGCTGTGTCCTGCTGAACAACGCGGCCTTCGAACAGGTCCGCGAGCCGGGCAAGTTCCTCATCCGCAGGGCCCGTATCGAGAAGGTCGGATAACGGGCACACCATGCTGAAGGCCCTGCCGTCGCCGATCCCCTCCCGGTCGGAAGCGGCAGGGCTTTCGCATGGACGGACCACCGCTCGCCCGGACAGGCAACCGGGGCGGAACCGGGCCACATCCCCCGTACCGCTCCCACGCGCATCGCATACGAGCAAGTCCCCCGCCGCCCCCGCGGGACCCGGCTGGGCGACCAGCCGGCCGATCGCGGTCGCGAACGATCGCGCGCGGACAACCGTGAAGGCGCAGGTCGTGTGAGACCGGGCACACACAACCCAGGTAACACGGGGTTCACATTCGGGCAACGCTCGGGAAATCGCTGGTTGACAGGCTGCCCGGCATATCGGCGGCGCCCCAGTGCCGCAGCGCCGCAGCACCCGCGAGTGCGATCAAGACCCACCCCGAAGGATGTGGCCCGTGAGCTTCAAGGCTGAGTACATCTGGATCGACGGCACCGAGCCGACGGCCAAGCTCCGTTCCAAGACGAAGATCCTGGCCGACGACGCCAAGGGTGCCGAGCTGCCGATCTGGGGCTTCGACGGCTCCTCGACGAACCAGGCCGAGGGTCACGCCTCGGACCGCGTACTCAAGCCCGTGGCCAGCTTCCCGGACCCGATCCGCGGCGGCGACGACATCCTCGTCATGTGCGAGGTCCTCGACATCGACATGACGCCGCACGCCTCCAACACCCGTGCCGCGCTGGCCGAGGTCGCGGAGAAGTTCGCCGCGCAGGAGTCGATCTTCGGCATCGAGCAGGAGTACACCTTCTTCAAGGGCGCGCGTCCGCTCGGCTTCCCCGAAGGCGGTTTCCCGGCCGCGCAGGGCGGCTACTACTGCGGTGTCGGCGCGGACGAGATCTTCGGCCGTGACGTCGTCGAGGCGCACCTGGACAACTGTCTCAAGGCGGGCCTCGGCATCTCCGGCATCAACGCCGAGGTCATGCCCGGTCAGTGGGAGTTCCAGGTCGGCCCGCTGGCGCCGCTGGAGGTCTCGGACCAGCTGTGGGTCGCCCGCTGGCTGCTCTACCGCACCGCCGAGGACTTCGGCGTCTCCGCGACGCTGGACCCCAAGCCGGTGAAGGGCGACTGGAACGGCGCGGGCGCGCACACGAACTTCTCCACCAAGGCGATGCGCGAGGGCTACGACGCGATCATCACCGCGTGCGAGTCGCTCGGCGAGGGCTCCAAGCCGATGGACCACGTCAAGAACTACGGCGCCGGCATCGACGACCGTCTGACGGGCCTGCACGAGACCGCCCCGTGGAACGAGTACAGCTACGGCGTCTCCGACCGCGGTGCCTCGGTCCGCATCCCGTGGCAGGTCGAGAAGGACGGCAAGGGTTACATCGAGGACCGCCGCCCGAACGCGAACGTCGACCCGTACGTCGTGACGCGCCTCATCGTCGACACCTGCTGCACCGCCCTGGAGAAGGCCGGCCAGGTCTGATCCCCGCACACCCGCGAAGGGGTGCCCGCCGACTCGGCGGGCACCCCTTCCGTGTCTCCCGCGCTGCCATGGAAGCCGTTCCGCCCGGTCCGTCGCGTTGTCAGTGGCGTGTGTCAGCCTTGATCCATGCAGAGCGACGAGTCCCTCGCCATCAAGGTCGAGACGGAGAACCGGCAGAAGCACGCGCGGATTTCGGGCGGGCGGCTGCGGGAGTTGGTTCACCGGATCGGCGATCACGGCGACCACTTCCTGGTCGTGCAACGGATACCGGACATCCCGGACGTCTTCGTCCAGGTGTGGCACAAGCACGGCGAGGAGTATCAGCTGGAGTACCGCGAGGGCGGCGACCGCTTCTTCGGCACCGTTCTGGGTGACCGCGACCGGGTCGCGGACGCCATGACGGGGTGGGCCCGCAAGGACGCCGGCTGGGATGCGGGAATCACCTGGGACCTGCTCGGCCACGACGCCCCGCAGGATGTGCCCGAACTCCCCGAGGACGTACGGGAAGAGGTCGAGGCCCTGATCAGGGAACAGCTGGCCTGCGGGTACGCGGACCGGGCGCAGCTCACCGAGGACGCCGAGGAGTGTCTCGTCTCCGGCGACCACCGCCCGGTGTCCAAGGCGCAGGCCCGGGTGCTCGTGGACCGGCTGTGGACGGAGCGGCTGGCCGAGCAGGAGACCTGGGAAGGGCTCACCGATCCCGAGCGCCTCACCGAGGTCTTCGAGGCGCTCGACGCGAGTGGCATCACCGCGCGCGAGAACTTCGCCTGCTGCCGCAACTGCGGCACCACCGAGATAACCGAGGAGCGCGGCGAGGGAGCGCGTGGCTTCGTCTACTTCCACAGCCAGTGCACGGAGAGCGTCGCCGCGGGATACGGACTGAGCCTGCTCTACGGCGGGTTCGACGGGTCGGCCGAGACCACGGCGGCCGTCGGACGCGAGGTCGTCGCGGCGCTCGGCGCGGCCGGGCTGTCCACACAGTGGGACGGCTCCGCCGGCACCACGATCCGCGTCACGGCGCTGACTTGGCACAAGCGCCTGGTCGGATAGGGGTTCGCGCCGTCGGCTTCACGCCAAGAATGTGTCCAGGTCCTGACGGGAGTCTCCTGCCGGGCTCCGGATTCTGCTTCAATGGGTTCATGGCCAGCTTCCAGAAGTGCATCGCGACGGGTCGCCATGACCTCGAGCCCTTCTGGCCCTCTCGTCAGCACCACGACTTCGACCGGGTGTGTTGTCGCGCGATGAACGCGCCGGCCCTCTAAAGCCGTACACCCCCGGCCTTCGGCCAGCGCGCACGACGTACGTCCTCGACGGCCCCGACCACGAACTCGCGGCCGTCGACCTTCCCGACGAACTTCTCGCGCGAAAGAGCTGACCTCTCATGGCGACCACTCGTTCCTTCTCCTCCGTCGCGACGGCCCCCACCCCCTCGACCGCTCCGGGACGGCACCGACTGCGTGCCGTCGACCGGGACGAGGTGCTGGACGTCGCCGAGTTCCTGCCGCCGGGCGCCACCTGGCTGCCCGCCCCCCAGCACGCGCTGCCGGTCCTGCCGGGGCAGCCGCCGATGATCGGCTACCTGGTCCTCGTGCCGGCGGACCAGCAGCCCCTGTTGCCGGTCGCCCTGACGGGCCGGACCGAGCCCTCCGCCGCCACCGACGGTGCGGCCGGCACTGCCGCCGACCCGCTGGTGCGCATCGACACCGTGCAGCGCACCGCCGAGGTCGACGGGCAGGTGCTGGACCTCACCTACCTGGAGTTCGAACTGCTCGCGCATCTCGTCCGGCATCCGCACCGGGTGCACACCCGCGACCAGTTGGTCTCCACGGTGTGGGGCTACGGGCACGTCGGCGACGGGCGGACCGTCGACGTCCATGTCGCCCGGCTGCGCCGCAAGCTCGGCGCCCAGTACCGGCAGGCGATCCAGACGGTGCGTCGAGTGGGATACAAGTACACGCCGCCGACCGGCCGTTGACCACTCCGACCGGGAGTTCACCGGTCTCCGGCCGGAGTTGACCCGCCCCGCGAGTCTTCTGTCAGCAGATTCGCGTGCCACCGGCCGGCCCGTCCGTGCAGAGTCGTCCGTATGACACGGAGACTTCTGATGCTGGGCGGTACGGAGTTCGTGGGGCGCGCCGTGGTGGAAGGGGCGCTCGCGCGGGGGTGGGAGGTCGCCGTCTTCCACCGCGGGCGGCACGAACCCCCGGCCGGGGTGCGGTCGTTGCTGGGCGACCGCGCCACGCCCGACGGGCTCGCGGCACTCGCCGGCATCGCGGACACCTGGGATGCCGTCGTCGACACCTGGTCGGCGGCGCCGCGGGCCGTCCGGGACGCGGCCCGGCTGCTGGCCGGGCGGGCGGCCCGCCATGTGTACGTGTCGAGCTGCTCGGTGTACGCGTGGCCCCGGCCGGCCGGGTACGCCGAGGACGCACCGCTGGTGGAGGGGGCGTCGGCCGGCGCGGACGCGACCGACTACGCCCGGGACAAGCGGGGCGGGGAACTGGCCGCTGTCGAGGCCTTCGGCGCCGAGCGGTCGCTGCTGGTGCGGTCCGGGCTGATCCTCGGGCCGTACGAGAACATCGGGCGGCTGCCGTGGTGGCTGGACCGGATCGCGGCGGGCGGTCCCGTGCTCGCTCCCGGGCCGCGCGATCTGCCGCTCCAGTACGTCGACGTCCGGGACCTCGCGGAGTGGACGCTCGGGGCGGTGGAGGCGGAACTCGACGGGGCGTACAACCTGGCCGGGCCTGCGGGGCACAGCACGATGGGGGCGCTGCTCGACGCGTGCGTCCAGGTCACCGGGGCTCGGGCCGAGCTCCGCTGGACGGACCCCGAGGTCGTGCTGGGCGCGGGCATCGAACCGTGGACCCAGCTCCCCATGTGGGTACCGCCCGGGAGTGACTTCCAGGCCGCGCTGTACTCGGCGGACGTCTCCCGCGCCCTGCGGACGGGCCTGCGGTGCCGGCCCGTCCAGGAGACCGTCGCCGGCACCTGGAGCTGGCTCCGGTCGCTCGGCGGTCCGGCTCCCCGGCGCGCCGACCGGCCGGCGGTGGGACTGGATCCCGCGGTGGAGGCGAAGGTCCTCGGAATCTGAGCCCCCGGGAATTCCCGGTCCCGGACGTTCCGGCCGCCGTGAGTGTGGCGTCGGCACGCACGTCGGGGGATTCGGTCCGGCTGCCGGTTCCCGTCGGTCGGCGGACATCTTCCTGTCGCCCGCCGGCCGGGTCCGGCCGCTTCCGGCGTACGGCTCCGAGATCGCCGCGACGGTCGGGCGCGATCTCGAACTTGGCCGTGCGATCGGCGAGTTGGAGCCAGGGGTGAGCTCCGGTCGGCGTACGGCGACGGAGCCATTCGGATGGTCGCCTACTGAATATCAGTCAAAAAAAGCGCCCTCAAACCTGAATAGCCAGATCAACTCTCGTGAATTCGCGGGCTTCTGGGACCATTGTGCCCGAATTGGTCTCAGGAACTTCCAAGTTTTCTTCGAGACCCCTGAACACCTCCCGCACCTCCCGCGTATGGAAAGGAGCCGCTTCACTCCTGTCGGGCGCCTCACTGCCCCGCAAGGAAGTCAGAGGAGTTCCATGGGACGCAACATTCGAAAACGCCGTTCGCCGCTGGTCGTTCGCGCCGTTGCCGCGTCGGCAGCGCTCGCGATCGGTGGGGGTGGGCTGGTCTGGGCGAATTTCTACGCCTCGGCACACGAGAGCAACTCGGCTCACAACACCACCAAGGCCGCTACCGCACAGGTCGCGACCATCACCTGTCCGGATGTCGGTCAGAAGCTGACCAGCGTTCCGAACCAGGCGCGGGGCCAGGTCGACGGAGAGCTGGCGACACTCGACCAGCAGATCACCGCCGCCTACCAGCGGCTCGCCACCACACGTGACGCGCAGACGAGAGACGCGAGCTTCGTCCAGAACTCCATCCTCGTACCGCTGAAGAACAACCGGTCGGTGATCCTCGACCGGATCAAGCTGGAGATCAGCCGCGTCGGCGGAAAGGTTCCTGGCTGGCTCGACGGTCTCTCCACCTGCACGGGACAGCCCGCCGACCAGACGAACACCGGCGGACAGAACAACGGCGGCGCCGCGGCCAGTCCGTCCGCGAGTGCCAGCGCGAGTGCGGGCGCAGGCGCCGGTGCAGGCGCCGGTGCAGGCGCGTCCGCGAGCGCCAGCGCCCCTGCCGGTGGCGCGCAGGCCGGGAACGGCGGCCAGGGCGGAAACGGTCCGCTCGCGACCGACTTCGTCGACATCCGCAAGGTCCAGCCGAACGTCACCGCCAAGGCCAAGATCGGGGCGGCCGGTTCGGCCGGTGTGTTCACGACGGCCTGTGGTGTCAACGCGAACAAGAAGTTCAACACGGACAACGTGATCGTGGCGCCCGGTGTCACCAACGGCGCGCACCACCTGCACGACTACGTCGGCAACCAGTCGAACGACGCCTTCGCCACCAACGACACGCTCGCGGCGGCCCAGACGACCTGTGCCAACCAGGGCGACAAGTCGACGTACTACTGGCCGGTCGTGCGTGTCCAGAACGGTACGCAGGACTTCGACCAGAACAACCTGGGCGGCGGCAAGGAAGGCAACGTCGGCCAGATCCAGCAGGTGAAGCAGGCGCAGATCAAGTTCGTCGGCAGCCCGACCAGCAAGGTCGTCGCGATGCCGAAGTTCCTGCGCATCATCACCGGTGACGCCAAGACCACGACCAACGGTCTCGGCAACGCCAACGCCCACTGGAGCTGCACCGGCTGGGAGAGCAAGGTCCAGCTGACGCAGCAGTACCCGATCTGCCCGCGAGGCAGCACCGTGGTCCGCACCTTCGCCTTCCAGAGCTGCTGGGACGGGGTGAACATCGACAGCGCGAACCACCGCACGCACGTGGCCTTCGCCGACGCCCAGGGCAACTGCGCCAACGGGTTCAAGGCGATCCCGCAGCTGACGATGCGCCTCGTCTACAACTTCCGGGCCCCGGTCCTCACCAACGGGCAGATCAAGAACGCCTACGCGGTGGACGGTTTCCCGGAGCAGCTGCACAAGCCGGCCACCGACCACGACGACTTCATCAACGTCTTCGACGACAACCTGATGAACAAGCTGGTCACCTGCATCAACAACGGCCAGCGTTGTAGGTAGGCCCCCATGAGGAAGCCGGTGGCGGGAACTCCCCGCCACCGGCTTTCTTTTGTGTCCTCACCCCGTGGCCCTCCGTGGCCCGCGCGGTCGGCCCCGCGGCCCTCGCGCGCTCAGCCGCTGTGTCAGTGGCCGGCGTGCGAGGCGTGCGAGGCGCCTTCTTCGAGGGTCCCGCCGAGCCGGCCGCGCAGCGACGTGACCATCTTCTGGTCCCCGACGGCGACCCACTTGGCGCCCACGAGGTACGAACCGCCGTAGTCCTTGGCCCCGTTGAGCCACTCGCGCTGACCACGGTCGGTGGCGAAGGTCGCCAGGATGAACTTGCCGGTGCTGATCGCGCAGACACCCTGGCGGATCTCGTCCGCGTCGGTCTGGATGCTCGGCTTGCACTTCACCTCGGCCGCCAGGTCCTCCAGGCTGCCGGTCGCCGTGGGCGGGACGGTCTCCTTCGCCGCCGCGCCCTTGCCGTCCGATCCGCCGCCGCAGCCGGTCAGTGCCAGCAGAGCGGCCACGGCCGCCCCGGTCAGAAGCTTCCCGCGTGTCAACCTCATACGTTCCTCCGGTACCTGTCGGCGTTCACGCCGAGGAGAGCCCCGGGCGAGGGCTCTGCCTTCGATACGGCTCCGGGCCGCCCCGTGCTCAATCGGCCGTCGTCACGGCTGGGGAACCCGGTACCGCCGGAGGTACGGCTGTGCGAGGGTGACACCCGTGAACGAAGACTGGGAAGAGCGTACGACGGCGGCCTGGGCCGGCTTCGACGACTACGAGGAGGAGCGGGCGGCGGACTTCCGGGCGGTGATCGACGCGCTGGTCGCCGAACTGCCCGCGGACAGCCCCCTCGGCCCCTTCGAGCAGGCCTGCGCCTGGGACTCGACGGGCCACTCCGACAAGGCCGTGCCCCTGTACCGGGAGGCGCTGGCCCGCGGTCTGAACGGGTACAAGGGCCGGCGCGCGAAGATCCAGCTCTCCAGTTCGCTGCGGAACATCGGACAGGCGGACGAGGGCGTCAAGCTCCTCACCCGCGAACTGGACGGACCCTCCGACGAGCTGGACGACGCGGTACGCGCGTGTCTGGCGCTCTGCCTCGCCGACCTCGGCCGCGAACGCGAGGGCCTGTCCCTGGTGATCGGCGCCCTGGCCCCCCATCTGCCGCGCTACCAGCGGTCGATGGCGAACTACGCGCGCCTGCTCGTGGAGCCCGGGGAATCCGGGGCCTGAGCCCTCGGCGGGGGGCCGGTGACCATCCATCGATTCGCTCGTTTTGCTGAACGTGCAGTCACAGGATGTAGCCCCGCGCCCAGCACCCTCCGCCGGAGCGGTCGTCGACCTCGAGCAGGCCGAGGCCGCGCTCGTCGAGCACTACCCTCGGCTGGTCCGGCTCGCCTATCTGATGCTTCCGCCGAGCCTCGGCCGCAATCGCCGGGTGCTCACGGCGCACGCCCTCACCCAGCGCGCGCTGCCGCGGGGCCGGGCGTCGGACGACGCGTCGGCGATCCCGGCCCAGCAGAGCGGCGGCGGCCGCGACGGCGACCCGGGCTACACCTTCGTACGCCTCCAGGTGGTGCGTACGGCACTGGAGGCGGGGCTGCCGCTGAGGCGGCGGGCGTGGCCCAAGCGGTCCCAGCTGCCGCCCCTCCTCCCCCACGTGTGGGGCCTGCGGCTCTTCCCGCGCTCGGGCGGCGCCGACGAACTCGCCCTGGACCAGCGGCTGTCCGCGCTCTCGGGACCGGCCCGCGCCGCGTATGTGCTGCGCGGCCTGGAGAAACTGCCCGACGCGGGTCTGCGCAAGGTGCTGGCGGCGGCGGGCGTCGAGGACCCCGCCGCGGCGCTGAAGGAGGCCGCGGGCGTCGAGGCGCGGGACGCGCTGCTCGACTCCCCCGAGTTCGACCCCTGTTCACTGCACGCCCGGCCCACCGACCTGATCCGGCGCAGGCAGCACATGAAGGCCGCGCTCGCAGCCACCGCCGCCGTGGCCGTGTGCGGCGCGCTGCTCGGACTGCCGGGCGACGGCTGGCGCCCGGACGGCGCCGCGGCCCCCTCCTACGCGCAGAACCCGGCCGCCGAGGCCGCCCTCGACCCGGCCCGGCTGGAGCGGGTGGCGCCCGCGGCCTGGGAGTCCTCCGCGCGCACCGACTTCTCCGTCTGGCCCGCGCGCGGCGACCTCGTCAAGGACACCGCGCTGCTGCGCCGCGCGCTCGCCGTCTGGGCCCGGCCGGGCGAGTCCGTCCAGGTCGCGGCGACGCCCGACACACCCTCCGGCGCCCCGCCCGGACCGCCGCAGCTGCTGTACGCGGGCGAGGTCGACCAGGCCCGCGTGGTGCTCCTCTACGACGGTCTGCGCGTCGTGCGCTACGCCGAGCCGAGGAACGGCACGGGCGGCGCGGCCCTCGACTTCGCGCGGGTCGACGGGGCGAGCGGGGCCGAGGCGAGCGCGGTGGTGCTGGGCCGGGCCGACGGCAACGTCCGCTATCTGACCGCGCCGTGGGTGACCGAGGCCGCCGAGCTCGACCTGCTGAAGCCCTCCGCCGGGGCCATCGACCTCACCGTGTCCGCGGACGGCGCCACCTCTCCGCTGGCGGGACCGCCGCAGACCGGGGCGTGCACCTCGTGGAACGTGCTCCAGATCAAGGACGGTTCCGGCACCCATCTGCTGAGCGACCTCGGCGAGCTGACCCCGGCCCACCTCACCGCGGGCCGGCCCGCCGCGCCCCAGGAGGCGGCGGGCGCCGAGAACCTGCGGGAGTGGGCGCCGTTCGCGTGTTCGCTGGCCTCCGTGCGTTCGCAGGGCGTGCGGTCCGTGAACGCCTGGCAGTACGCCCGGCAGCCGCTGCCCGACGGGAGCGGGCCGGCCGCGTGGGTGTGCACGCGCGCCGACACCTGGCGGGGCGGCGGCACCCGGGTGCTGGCCCACTTCCGCACCCCGGACGGGACGTCCGGGGCGGTCGTCGCGAAGGCCGAGAACTCCCCGGCGTGCGGTTCCCGCGATCCGCACGTACTGGCCGGTGTGCTGTGGAAGTCGGGTGCCGGGACGTGGTACCTCCTCGCGGCCGGCAGCCAGGACACGGCGTCGGTCATCGCGACGGGCGGGGTGCGCGGGTCGGCGGAGGGATCCCTGCTCACCGTGCGGACGAAGCAGGGGGCGCGGGCCGAGCTGAAGGGCACCCTGGCGGACGGCCGGGGCATCACCGGGCTGCGCTGAGTTCCCCACGCACTGGCGTCACAGGACGCGGTTCCTCCCGGCGTGGACGCCGGGACATCCCTCGCACGAGTCAGGTGAACACCCTCGGCCGGACCTGCCCGATCAGGGCCGGAATCGATCGGTAAGGTGTTCGCATGACAATCGGGGTACGCCGCAGGATGGGTGTCGAGGAGCGACGGCAGCAGTTGATCGGCGTCGCCCTCGAACTGTTCAGCCGACGCTCGCCCGACGAGGTCTCCATCGACGAGATAGCCTCGGCCGCGGGCATCTCGCGACCGCTCGTGTACCACTACTTTCCGGGCAAGCTCAGCCTGTACGAAGCCGCGTTGCAGCGGGCCGCCGACGATCTCGCGGGCCGGTTCGTGGAGTCCCGCGAGGGGCCGCTGGGGGCGCGGCTGCTGCGGGTGATGCGCCGGTTCTTCGATTTCGTGGACGACCACGGGCCCGGTTTCGCCGCGTTGATGCGGGGCGGGCCGGCCGTCGGCTCGTCGACCACCAACGCGCTCGTCGACGCCGTACGGCAGGCGGCGTACCTCCAGATCCTGTCGCATCTGGACGTCGGGAACCCGCCCGCCCGGCTGGAGCTGGTGATCCGCTCCTGGATCTCGCTCGTCGAGTCGACCGCGCTGATCTGGCTGGACGGACGGCGGATTCCGCGCGGTGAGCTGGAGGTGCAGCTCGTGCACGACTTCGCGGCCCTGGCCGCGGTGAGCGCCGCCTACGACCCGGAGGTCGCCGAGCTGCTGCGCAAGGGCCTCAGGGGCGAGCCGGGCGACGGACCGTTCACCGACCTCGTCGTCCGGCTGCTCGCGCTCGCCTCGCCGCCGGAGGCGTAGGAAACGGGCAGCGGGGTTCCGCCCCGCACGGACCGGGCGCGCCCCGGAGCCTCGGGACTGCGTCTCGGACCCGCGGGACTACCCCTCGAACTTGCGGTACGACGGGTCGAGGTCGCGTACCTCGGCCGAGGCGTGCAGTTCCAGTCCCCCGGACTGCTTCACATGGGTCTTCAGCAGCTCCAGTACGGCCTCGGTCAGCTTCTCCTTGACCGCCTCGGTCCGCCCGGCGAGCAGACCGAGCGTGACGTGGACGACGGCGTGCCCGCCCGTGTCCGCGCCGACGACCGTGTCCTCGGTCCGGCGGAACTGCGTCTTGCACGCGCCGATCTTCGCGGCCGCCGTCTCGACCACCTCCGCGTGCAGGGCCAGGGCGAACCCGTGCCGGTCGAAGGCGTCTTCGAGCGGCGCGGAGTAGTCGACGGTGATCTGCGGCATGAGCACTCCTGTTCCAGGGACAGTCGTGATCACCCTAACCGCAGCGCCGGCGACCGGAACGACCCCGTGCCGGGCGGGCGGACGCCGGTGAGGGCGGCTCCGGATCCCGGCTCGAACTCCCGGTCTCCGGCTCCGCCCTCACCGAGCTAGCCAGCTGTCACGGCGTCCGGGTGAAGACCGCGACCGTGCGGCCCGGAACGGCGAAGGTGCCCGTTCCCTCCGCGTAGGACGAGGACTTGACGACCGGGTCCGCGCCCGCCGCCTGCACCGGGTGCAGCGTGTATCCCGTCCCGGCCAGGGAGCCGACGGTCTGCTCCTGCTTGTCGGGGGTCGCGTTGAGGACGATCACGAGATCGCCGAGGCGCAGGGTGATCACCCCGGGGGTCTCGTCCTTCCCGGACAGCGGGAAGGAGAGCTTCGACTGCACCTGATCGGCCGTGGAGAGCGAGAAGACCTTCTCGGTCGAACGGATCCGCTGTAGGTCCTGGAAGGCGGCCGAAGTGCCGTCGATCTGGGCGCAGCCCACCTTGACCGAGGTCAACAGCGGTGTGGCGTAAGGCCACTTGGCGGCGTTGTCGGCGGCCGGGGGCAGCCCGCGCCCGAAGCCGTTGCCGTCCTGGCAGTTCCAGTGGATGGCGTTGAACCAGTCACCGCTGTCGAAGGAGTTGCGGTCGAGGGACTTGGAGCGCAGCAGGTCGGAGCCGGCCTGGGAGAGGGACGGCCCCTGCGAGAGGGTGGCCGTCGCCATCGCCAGGACCTGCATCCGGGCCCGGTCGGCGGCGCTCGTCGTCGCGGGCAGCTTGTACGTCAGCGCGTCGTACAGGGACTCGTTGTCGTGCGCGTCGGCGTAGGCGAGCGCGTCACCCGGCGCGGCCGCGTAACCGGCGGGCTGGCCGTTGTAGTCGACCTCGGAGCCCTTGACCTCCTTGCCGGCGGAGTCGGTGAAGTGGAACGCGGCCAGGTTGCCGCTCAGGCCGACCTCGATGAGGTCCTGGTAGTGCAGCAGCCGGGCCTTCTGCTCGGCCGGAGTGCCGTTGGCGGTCGAGGAGTTGGGGTCGGTGTACAGGCCCGAGGCGAAGCCCTGGACGCCGGGGTCGGAGTCGAAGGGGCTGCCGCCGCGGACGGCGTCGCGGGCGCGGTCGGAGAAGGTCGCGATCCCCGTCCCCGCCATGTTCTTCTGGGTGGCCTGGACGAACCGGGCGTCGTCGGCGACCTCACCGAAGTTCCAGCCCTCGCCGTACAGGATGATCTTCTTGCCGTCGACGCCGTCCTTCGCGGGGGTCAGCCCGTCGAGGGCCTTCCTGACCGCGAGGATGTTGGCCTTGGGCTGGTGTCCCATGAGGTCGAAGCGGAAGCCGTCGACCTTGTACTCCTTGGCCCAGGTGACGATCGAGTCGACCACCAGCTTGCCCATCATGGCGTTCTCGGTGGCCGTGTTGGAGCAGCAGGTGGAGTTGGCGACGCTGCCGTCGGCGAGGAGCCGCTGGTAGTAGCCGGGGACGACCTTGTCGAGGACGCTGGTGTCGGCCTGGCCGCTCGCGGCGGTGTGGTTGTAGACCACGTCCATGACGACCCGAAGGCCGTCCTGGTTCAGGGACTTGACCATCTTGCGGAACTCGACCGTGCGCCCGGTGCCGTCGGGGTCGGTGGCGTAGGACCCCTCGGGAACCGTGTAGTGGTACGGGTCGTAGCCCCAGTTGTAGGCGTCCTTGGCGGCGGTCTTCGCCACGCACTCCTGCTGCTTCTGGGAGTCGGCGGCGTAGGAGGCGAGATCGCAGTCGGTGCTCTGCTGGTCGGCCTTCTTCTCGGGGATGGTGGCGATGTCGAACGCGGGCAGCAGGTGCACGTACGAGGTGCCGGACGCGGCCAGCTTCCTCAGGTGCTTCGAGCCGTCGCTGTTCTTGTCGGTGAAGGCGAGGTAGGTGCCCTGGTCCTTCGCGGGGACGGTCGTGTCCGCCACCGAGAAGTCCCGGATGTGCAGTTCCTGGATCTGCGCGTCGCGCAGCGGTACGGCCTTGGGCTTCTTGAGCGCCGACCAGCCGGACGGGGCGAGGGACTTGGCGTCCAGGTCGACGACCAGGCTGCGCTCCGAGTCGGCGGTCAGGGCCACCGAGTACGGGTCGGTCACCTTGTTGGTGACGATCTTCCGGACGGTCGGCGCCCACACCTTGACGACGTAGCGGTAGGGCTTGTTCGTCCAGGACTTCCTGCCGGTCACGGACCAGACGCCGGTGGCGTCGTCGCGCCGCATGGCGACGGTGGAGCCGTCGAGGTCGAGGTGCACCGACTGGGCGGTCGGGGCCCACACGGACAGGGTGGGAACGCCGTGGTGGAAGACCGGCCCGAGGTGCGCCTTCGTCGCGGGGTACAGGTCGTCGAGGACGCCGGCGATCTGCACGCCGGTCGCCGCCAGCACGGCGCCGTTCGCGGCGCGTTGCGAGGCGACGAGCTGGCCGCCGAGCGCCGAGCGCACCCGGGCGCGGTCGCGCGGGTCGACGGACCAGGCGGTGTACGTCTTCAGATAGGGGAACTTGGCCTTCTGGGCGTCGGTGAGGGTGGTCTTCTCCAGCCGCAGCCAGCGCTCGTCGTCGCTGGTCAGACCGCCGTCCTTGACGGCGATGGAGCCGTCGTGGGAGGAGAGGAGCTGGGTGGAGACGGCGGCGTCGGAGCCGTTCCAGGCGACCGTGTCCCGGTCGATCCAGACCGCCTTGGAGGTGGTCAGGTCGAGCGCGGCGGCGCTGCCCGCGGGCTGCGGCAGGAGGTACTTCTCCTGGCCGTCCAGCAGCCACACCTCGTGGCCGTTCGCCGTGAGGTCCAGCGACTGGTCGGTGGGCAGGTCCTTGTCGTCACCCTTGTGGAGGATGTAGCTGAGGCTGGTCGCGCCCTCGGCGAGCGGCACCTCGTAGACGGCGCCGTAGGCGTCGGTCCGCACCGGCTCCAGGGGCTTCGTCCAGTCCGTGGGCGTCGCGGCCCCGGTCCACACGTGCAGACCCCAGCCGGCGTAGTCGCCGTCGGCGCGGTGGTAGTGGATGACGGCCTTGGTCTTGTCCTGGGCGGGCAGGTCGGGCTGTTCGGTGAGGACGGTGTCCTTGCCCTGCTCGACCCAGACCTCGCCGGTCTTGGTGACGTCGATCGTGCGGTCGCTCGCGACGTCCTTGTTGCCGTCCTTGTCGATGACCAGGAAGCCCACGCTGGAGGCTCCGGGCTTCAGCTTCACGTAGGCGAAGGCGCCGTAGGCGTCCCGGCCGACGAAGTCGTGTCCGGCCGGCCAGGTGGTGGACTCGCCGTCGGCGATGTCGCCCCAGGCGTACAGGCGCCAGTCGGTGTAGTCGCCGTCGGTCCGCTTGTAGTGGACGACCGCGTAGTCGCGCGAGGAGGCGGCCGGGATCTCCGCGGCGGGCACGGTGCCGGTGGTTGACTCCGCCGTCGCGCTCGCCGTGTGACCGGCCGAGTCGATGACGACGGCCTTGTAGCGCAGGGCGGTTCCGGCCGGTACGTCCTTGCCGATGGCCTGGGTGACCTTGTACGGGGCGTGGTCGGCGGAGCCGAGCGTGCGCCAGGCGCCGCTGCCGGTCTGGGCGGCGAAGACGACCCGGTCGAGCTGTCCGCCGGTGACGTCCGCCGACAGTTCGACGGTGCCGGTGGCGCCCGCGTCGGGGGCCTTCAGCGTGAGCGTCGGCTTGGCCGCGGGAGCGTCGAGCCGGCCGGCGGCCTTCAGGACGATCGCGGAACCGGCCGGGACGGTGACGGTGACCTTCTTGTCCGCGTCGCTCTTCACCGAGGCCGACGTTCCGTATACGGCGCGGAAGTCCATGTTCGCCGACCCCGTCGCGAACGTGGCCGACTTCGCGTCGTCGGCGTTGTTCACGGCGACGACGTACTCGGTGCCGGTCTTCGCGTCCGTGCGGGAGAAGGCGTACACACCGGCGCCGTCGGCGGCGTACCGCTCGGTCTGGACTCCGTCGGCGAGGGCCGGGTTGTCCTTGCGGAGCTTGGAGAGAGCGCTGATCTCGGTGTAGAGCGGTGCGCTCGTGTCGTACGCGTCGCTCGCGTGCGTACGGTCGGTGCCGATCTCGTCGTCGTCGAGGTAGTCGGCGACCTTGGAGGCGAACATCGTCTGACGGGCGTCCTTGTCACCGCCGGAGCCGGTGAAGCCCTGCTCGTCGCCGTAGTAGACGACGGGGTTGCCGCGGCTGAGGAACATCAGCTCGTTCGCCAGCTTGTCCTTCTTCAGCAACTGCGCGTCGGTCGCCTTGGGGTTGTCCTGGTTCAGGAAGTACCCGATGCGGCCCATGTCGTGGTTGCCGAGGAAGGTGACCTGCTCGTAGGCGTTGGCCTTGTCGGTCGTGTACTTGTAGTCGTCCGCGAAGAGGGACGCGAGCTTCTGCGCGCTGCCGCCCTGCGAGGCGTACGTGCGGGCCGCGTCCTGGAAGGGGAAGTCGAGGGTGGCGTCGAGGCGGCCCTGCGTGACGTACGGGGAGGTGATCGACGTGTCGGCGGAGTAGACCTCGCCGAACATGAAGAAGTTCCTGCGCCCGTGCTTGGCGGCGTACGCGTCGAGGGCGGTCGCCCACTGCGTCCAGAACTCCATGTTCACGTGCTTCACGGTGTCGATCCGGAAGCCGTCGATGCCGAAGTCCTTCACCCACCGCTCGTAGATCTTCTCCATGCCGCTGACGACCTCGGGACGCTCGGTCCACAGGTCGTCGAGGCCGGAGAAGTCGCCGTACGTGGTGGACTCACCGGCGTAGGTGGAGTCGCCGCGGTTGGAGTACATCGTCGTGTCGTTGAGCCACGACGGGACCTTGGCGTTCTTCTTCGCGGCGGGAACCGTCGGCGTCCGGGGGAAGGAGCCGGTGCCGACCGAGGGGAACTTCTTGGTGCCGTCCGCGTCGTCGAAGGGCTTCCCGTCCTTGGTGAGATACGGGAAGGCGCCCTTGGAGAGGTAGTTGTAGGACTGTTCCTTGTAGTCGACGACATCGGCCGTGTGGTTGGTGATGACGTCGAAGAAGACCTTCATACCCTTGGCGTGGGCCTTGGAGATCAGGGTCGACAGGTCCTTGTTGGTGCCGAAATGCGGGTCGACCTTGGTGAAGTCCGTGATCCAGTAGCCGTGGTAGCCGGCCGAGGCGTCCTTGCCGGTGCCCTGGACGGGCTGGTTCTTGAAGATCGGCGCCATCCAGATGGCGGTGGTGCCGAGGCCCTTGATGTAGTCGAGCCGCTTCGTCAGGCCCTTGAGGTCGCCGCCCTGGTAGAAGCCCTTGTCGGTGGGGTCGTAGCCGGTCGACAGGCGGGAACCGGTCAGTCCGCCCTCGTCGTTGGACGTGTCGCCGTTGGCGAAGCGGTCCGGCATGACGAAGTAGAACTGGTCACGGGTGGAGTCGTGTCGCGTCGGCTCGGCGGCGAGCTTCGCGTCCGACGGGGGTGCGGGCGGGGTCTGGGCCCGCGCCGCGATGGGTTGCGCAAGCGATACGGCCAGTGCGGCGGCGAGGACGGCTGCGCGCAGCCTGGGGCGGCCGATGCGGCTCGCCGCCCCTCTCGGTATCAGGTCCACAGCTGTGAACTCCTAGCGATTACGGCGTACTCGGGTCCGACCCCGCGCAGCGTTTCGGCCACGATGCCGAACGCCCGCGTGACCGTATCGCTCACGCAAGGTTTACAGCAAGAGTCTTGCAACGTGCGGAAAGACTTTTCAGCAGCTGGACTTGCCCGCGTAGATGGCAAGGGCCGTGTTGGCACCCAGCGTCGCCGTGAACTGGCCTGAACTGTTCACCGTGACACTGGTGTTGTTCTGGACGTTGCAGTAGGTCCCCGCGGCGAGCGAGGTGCTGTACGTCCGGCTCAGCGAGGACGTCTCGTGGTTGATGGCCACGAAGCCCTGGCTGCCACGGCCGAAGGCGATGGCGTCACCGCCGTTGTCCCACCAGTCGCTGAGGGCCTGCCCGCGGGTGGTGTTGCGGAAGGCGACCATCGACTTGATCTCCGGCCAGGCGTGCTGGCACTTCCACCCGTCCTGCCAACAGGCGTTGACGGTACCGCCGTTGGGCGGTCCGGCGTCCACGTCGGACCACTCGTAGCCGGAGTTGATGTCGGGGGCGCCGTAGGGGTAGGCGAGCATGAAGACGTTGGCGAGGGTGTAGTTCGCCCCGTCCTTGTAGTTGAGCGTCGAGCCGTTGCGCTCGGTGTCGTGGTTGTCGACGAAGACGGCCGCGACCGAGCTGCTCATGTAGCCCCAGCCCTCGCCGTAGTTCTTCAGGTAGGCGAGGTTCTCGTTGTTGAAGACCCGCTTGAGGTCGTAGGCGTAGCGGAACTCCTGGACGTCGCCGTTGCCGGTGTACTCGGTGGGCTGGACGGCCTCGCCCGAGCCGTAGATGACCTCCTGCTTCCAGTAGACGGACGGATTGCTCAGCCGGGACTTGATGTTGGCGAGGTCGGCCGCCGGGATGTGCTTGGCGGCGTCGATGCGGAACCCGTCGACGCCGTAGCCGAGCAGGGTGTTCATGTAGCCGGCGATGGTCGACCGGACGTACTCCTCGCCGGTGTCCAGGTCGGCGAGACCGACGAGTTCGCAGTTCTGGACGTTGGCGCGGTTGGTGTAGTCGCTGACGGTGGCCGTGCAGTCGTCCATGTCGGCGGACGAGTAGAGGCCCGGGTAGTTGTACTTCGTGTACGAAGAGCCGCCGGTGCCGGTCCCGGATCCGGCGGACATGTGGTTGATGACGGTGTCCGTCACGACCTTCACACCGGCCGCGTGGCAGGTGGTGACCATGTTCTTGAAGGAGGTGGCGTCGCCGAGCCGGCCGGCGATCCTGTAGCTCACGGGCTGGTACGACGTCCACCACTGCGAGCCCTGTATGTGCTCGGCGGGCGGGGACACCTGGACGTAGCCGTATCCGGCGGGGCCCAGCGTGTTGGTGCATTCCTTGGCGACCGAGTCGAATTTCCACTCGAACAGGACGGCGGTGACGTCCTTGGTGCCGGGCGGCGAGGCCGCCGCCGTACCGGGGGGAACGGTCACCGAGACCGCCAGGCCCGCCACGAGGGCGAACGAGGCGGCAAGCGTTTTCCTTGCCATGTGTGGGTACTCCTGCACTTCGTCGTGCGGGTGGGGGGATCGGAACGTACCGCTTGCAGTCAAGTTTCAGCAAGATGTCGAAAGAACTTCCAACTCGCTTATTGACGCGCCCCCTTCAGCGGTCCCACGCTCCACACGGGTCGGCTCACCGCGCCCCGCGGACGTGCCGACCGGATCCGGAGAGGAGCCGCACCCCCGATGGCTTTACGACGAAGAAGGGTTTCCCGGCTGCTGGTGACCGTCGCGCTGGCGCTCGGCGGACTGGCCGCGCTGCCCGCCCAGCAGGCAGCGGCGGCGACGGACACCGGTGTCCCCAACGGCGATGTGATCGCCAACCTGTGGGAATGGAACTGGAAGTCGGTCGCGTCCGAGTGCACCAACGTCCTCGACCCGGCCGGATACGGAGCGGTCCAGGTGGCCCCGCCCGCCGAGTCCCTGAAGCAGTCCAACTACTACTGGTGGGACGTCTATCAGCCCTACTCCTACAACCTGAACAGCCGCTTCGGCACTGCGGCGGGCTTCAAGGCCATGGTCGACACGTGTCACGCGGCCGGTATCAAGGTCTACACGGACGCGGTGATCAACCACACCGCCGCGCAGACCGGCACCGGCTACAACGGAACGGTCATCACCAACAAGTACGACACCCCGGACTACGACCCGGCCGACAGCGACGACTGCACCACGACGATCACCGACTGGACCAACCGCTACCAGGTCCAGCACTGCGAACTGCTCGGCCTGCCCGACCTGGACACCGCCGAGAGCAACGTCCGCTCGAAGATCACCGGTTTCCTCAACGCGCAGATCGACCTGGGCGTCGACGGGTTCCGGATCGACGCGGCCAAGCACATCGAGGCCGCCGACCTGAGCGCCATCGTCGGCGGACTGCACACCACGACCTCGGGCTCGGCGCCGTACATCACCCAGGAGGTCTATCCCGGCACCCCGCCCTCGACCGACGAGTACTACGGCACCGGTGACGTCCTCGACTTCACCTTCGCCTCGCAGATCAAGTCCCAGTTCCAGGGCGACATCGCCAACCTGTCCAGTTTCGGAAGCAGTTGGGGTCTTTCGGCCGAGGCGAACTCCAACACGTTCGTCACCAACCACGACACCGAGCGCAACGGCTACTCGCTCAGCTACAAGGACGGCGCCACCGCCGTGCTCGCCAACGTCTTCCAGCTGGCGCGCGGTTACGGCAGGCCGTCCGTGTACTCCGGCTGGACGTTCAGCCAGAGCGACCAGGCCCCGCCGAACTCGGGCGGCGGCTTCGTCACCGACACCGACTGCGCCTCCGGCTGGTACTGCCTGGACCGTGACACCGCGGTCTCCGGCATGATCGGCTGGCACAACGCGGCCGCCGGGTACTCCGTGGCCAACTGGCAGTCCCCCGCGTCCAATGTGATCGGCTTCGGCCGGGGCGGCGCCGGGTTCGTGGCCATCAACAACAGCTCGGGCGCCAGCACGTACACGTACACGACCGGTCTCGCCGACGGCACCTACCCGAACGTGATCGACGGTGGAGCCACCTCCGTCACGGTCACCGGCGGCAAGGCCTCGCTGACCGTGCCCGCCAAGGGCGCCGTCGCGTTCTACGACCCGGCCTACGTCTGCACCGTCAACTGCGGTGGCGGCGGTGGCGGTGGCGGCACCGATCCGAGCACGGTCACGGCCACGTTCGGCGAGTACGCGTCGACCGGCTCCGGAACGAACGTGTACGTGGTCGGATCGGTGGCCGCGCTGGGCGGCTGGAACACGGCGAGCGCGGTGAAACTGTCCTCGTCCGGCTATCCGGTCTGGAAGACGGACGTCTCGGTGCCGGCGAACAGCACGATCACGTACAAGTACCTCAAGAAGGACTCCTCGGGGAACGTCACCTGGGAGTCCAACGCCAACCGGACCCTCACCACCGGTACGGCGGCCGTCGCGGCCGACAACTCCTGGAACGTGGCCGACGCCGACGCGACGGACCTGACCTTCGGAGTGAACGCGACCACCGTCTACGGCACCAACGTGTACGTCGTCGGATCGGTCCCCTCGCTCGGCTCCTGGAACACCGCCGACGCGATCCCGCTGTCCTCGGCGTCGTACCCCTACTGGGGCCGGCTGGTGATCGTGCCCAGGTCGACGTCGTTCACCTACAAGTACATCAAGAAGGACGCGTCGGGCACGGTGACCTGGGAGTCCGGGGACAACCGCGCCTACACCACCGGCTCGGGCGCCGGGTACTCGGTCAGCGACACCTGGAAGTAAGGGGCCGCACACGGAAGCGGTGCTCCGGCCGTCAGGTCCCGGAGCACCGCTCTCGTACGGGTCGGGCCGGCCATCAGGTGAAGGGTGCTCCGGCGGTCAGGACCGGAGCACCGCTCACGCCAAGGCCGGGACGCCCGGCAGGCGAGCGGTACTCCGGTGGTCAGGACCGGAGCACCGCTCACGTGTGGGTCAGACCGCCCACCACACGGTCGTGTCGGCGGGCAGCTTCGCCTCGCCGTCCCGCGACAGGGTCACCTCGCCGCTGGCGACGAGCACCCGGCCGTGGGCGGGGACGGTCACGGCCTCGCTCCCGGTGTTCGCGGTGCACACGAACTCGCCGCGCCGGAAGGCGAGAACGCCCTCCGGGGCCGTCAGCCAGGTGACGGTGTCGCCCGCGCCGAGGTCTCCGCGCCCGCGCCGGACCGCGAGCGCCTCGCGGTACAGCTCCAGCGTGGACCCCTCCACGCCGGTCTGCGCCTCGACGCTCAGCTCGGCCCACTCGGCGGGCTGCGGCAGCCAGCTGCCCCCGTCACCGAAGCCGTACGACGAGCCGGCGCGGGTCCACGGGATCGGCACCCGGCAGCCGTCGCGGAAGCCGTCCTGTCCCGCGCCCCGGAAGAAGGCGGGGTCCTGGCGCACCTCGTCCGGCAGGTCGACGACGTCGGGCAGGCCGAGCTCCTCGCCCTGGTAGACGTAGGCCGAGCCGGGCAGGGCCAGCATCAGCAGGCTCGCCGCGCGGGCCCGGCGCAGACCGAGCGCGCGGTCGCCCGCGGTGCGGATCTGGGTGCCGAGGCCGGGCTCGTTGGCGAACCGGGTGGCGTGCCGGGTCACGTCGTGGTTGGACAGCACCCAGGTGGAGGGGGCGCCGACCGGGCGCATCGCGTCGAGTGTGCGGTCGATCACCGAGCGCAGTTCGGCCGCGTCCCAATGGGTGCCCAGGTACTGGAAGTTGAAGGCCTGGTGCAGCTCGTCGGGACGCACGTAGTTGGCGGTGCGCTCGATCGTCGGCGTCCACGCCTCCGCGACGAAGATGCGCTCGCCCGAGTACTCGTCGAGGATCGTGCGCCACTGCCGGTAGATGTCGTGCACGCCGTCCTGGTCGAAGAACGGCATGACATCGTTGCCCAGCAGCTTCAGCTGGTCGTGGTCGCCGAGGTCCGGCAGGCCCGCCGCCTTGACCATGCCGTGCGCGACGTCGATACGGAAGCCGTCGACGCCCATGTCCAGCCAGAACCGCAGGATCGAGCGGAACTCGTCGCCCACGGCCGGGTGTTCCCAGTTGAAGTCGGGCTGCTCGGGCGCGAAGAGGTGCAGGTACCACTCGCCGGCGGTGCCGTCCGGCTCGGTGACCCGGGTCCAGGCCGGGCCGCCGAAGATGGACTCCCAGTCGTTGGGCGGCAGTTCGCCGTTCTCGCCCTTGCCCGGCTTGAAGTGGTAGCGGTCGCGCAGGGAGGAGCCGGGGCCCTCGCGCAGGGCGCGCTTGAACCACTCGTGCTGGTCCGAGGAGTGGTTGGGGACCAGGTCGACGATGATCCGCAGGCCCAGGCCGTGGGCGTCGCGGATCAGGGCGTCGGCGTCCAGCAGGTTGCCGAACATGGGGTCGACGGCCCGGTAGTCCGCCACGTCGTAGCCGGCGTCGGCCTGCGGCGAGGCGTAGAAGGGGCTGAGCCACACGGCGTCCACGCCGAGGTCGCGCAGGTACGGGAG
The DNA here is from genome assembly GCF_055588305.1 of Streptomyces sp. NPDC042002. Classification (NCBI taxonomy): domain Bacteria; kingdom Bacillati; phylum Actinomycetota; class Actinomycetes; order Kitasatosporales; family Streptomycetaceae; genus Streptomyces; species Streptomyces sp. NPDC042002. Next base: position 60,105 of record NZ_JBVJCT010000001.1, on the reverse strand, counting down.
TCGGGAACGTACGCCCTCCAGGTCACCCATGCCGTCGCCGTTGCTGTCGGCGAAGCTGCGCGGATAGACCTGGTAGATCACCGCGTCGCGCCACCAGTCGCGATGCGCGGCGACGGTGGCGAGAACGGAGTTCGGGGCCTGGTCGGCGGAGTGCTGGCTCATGGCGTCCTTGATGCGATGAGGGTCCCCGTGTCCGAGCGCGGTCGGGCGTGGGGAGGAATTCGGCTGTGGGGGCAGACCCCTGCTCACGCGAGGCCGGGAGCACGGGGCGAGAGGCGTCGGGGAGGGGGGATGAGGATGAGGCGGCCGCGGTACCGGCGGGGTCGGATGGGCACCGCGGCCGCCACCCGCGCGCTTGGAGCGCGCGGGAGTCTTCGGGCGTTCTGGGGGCGTCCTCGCGGATCAGCCCTTCGTGCCGCCCGCGGTGAGTCCGGTCACCAGGTTCTTCTGCACCAGGTAGAAGAAGAGGGAGACGGGTATCGCGACCAGCACGGCGGTGGCCGCCATGAGGTTGCGCTGCGCGTCGTGCTCGCTGACGAAGCTCTGGAGCCCGACGGCGAAGGTGTACTTCGAGTCGTCCAGCATGAACGTCGAGGCGAAGGCGACCTCACCGAACGCGGTGATGAAGTTGTAGAACGCGGCCACCGCGAGGCCCGGCTTGGCGAGCGGCAGGATCAGCCGGAAGAAGGTGCCGAAGGGGCTCAGTCCGTCCACGCGTCCGGCCTCGTCGATCTCGAACGGGATGGTGTCGAAGTAGCCCTTGAGCAGCCAGGCGCTGTAGGGCACCGCCGTCGAGCAGTAGACGAGGATCAGGCCGAGGTACGAGTCGATGAGCTGGAGGTCCGAGAGGATCTGGTACATCGGCACGATCAGCACGGCGATCGGGAACATCTGGGTGACCAGCAGGACCCACATGAACTTCTTGTAGCCGGGGAAGCGCATGCGCGAGACGGCGTAGCCGGTGGTGGCGGCGACCATCACGCCGATGACCGTGGTGCCGAGCGACACGATGAGCGAACTCTTCATCCACTCGAAGAAGTTCGTGTGCTGGAGCACGAAGGAGTAGTTGCCGAACGTCATCGTGTGCCAGATGCGTCCGGGGTGCAGGTAGTCGTCCTCGCCCGGTCCCAGCGACAGGAAGACGAGCCAGGCGATCGGGAACAGCGCGACCAGGCTGGCGACGGTCAGGATGCCGTGGGAGGCAAGACTGCCGGCGAGGCCGCGCTGACCGCGCTTGCGCGCAGGGCGGGCCGGCTCGTCGTTCCCGGGAGCCTGCTCGGCCGGAGGCGTCTGAAGTGTGGTGGTGCTCATGGAGACTCCTGCCTCAGATCGCGAGCTGCTGGTCATTGCGGTTCAGCCAGCGCCGGTAGAAGGAGGTGAAGACGATCAGGATGGCCAGCAGCAGCATGCCGTAGGCCGCCGACTGGGCGAAGTCACGCGGCTGCTGTCCGAAGCCGAGGTAGTAGGCCCAGGTGACGAGGATCTGCGCGTCCGGCGCGGTGTTGCCGAACAGCAGGAAGATCACGGCGAACTGGTTGAAGGTCCAGATGATGCCGAGGAGCACGACGGTGGAGCTGACCGACCGCAGGCCCGGCAGGGTCACGTAGCGGAACTGCTGCCAGGCGTTCGCGCCGTCCATCTCGGCGGCCTCGTACAGCGTGCCGTCGATGGACTGGAGTCCGCCGAGCAGCGAGACCATCATGAACGGCACACCGCACCAGGTGTTGACCATGATGGCGGCGAAGCGCTGCCAGAAGGTGTCCTCCAGCCACGCCGGCGACGGCAGGTGCACCGCGTGGAGCATGGAGTCGATGATGCCGCCGTCGGCGAGCATGAAGCGCCAGCCGAAGACGGTGACGAAGGTCGGCACGGCCCACGGCAGCACCAGGATCAGCCGGTAGAACGTACGGCCGCGCAGCTTCTGGTTGAGCAGCAGCGCGAGACCCAGGCCGATGCAGTAGTGCAGGGCGACACAGATGACGGTCCAGGCGATGGTCCAGATGAAGTGCGACCAGAAGCGGTCGTACGACGTCGGACCCCACAGGATGTCCTTGTAGTTGTCCAGGCCGATGAACTTGTAGGTGGCGTCGATGTGGTTGACGCCGATCGTGCGGGCCGAGTTGAGGCTGTTGGCGTCCGTGAACGTCAGATAGAGGCCCCGTACCAGGGGATAGAGCACCAATCCGCCGAGTACGACGACGACCGGGGCGATCATCGCGTACGCGTACCAGTACTTCTGGTACGAGTGCTTGAGACGCTGCGCCCGGCCGGGACGCGGTGCTCGGTCACCGCGGCGCTTGCCGGTCGCACGGTCGATGGCGACTGTCATGGTTCGACACCTTCTGCAAGATCAGGAGTTGGGCGCACACAGCCGGTGGCCGCCGGTTCCGTTTCCCCTGTCGGGGTCCCCCCGGCCCGACCGAAGTCGGGCCGGGGAAGGATCCGGCGGCCACACGGGCTCACTTGCTGAAGTCCGGCACCAGCTTGGCGATGGCCAGCTCGACGTTGCTCAGACCCTTGTCCAGGGACTCCTTGCCACCAGCGATCTTGGGCAGCTCGGTGTCCAGCGGGCCCCACAGCGAGCTGTACTCGGGCAGCGCCGGGCGCGGCTGGGCGGCGGAGAGGACCGTGCCGTAGCCGGCGATGCCCGGGTCGGCCTTGACGGCGTCGGTGTAGGCGTCGTCACGCGTCGGCAGCGTGGAGTTCTTCAGCGCGATGGTGGCCTGGGACTTCGCCGAGGTCATGAAGTTGACGAACTTCAGCGACGCGGCCTGGTGGGCCTTGTCCGAGCCGGCGTAGACCGAGAGGTTGTGGCCGCCGGTCGGGGCGCCCGCCTTGCCGGTGGAACCGGCCGGGACGGTGGCGATGCCGAGGTTCGTCTTGTCCGAGAACGCCGAACCCTTGTAGAAGTTCGTGATCTCCCAGGGACCCTGGACGATCGCGGCGACCTTGCCGTTGACGAACGCGTCCTGGATGTGGGCGTAGGCGTCGGCGGTGGTGTCCGCCTTGTGCAGGCCCTTGCCGGCGAACAGGCCCAGCCAGGTGCCGTACGCCTTCTTCGCGGCGGGAGAGTTGACCGTGATCTTCTTCGCGGCGGCGTCGACGGTGTCGGTGCCCTCGCCGTAGAGGAAGTTCTGCGCGTAGTAGGCCTGGGTCGAGCCCCAGTAGCCGTCGACGCCGGTCTTGCCCTTGATGGTGGACGCGTCCTTCTTCAGGTCGCTCCAGGTCTTGGGCGCCTCGGTGATGCCGGCCTTCTTGAACAGCGCCTTGTTGTAGACGAGCGCCAGGGTGTCCGTGACGAGCGGCACACCGTAGGTCTTGCCGTCGTACTTGGCCTGCTCGATCAGGTTGGGCTTGAACTTGGCCTGGTCCGCGAGGGCGGCGGTGCCGTCCAGCGGCAGGAAGTAGCCCTTCTTGGCGAAGGCGGGGGTCCAGCCGACCTCGGAGCGCAGGATGTCCGGGGCGCCGGAGGCACCGGCGGCCGTGTCGAACTTGTTCTGCGCCTGGTCGAAGGGCACGTTGACGTACTTGACCTTGATGTTCTTGTTGGCGGCCTCGAACTGCTTGACCAAGGCCTGGTACGTCGGCGCCTCATTGGTGGCGTTGGACGTGTCCCACCACGTGATGGTGACGGGCCCACTGGCCTTGTCGCTGCTGTCACTGCCGCTGCCGCCGCAGGCCGTCGCCGCGAGGGCGAAAGACGCCACCAGCGCACTGGCCGCTATGCCACGCCGCATGAGTTCTCCTTGAGGGTGAAAGCCCGAGTGGGCGGGGAATCGGTCCCGCCCGATTCCCCTGCCGACTTGCCGACTGCGCCGTTGCGTCCGCCGGGCGACGTGAACGTAACAGCGTTGTAAGCGGCGCGAAAGACCTTGCAGCAAAAAAGTGCAAGAACTGCCGACAGTTACGCGGCCGTGACCTCGCGGCAGCCGTCCCGAAACCCTGCTACCAGGCCGATCAGCGGACATCCGGGCCTCTGTGCAAGACTCTGCAAGCTCTTGCCACGGGTGTCGTATACGGGGATCATCAGCCCGTCAGCGCCTTGCAGGAGCCACCCCCTTCCCGCGCGGCGCACGCACGGGACACCGAGCCGACCAGAACACTAGGGAGCGCGATGACGCAGCAGCCCGGAGCGGGCCGATCAACCGCCCGCACACGGCGTCTGGTTGGTGGGCAGGGTGAGATGCGACCGGTACAGTCCAATCCTGTGACCACACGGCTTGCCGACATCGCAGCCCAGGCGGGGGTCAGTGAGGCGACGGTCAGTCGCGTCCTGAACGGGAAGCCGGGCGTCGCCGCGACCACGCGCCAGTCCGTACTGGCCGCGCTCGACGTACTGGGCTACGAGCGCCCGGTGCGCCTGCGGCAGCGCAGCGAGGGCCTGGTGGGCCTCATAACCCCCGAGCTGGAGAACCCGATATTCCCTGCCCTCGCGCAGGTCATCGGGCAGGCCCTGACACGCCAGGGCTACACCCCCGTCCTCGCGACCCAGACTCCGGGCGGCTCCACCGAGGACGAGCTGACCGAGATGCTGGTCGACCGTGGCGTCGCCGGCATCATCTTCGTCTCCGGTCTGCACGCCGACACCTCGGCCGACATGCAGCGGTACGAGCAACTGCGCGGCCGGGGTGTCCCGTTCGTCCTGGTCGACGGCTTCTCGCCGAAGGTGCAGGCGCCGTTCATCTCGCCGGACGACCGCGCGGCGATGGCCCTCGCGGTCACTCACCTCGCCTCGCTCGGGCACACCAACATCGGACTCGCTCTCGGCCCCAAGCGGTTCGTGCCGGTGCAGCGCAAGATCGAGGGCTTCGTGCGCACGATGCAGGAGCAGCTCGGCCTGAACCCCGCCGACGTCGAGGAGCGACTGGTCCAGCACTCGCTGTACACGCTGGAGGGCGGTCAGGCCGCCGCGAGCGCGCTCATGGACCGTGACTGCACGGCGATCGTCTGTGCCAGCGACATGATGGCGCTCGGCGCGATACGGGCGGCACGCCAGCGCGGCCTGGAGGTCCCCACGGACATCTCGGTCGTGGGCTTCGACGACTCGCCGCTGATCGCCTTCACCGACCCGCCGCTCACGACGGTCCGCAAGCCGGTGCCCGCGATGGGCCAGGCCGCGGTGCGCACGCTGCTGGAGGAGATCGGCGGGACGCCCGCGCCGCACAGCGAATTCGTGTTCATGCCGGAACTGGTGGTGCGCGGTTCGACCGCTTCCGCGCCTGGGGAGCGGAATCGTCCCTGAGCAGGAGGGCAAGGGGGGCTTTCGGACTCCCCCCGGGCGTAGAACGTGCGGCCAGGAACCGATCGAGGGATGATCGGTGGGTTGAGGCTTTTCTGGCAGACTCTGTGCCTATGGGTGAAACACCGTGACGACACTGGAAGGCCGGGACAAGGCCACTCCACAACCCGTCGCGGAGGAGAAGGCGGGTAACAAAGTCCTGCGTCGGATGCGGGCCCCGCGTCGCCCCCGCCTCTGGTTCGAAGTCCTGATCATCGCCATGAGTTACTGGACGTACTCGCTGATCCGGAACGCGGTTCCGGAGCAGAGACGCGAGGCGCTGCGCAACGCGGACTGGATCTGGCGGACGGAGCACCACCTCGGTCTCGCCGTCGAGGAGTCCGTCAACCACGCGGTGAACTCGGTCGGCTGGCTGATCATCGGGATGAACTACTACTACGCGACCCTGCACTTCGTGGTGACGCTGAGTGTGCTGGTCTGGCTGTACCGCTGTCATCCCGGCCGCTACGCGGCGGCCCGTCTCGCGCTCTTCGCCACCACGGCGGTGGCCCTCGTCGGCTACTACTTCTTCCCGCTCGCGCCACCCCGCCTGATGACCGGCGGCAACTTCGTCGACACGGTCACGGTGCACGAGACCTGGGGCTCGATGGCCTCCGGCGATCTCAAACACATGTCCAACCAGTACGCCGCGATGCCCTCCATGCACATCGGCTGGTCCGTGTGGTGCGGCCTGACCGTCTTCGCGCTGGCCTCGGCCCCCTGGGCCCGCATCCTCGGCGTCCTCTACCCGGCGGCCACCCTCGTGGTCATCGTCGCCACCGCCAACCACTTCTGGCTGGACGCGGTGGGCGGCCTGCTCTGCCTCGCCTTCGGCTTCCTGGTGGCCCGCCTGTGGTACGGAGCGCTGCCGTACGCGCTGCCGCAGTGGGCCCCGGGGACACGCGGGGCCCCGGCCCTGCCGATGCGGTCCTGAACCACGCCCGGTGAGGGCCTGATCCCCGCCGGCCGCCACCGTCGGGGATCGTCACGCTCAGTGACCTCCGGGCGTCCTGCGGGACCCCTGCCGAACCGGTCGCCCGGGCGCCCGGCACGCGGTCCGGCCCGCGGCTCACGCTCCGTAGAACAGTTCGTCCACCACGGCCCGGGCCCGCCGGGTGGTGCGCCGGTAGTCGTCGAGCATGTCTCCGACGTGCCCCGGGTCGTACCCGAGGTAGCGGCCCACGGCGGCCAGCTCGCGCCCGTCCGAGGGGAAGGTGTCGCCGGCCCTGCCCCGTACGAGCATCACCGCGTTCCGTACGCGCGTGGCCAGGACCCAGGCCTCGTCCAGCGTCGCCGCGTCCTCCGTGGACAGCAGCTCCGCCGCGCACGCGGCGGCCAGCGCCTCCCGGGTCCGGGTCGTCCGCAGGCCCGGCTCGACCCAGCCGTGCTGGAGCTGGATCAGCTGGACCGTCCACTCCACGTCGGACAGTCCGCCGCGCCCGAGCTTGGTGTGCAGGGTGGGGTCGGCGCCGCGCGGCATCCGCTCCGACTCCATCCGGGCCTTCAGCCGCCGGATCTCCCGTACGGCCTCGTCGCCCAGCCCCTCCGCCGGATACCGCAGCGGATCGACCAGCTCGATGAACCGGCTCCCGAGATCGGCGTCCCCCGCCACGACCTCCGCGCGCAGCAGCGCCTGCGACTCCCACACCAGGGACCAGCGCCGGTAGTACGCCTCGTACGACTTCAGCGTGCGCACCAGCGGCCCGGACTTCCCCTCGGGGCGCAGATCCGCGTCGATCAGCAGCGGCGGATCCGCGCTGGGGAGCTGGAGCAGCCGCCGCATCTCGGACACCACGGCGTTCGCGGCCCGTGACGCCTCCTGCTCGTCGACGCCCTCGCGGGGTTCGTGCACGAAGAGCACGTCCGCGTCGGAGCCGTAGCCGAGCTCGTGGCCCCCGAAGCGGCCCATCCCGATCACCGCGAACCGGGTGGGCAGGGTGTCGCCCCAGCCGTCCCGGACCACGGCCCGCAGGGTTCCCGCGATCGTCGCCGCCGTCAGATCCGACACCGCCGCGCCGACGAGGTCGACCAGCGCCCCCTGATCGGCGACGGCCGGCGTCTCCTCGGTTCCGTAGGAGGCGACGATGTCGGTCGCGGCGGTGCGGAACAGCTCCCGCCGCCGCACGCCGCGCGCGGCGGTCACGGCCTGTTCGCCGCCGTCGGCCCGCCGCACCGCGGCGAGGATCTCCTGCTCCAGGAGGGCACGGCCGCGGGGTTCGAGGCCGCCGCTCTCCCCGTCGCCCAGCAGGGCCACCGCCTCCGGAGCGCGCATCAGCAGGTCGGGGGCGAGCCGGCCCGCCGAGAGCACCCGCGCGAGGTTCTCGGCGGCGGCGCCCTCGTCCCTCAACAGCCTTAGATACCAAGGGGTCTTGCCGAGCGCGTCCGAAACCTTCCGGAAGTTGAGCAGGCCGGCGTCGGGGTCGGCGGAGTCCGCGAACCAGCCCAACAGCACGGGGAGCAGGGTCCGTTGGATCGCGGCCTTACGGCTGACCCCGGACGCCAGCGCCTCCAGATGGCGCCGCGCGTTGGCCGGATCGGCGTACCCGAGTGCGACGAGCCGTTCCCGGGCCGCTCCCGGGCTCAACCGGGTCTCGCCCGGCGCCAGTTGGGCGACGGCGTCGAGCAGCGGCCGGTAGAACAGCTTCTCGTGCAGCCGCCGCACCATGGCCGCGTGCCGCTTCCACTCCCGGTTCAGCTCCTTGACCGGGTCGACGCGCAGTCCGAGCGACCGCCCGATCCGGCGCAGATCGGCCTCGTCCTCCGGCACCAGATGGGTGCGTCGCAGCCGGAAGAGCTGTATGCGGTGCTCCATCGACCGCAGGAAGCGGTAGGCGTCGTCGAGCTGTACGGCGTCGGCGCGCCCCACGTATCCGCCCGCGGCGAGCGCCTTCAGGGCGTCCAGGGTCGTACCGCTGCGCAGCGACGTGTCGGCCCGGCCGTGCACCAACTGAAGGAGCTGTACGGCGAATTCGACGTCCCGGAGCCCTCCGGGACCGAGCTTGAGCTCCCGCTCGATCTCGGCGGCCGGAATGTTCTCGACGACCCGGCGCCGCATCTTCTGCACGTCGGCGACGAAGTTCTCCCGTTCGGCGGCGTGCCACACGAGCGGGGCCAGGGTGGCGACGTACTCCTCGCCCAGCTCCAGGTCCCCGGCCACCGGGCGGGCCTTGAGCAGCGCCTGGAACTCCCAGGTCTTGGCCCACCGCTGGTAGTAGGCGAGATGACTGGCGAGCGTCCGCACGAGGGGACCGTTGCGGCCCTCGGGGCGCAGATTGGCGTCGACCGGCCAGATGCTGCCCTCGACGGTCGTCTCGGAGCAGATCCGCATCATGTGCGAGGCGAGCCGGGCGGCCGCCTGTACGGCCTTGCCCTCGTCGGCCCCTTCGACGGCCTCCCCGACGAAGATCACGTCGACGTCGGACACGTAGTTCAGCTCGTGGCCCCCGCACTTGCCCATCGCGACGACGGCGAGCCGGCACAGCGCGGCGTCGTCGGGGGCGGCGGCCCTGGCGATGGCGAGCGCGGCGCGCAGGGTCGCGGTGGCGAGGTCGGCGAGTTCGGCGGCGGTCTGGGCGAGGTCGATGGTGCCGCACACGTCGCGCGCGGCGATGGAGAGCAGGCAGCGGCGGTAGGCGACGCGCAGCGAGACGGGGTCCGCCGCGTGCGCCAGCCCGCGTTCGAACTCCCGGATCCCGGGATGCAGGTCCCGCGCCTCGTAGGTGACGAGGGCCTGCCAGTCGTGCGGGTGCCGGGCGAGATGGTCGCCGAGCGCGGCGGAGGCGCCGAGCACACCGAGCAGCCGGTCCCGCAGCGGCTTGGCCGCGATCAGCGTGTCGAGGAGCTCCCGCCGGGGCGAGTGCTCGTCCTGTGCCTCGACGATCCGGACGAGGCCGAGCAGCGCGAGGTCCGGGTCGGCGGTGGCGCCCAGCGCGTCCAGGAGGACCGGGTCGGATCGTATGGGCGCCAGTTCGGGTCCCTCCAGGAGCCGCTCGGCGGCCGACGGATCGGTGAAGCCGTGCCGCAGCAGCCGCGTGAAGGTACTGCTCCTGCGCCCCGGCGCCGTCATCCCGGCCTCCTGTCGATCGACGTCGTACGCCCGGTCCGGTCCCGCACACCTGGTCTCGTCCCGTACACCTGGCCCCGTTCCGCACATCTGGTCCGATCAAGGTCGTACCCGCCCGAGCCTAACCCCGGTACGCCCGGTGGCGCCCCGTGCCGACGGCCGTGCGAGGCGGTACAAAGGACGGGGAGGCAGCAGTTCATCGACTCTTCATCCCGCCGGTTGAGGGATGTGAGCGCGGGGAATGTTGGCGTGTGCATGCTCTGTCCGCACCGCCACCGTCGCCTTCCCCCCACCGGAGGTCTGAAGTGTCCGGCAGAAACGTGTACATCCGCGGTCGTGCCGTCGTGGCATCCGCCCTCGCCTTCACCGCGGCCGCGGCCGGGCTGTGGACCGGGTTCGCCGGCTCGGCCCCCGCGCACGCCGCGGCCGCCGTCCCGACCCCGGACCACGTCGTGGTCGTGGTCTTCGAGAACCACGCGTACAGCCAGGTGATCGGCTCCTCCAGCGCCCCGTACATCAACTCGCTCAAGACCGGCGGGGCCAACCTCTCCCAGTCGTACGCCGAGACCCACCCGAGCCAGCCCAACTACTTCGCCCTGTTCTCCGGCTCCACCCAGGGCATCACGGACGACAGCTGCTACACGCCCGGGTTCTCCTCCGCCGCGAACCTGGCCTCCGAGCTGATCGCCGCGGGCAAGACCTGGGGCAGCTACAACGAGACGCTGCCCAGCCAGGGTTCGACCACGTGCAGCAGCGGGAACTACGCCCGCAAGCACAACCCCTGGTTCGGCTTCAGCAACGTACCGACGTCCAGCGCCAAGACGTTCGCCCAGTTCCCGACGGACTACACGACGCTTCCGCAGGTCTCCTTCGTCACCCCGAACCTGTGCAGCGACATGCACGACTGCTCGGTGTCCACCGGTGACACCTGGCTGAACACCAACCTGAGCGCCTACGCCACCTGGGCCAAGACCCACAACAGCCTGCTCGTCGTCACCTTCGACGAGGACAACCGGCTCGCCGGCAACAAGATCCCGACGGTGCTGTACGGCCAGCAGGTGACCGCGGGCTCCTCGTCCACCACGACCTACAACCACTACGACCTGCTGCGCACGCTGGAGGACATGCACGGCCTCACGCACGCCGGCAACGCGGCCTCCGCCAAGGACATCACGGGCATCTGGACGTCCTGACATGTACGTAGCGGACAGCCGCGCCGGTACACCGGAGACTCCGGCGGCGTCCGCGGAAGGCGCCGCCCGGCCACGAGCCGGGCGGCGCCTCGCCGCGGTCGCGCCCACGGTGCTGGCACTCGGCACGGTCAGCCTGATCACCGACGTCTCCTCGGAGATGGTGACGGCCGTCCTGCCCCTGTACCTGGTGGCGGGCCTCGGCCTGTCCCCCCTCGGTTTCGGGCTCCTCGACGGGATCTACAACGGCTTCTCGGCCCTTGTCCGCCTGGCCGGTGGGCATCTCGCCGACCGGGGCGGCGGTCGCCACAAGTGGGTGGCGGGTGCCGGATACGCCCTCTCGGCCGCCTGCAAACCGCTGCTCCTGGTGGCACAGACCCTGACCCCGATCGGCCTGGTCCTCGCCGCCGACCGCACCGGCAAGGGCCTGCGCACCGCCCCGCGCGACGCCCTGATCTCCCTGTCGAGCACCCCGGAGACCCGCGGCCGCGCCTTCGGCGTCCATCGCGCGATGGACACGGCGGGCGCCCTGCTGGGCCCGCTGGTCGCCTTCCTGATCCTCCGGGCGACCGTCGACGGCTACGACGCGGTGTTCATGGTGAGCTTCTGCGTCGCCGTCGTGGGCGTCCTGGTCCTGGTGCTGTTCGTGCCGGGCGGCACGGCCGCGCGGCCCACGCGTACGGCTGTGCCGGCCGCGTCCGCCGCCCCCGCCACTGCGCGCCCCACCCTGCGCGCCGCGCTCGCCCTCCTGCGCCGCCCGGAGCTGCGCGGTATCGCGCTCTGCGCGCTGCTGCTCGGCCTCGCCACGGTCAGCGACTCGTTCATGTTCCTGCTGCTCCAGCGCAGGCTCGGGGTGCCGGACCGCTGGTTCGCGCTGCTGCCCGTCGGCACGGCCGCCGCGTTCCTGCTGCTGGCCGTCCCGCTCGGCCGGCTCGCGGACCGGGCCGGCCGCTGGCGGGTGTTCCTGGCAGGCCACGGCGCGCTGCTCCTCGCGTACGGCCTGCTGCTCACGTCCTGGCACGGCACGGCCCTGCCGTTCGCCGTCCTGTTCCTGCACGGCGGCTTCTACGCCGCGACCGACGGCGTTCTCATGGCCGCCGCCTCGGACAGCGTGCCCGAGGAACTGCGGTCGTCCGGGCTCGCCCTGGTCCAGACGGGTCAGGCGCTGGCCCGTTTCGTCTGCTCGCTCGCCTTCGGCGCGGCCTGGACGGCCTGGGGCGACCGTACGGCGCTCACGGCGTCGGCCGTGGCGCTCGCCCTGTGCGCCCTGTTCTCGCTGAGCCTGCGCCCCGTCCGCCGCACCCCCTCAGAAGGCCTGGTATGACGCTGCGAACCCGCATCCTGGTCCTGGTCTGCGCCCTGGTCGTCCTGGCGGGCGTCGCGACGGCCTCCGTGCTGCACGCCTCGGCCCGCGCGGAGCGCCGGAACCAGGCCCAGCCGGGCGGCCCGCGGATCACCGCCGGTCCCGTCTCCCTGACCGACTCCCGGCGGCTGGTGTTCCGCAACATGGCGTGGGGCCCGCACCGCGACGAGCTGACGTCCGTCCCGGCGTCCGACCCGTCGGGCCCGCGCACCGCGTCCAAGGTCAAGTGCCTGCGTTTCTACGCCGCTTCGGGCACCGGGGTGTGCCTCCAGGCGGTGCACGGCGCGGTCCAGGACACCTACCGGGCGGTGATCCTCGACGCCGGTCTGCGCGTGAGGGCCCGCTACGACGTGCCCGGCATCCCGTCCCGCGCCCGCGTCTCGCCCAGTGGACGGTACGCGGCCTGGACGGCGTTCGTGGGCGGCGACTCGTACGCGGGGACGAACTTCTCGACCCGGGCGGCGATCGTCGACACCCGCACGGGGAAGCTGACGTCGTCCCTGGAGGAGTACCGCGTGGTGATGGACGGCAGGACCTACCACGCGGCCGACGTCAACTTCTGGGGCGTGACGTTCGCGGGCGACGACCGCACGTTCTACGCCACGATGGCCACGCACGGCACGACCCACCTGGTCCGCGGCGACCTGGCCGCCCGCACCGTCACCACCCTGCACACGAACGTCGAATGCCCGTCCCTCTCCCCCGACGGCACCCGTATCGCGTACAAGAAGCGCGTCAAGGGCCTTCCCAAGGACGCCCCCTGGCATCTGTACGTCCTCGATCTGCGCACCGGGCACGAGACCGCGCTCGCCGAGCCCCGCAGCGTCGACGACCAGGTGGTCTGGCGCGACGACCACACCCTCGTCTACGCCCTCCCCGGCGACTACGGAGCCGACCTCTGGACCCTCCCGCCCGACGGCACCGGAAAGCCACGCCGCATCAGCACCGCGGCGGTGTCTCCCGCGTACGTGCGCTAGGCGGTCACCTGGGTGTCCCCCGCGGCGCCTTCCCTCGACGCACTTGAGGCGAGGGACCGCGGGGTGACCCCACCGGTTCCGCCTCGGTACGACCGCCGGGAAACGGAACACGGGCTTCCGCGCGGCCGGCGAGCGTCGTCGATCACTTGGGAAGGTACGCCGTTCGCGTACACCCCGAGCCCCATCCGCAGGTCCTGAGCATGGCCCGCTCTCCCACCGTGATTGAGTCGCCGGTATGACCAAGAGTGACGCCGAGGCTCTGTTCGGCAACCGTTTCCTGACCGTGCCCGCCCCCTCGGAGACCTTCCCCGAGGAAGGCATGGCCGCGACGGACGCGATGAGGCTCGTGGATGTGGATCTCGCCATGGAGGGTGACCCGCAGCGCAACCTCGCCACGTTTGTCACGACTTGGATGGAGCCGGAGGCGCAACGGCTGATCGCCGAGAATCTCCACCGCAATTTCATCGACCACGCGGAGTACCCGATCTCCGCCGAGATCGAGCAGCGTTGCGTGCGCATGCTCGCCGACCTCTTCAACGCGCCGGGCAGGACGACCGGTTGCCGGACCCAGGGTTCGTCCGAGGCGATCATGCTCGGAGCGCTGTCGCTGAAATGGAAGTGGCGGGAGCGCCGGCAGGCGGCCAAGCTGTCGGTCGACCGACCCAACTTGATCTTCGGCGGGGACGTCCACGTCGTGTGGGAGAAGTTCTGCCGCTACTTCGACGTAGAACCGCGGATCGTGCCGCTCGCCGAGGGCAAGTACACGATCGGCCCGGAGGACGTGGAACCTCACCTCGACGAGAACACGATCGGTGTCGTCGCGGTCCTCGGCACCACGTTCACCGGCCACAAGGACGACGTCGTCGGGATCGACAAGCTCCTGCGGGACGTCCGCAAGGAGCGGGACCTCGACATCCCGATCCACGTCGACGGAGCCAGCGGCGCCTTCGTGTGGCCCTTCCTCTACCCGGACTCGAAATGGGACTTCCGGCTCGAACAGGTCCGCTCCATCAACGTCTCGGGACACAAGTACGGCCTGGTCTACCCCGGCATCGGCTGGCTGGTCTTCCGCGAGGAGTCCGACCTGCCCAAGGACCTCGTGTTCGAGGAGAACTACTTGGGCAAGACCGACGCGACGTTCACGCTGAACTTCTCCACCGGCGCGTCGATGGTGCTCGCGCAGTACTACAACTTCGTCCGGCTCGGTCGCCAGGGCTACACCTACGTCATGAAGATGTTGCAGCAGAATGCCCACGTGCTGGCGGACAACCTGCGCAGCAGCGGCCGCTTCGAAGTGATCGGGAGCGACCTCGAGCAGCTGCCGCTGGTCGCTTTCCGTCTCGCCGGCAAGCACGCCTACGACGAATCCGACGTCGCCTGGCAACTCTCGGCCGAGCGCGGCTGGATGGTACCGGCGTACACGCTCCCGCCCAACGCGGAGCGGGTGAAGATCATGCGTGCCCTGGTCAAGGAGACCCTGAGCCGCGAGCAGGTCGACCGCCTGAGCCAGGACATCGCCGACGCTTGCCGCACTCTGGACGACAAGGGTGCGGCCCATGGGACCGAGCGGGCCCAGGTCAAGCGCGGCACCGGCTACTGACGCCCGCGACCGGCACCCCCGGAGACGGGCAGGCGGCGTTGTCCACAGGCCTGCGCGCGATCCCGGCTTCCGGCGGACGAGATCCGCTTCGACACTGGCCGGCTTCCGGGGCGGACGGCCCGCAGACGGCTCAGGGGCAGTGAGGACAGCTACGGGGCCTGCGGTCGTCGACCGCAGGCCCCGCGCGCTGCACCGCAAAAAACGTCTCCGACCTGCCCTTACAGCACCGGCAGGCTCTTCCGCAGCTCGAAGGCGGTGACCTCGGAGCGGTACTCCTCCCACTCCGCCTTCTTGTTGCGCAGGAAGAAGTCGAAGACGTGCTCGCCGAGGGTCTCGGCGACGAGTTCGCTGCGCTGCATGAGGGCCAGGGCCTCGCCGAGGTTCTGCGGGAGGGGCTCGATGCCCATGGCCCGGCGCTCGGCGTCGGACAGGGCCCAGACGTCGTCGTCGGCGCCCGGCGGGAGCTCGTAACCCTCCTCGATGCCCTTCAGGCCCGCGGCCAGGAGCAGCGCGTACGCGAGGTACGGGTTCGCGCCCGAGTCGATCGAGCGGACCTCGACCCGCGCCGAGCCGGTCTTGCCGGGCTTGTACATCGGCACGCGGACGAGGGCGGAGCGGTTGTTGTGGCCCCAGCAGATGTACGAGGGGGCCTCGCCGCCGGCGCCCGCGGTGCGCTCGGAGCCGCCCCAGATGCGCTTGTAGGAGTTGACCCACTGGTTGGTGACGGCGGAGATCTCTCCGGCGTGCTTCAGGAGGCCGGCGATGAAGGAGCGGCCGACCTTGGAGAGCTGGTACTCCGAGCCGGACTCGTAGAACGCGTTCCGGTCGCCCTCGAAGAGGGAGAGGTGCGTGTGCATACCGCTGCCCGGGTACTCCGAGAACGGCTTCGGCATGAAGGTGGCCTGGACGCCCTGCTCCAGCGCGACCTGCTTCATGATCAGCCGGAAGGTCATGATGTTGTCGGCCGTGGAGAGCGCGTCGGCGTAGCGCAGGTCGATCTCCTGCTGGCCGGGGGCGCCCTCGTGGTGGCTGAACTCGACCGAGATGCCCATCGACTCCAGCATCGTGATGGCCTGGCGCCTGAAGTCCTGGCCGACGTTCTGCGGGGTGTGGTCGAAGTAGCCGGAGTTGTCGGCCGGAGTGGGCCGCGAGCCGTCCAGTGGACGGTCCTTCAGCAGGAAGAACTCGATCTCGGGGTGGGTGTAGAAGGTGAAACCCAGGTCCGAGGTCTTGTTGAGGGCGCGCTTGAGGACATAGCGCGGGTCCGCGAAGGACGGGGAGCCGTCCGGCATGAGGATGTCGCAGAACATCCGGGCCGTACCGGGGGCCTCGGCGCGCCAGGGCAGCACCTGGAAGGTGGACGGGTCCGGCTTGGCGATCATGTCGGACTCGTACACGCGGGCGAAGCCCTCGATGGCCGAGCCGTCGAAGCCGATGCCCTCGTCGAAGGCCTGTTCCAGCTCCGCCGGGGCCACGGCCACCGACTTGAGGAAGCCGAGCACGTCCGTGAACCACAGACGTACGAACCGGATGTCACGCTCCTCCAATGTCCGGAGCACGAACTCCTGCTGCTTGTCCATCTTCCGCTTCCACCCATCCTTGCTGGTCAGGCCGCCTGCTCCCACGCCTCGAAGACGATCGGCGCACCTGAGCATCCCACCACAACACCATTTCATGCGCGTTGCGGACCATGATCGGCCGGGCGACCTCGGTCTGAACGCCTCGCGTACGGCAGGTGTCCTGCTCTGCCGCACATACTGCCTGCTCACACGCGCCCCCGTAAGAGCCGACCGGCACTCTCTCGCCGCACGGGCTTTAATTTGCATCTTAGATGCAAGTTTTACTAGTGTCCGGTGCCGACAGGGCGCAACCCACCGTTCCCGCCCCGGCTTCGAGGAGTCCTGATGCTGTCCGAACAATCCGCCTCCACCGTGCGCGCGACCCTCCCCCTGGTCGGCGCCGCCATCGGCGAGATCACCGAGCGCTTCTACGCCGGACTGTTCACCGCGCACCCCGAGCTGCTCCGCGACCTGTTCAACCGCGGCAACCAGGCCGCGGGCACCCAGCGTCGGGCCCTCGCGGGATCCATCGCCGCCTTCGCCACCTGTCTGGTCGAACACCCCGACGAGCGGCCCGACACGATGCTGGGCCGCATCGCCCACAAGCACGCCTCCCTGGGCGTCGCGCCCGAGCAGTACGAGGTCGTGCACGAGCACCTCTTCGCCGCCATCGTCGAAGTGCTCGGCGACGCGGTCACCGCGGAGGTCGCCGCCGCCTGGGACGAGGTCTACTGGCTCATGGCGAACGCCCTGATCGCCATCGAGAAGCGCCTGTACGACGAGAACGCGGACGACGGGGCCCTGCGCCCGTGGGTGGTCACCGGGCGCGTCGAGGAGACCGCCGACGTCGCCACCTTCCGGATCCGCCCGGCCGACGGCGGAGCCCTGCCGGACTTCCGCGCGGGCCAGTACGTCTCCGTCGGCGTCGGGCTCCCGGACGGCGCACGCCAGATACGCCAGTACAGCCTCTCCAGCGCGCCCGGCTCCCCGGTACGCCAGATCAGCGTCAAGCGGGTCCGCGCGGACGGGAACGCCGGCCTGACGAGCCCCGAGGGCGAGGTCTCCGCCCACCTGCACGCACACGTCCGCGAGGGCAGCGTCCTGGAGGTCTCCGCGCCGTACGGCGACCTGGTCCTCGACGGCACGGACGCCCCGCTGCTCCTCGCCTCCGCGGGCATCGGCGTCACCCCGATGATCGCCATGCTGGAGCAGCTCACGATCACCGGCCACAAGGCCCCCGTCACCGTCGTGCACGCCGACCGCTCCCCCGCCGAGCACGCGCTGCGCGCCGAACACCAGGCGTTCGCGGGCGAACTCGCCGACGCGGAGACCCACTTCTGGTACGAGCGGCCCGAGCCCGGCCACCCCGCCGGGCGGACCGGTCTGGTCGACCTCTCCGGGGTGACCGTCCGGCCGGGCACGCACGCCTACCTGTGCGGTCCGCTGCCCTTCATGCGCGCGGTACGCACCCAGCTCCTCGACAAGGGCGTGCCCGCCTCCGACATCCACTACGAGGTGTTCGGACCGGACCTCTGGCTGGCCCAGGCCTAGCCAGGCCGTCCACCGGACGCCGTACGCGCAGGACCTCGTGCCCGGCCGGGGGCGGAGACGGCACCGGGGGCGGAGGCGGCACGAAGGCGGAGCCAGGTCCGGGGTCCCGCCGGTCTGCCGGAGGAGCCGGGCAGGGGTCCCGCCCGGTCCGCAGGAGGAGCCGGCGCCGGGAGGTCTACGGCCTCCGGGTGATGCCGAGCAGCAAGGGCCCGGTCGGCTCGGCGACGACGTCGGTGATGGTCAGCGGGTCCAGAGAGGCGTAGAAGGCCTCCTGGGCCCGCCGCAGCGCACCCCGCAGCCGGCACGCGGAGACGAGTGGGCACGGCGTGGCCCCCTCGCACTCGACGACATCGCCCTCCCCCTCGAAGGAGCGCACGATCGCGCCGACGGACTCCCCGCGCCCCTTCTCGGTGAGCGTGAGACCGCCTCCCCTGCCGCGCCGGGCATCGAGCAGCCCGAGGTGCTGGAGTTCGGCGACGACCTTGGCGGCGTGCGTGTAGGGGACCCGCATGTCGTCCGCGACCTCGCGCGTGGTGGGCGACGAGTCGCCGACGACGGCCAGTCGCATCAGGACGCGAAGGGCCAGGTCGGTGGATCGCAGCAACCGCATACCCGACAGCGTAGGTAATGCGCATCTACGGTTCAAATTATCCGGCCGGCCCCCGACGGACACCCTTCGGCCCGACCGCCGTCGCAGGGCACCCCGCCCCCGTCCAACCGGTCCAGTCGGTCCACCCAGTTCCACCCCTTTCTTCGGCCATTCCCCCGCCCTCCCTGCCGACACCCCTCCCTTCCCGATTACGATCGGCGGACCCGCCCGTCCCATCCCCATAAGGACTCACCATGGGTTCCGCCAAGAACACCAGCACCGGATCGCGCAAGGCACGCATCGAGGAGCTGCGCCGTGCCGAGCGCACCCGTGAGCGGCGCAACCGGATCCTCGTGACAGCGGCGAGCGCCGTCGTCGTCGCCGGTCTCGTCGTCGGTGGTGTCGTCCTCGTCCACTCGCAGTCGGACGACGGCAAGAAGGACACGGCGAGCGACTCGAAGGCGGCGTCGGGGCACTTCGTCACGGGCGCGGACGGTGTGAAGACCTGGACGGGCAAGCTGACCCGCAACCACGTCACGAAGACCGTGGCCTACCCGATGGAGCCGCCGGTCGGCGGTGACCACAACCCGGTCTGGATGAACTGCAACGGCGACGTCTACACCAAGGCCGTCAACAACATGAACGCCGTGCACTCCCTGGAGCACGGCGCGGTCTGGGTGACGTACAACGGCAAGGCGTCCGCCGCCGATGTGAAGACGCTCGCGGCGAAGGTCAAGAAGACCCCGTACACGCTGATGAGCCCGGTCGAGGACCAGAAGGACCCGATCATGCTGAGCGCCTGGGGCAAGCAGCGCACGGTGACCGGCGCGAGCGACAAGAACGTCGACGCGTTCTTCGCGGAGTTCGTGCAGGGCAAGCAGACGCCCGAGCCGGGCGCGGCCTGCACCAACGGTCTCTCCCAGTGAGGCACATCGGGTGGGTCGCGGGCGCCGCGGCGACCGTGCTCGTCGCGGCCGGGGCGATCTCGTACGCGGTCGCCGACGGCGACGACTCCGGGACGCGGGCACCCGCCGCCGACTCGGCGGACGCGGGCTTCGCCCGGGACATGGCGGTCCACCACCAGCAGGCCGTCGAGATGTCGTACATCGTGCGGGACCGCACCAAGGACGTGGAGGTACGGCGTCTCGCGTACGACATCGCGCAGACGCAGGCCAACCAGCGCGGCATGCTGCTCGGCTGGCTCGACCTGTGGGAGCTGCCGAAGGTGTCCTCGGACGCGCCGATGACCTGGATGGGCATGGGTGACATGGCGTCCGGCGAGGACGGCTCGCTGATGCCGGGCATGGCCACCAACGCCGAGATGAAGCGGCTCGGCACGCTGAACGGGAAGCAGGCCGAGGTCTTCTACCTCCAGCTGATGACCGACCACCACAAGGGCGGTATCCACATGGCCGAGGGCTGTGTCGCCAAGTGCGCCGTCGGGGTGGAGAAGCGGCTCGCGCAGGGCATGGTCGATGCCCAGCAGTCGGAGATCAAGATGATGGCGGACATGCTGAAGGAGCGGGGCGCGAAGGCGCGCGACTAGGACCGGTCCGGGAGCCTGGGGCGCGTCGGCCGGGCGTACGGAACGGGTCCGGGGCGGCGCCCCGGACCCGTTCACCCCCTCCGCCGCATGGTCAACCGCGCCAGTCCGTACCGCACTTCAGGGCGACGCCGGTCGGGACGAGCCGCTCCATCGAGCCGGGCCGGCCGTGGGTTACGGCGCGGCGCGGTGGACGGGTGGCCGTAACCCGGCGCGCCGAGCGCGAGGCCAGCGGCCTCGGTGACGCCCACGGCCGCGACGGCCACGCGGCCTTCGGCCGGCTGGCGGTCGCCCACCGCGGCGAGGACCGCCCGCAGGCAGACGTCCCGCCCGCTCCGGTAGAACTCTTCGAACTCCAGCTGCTTCACACCCGCAACACGCCCCAGGGACTCGATCCGCTTACAGAAACCGGGCGCCTCTTTGCACAGCCCGAGGGGAGACAGAGGGAAAACCCTCGAATGTGGGCGAGGGTCCACTCCAAAACAGCCCAAATGATCGCCAATCGCGGCCACTTGGTCTTTCCTTGGCTTTTTCATTCCCCTGGCATGAACAGTTCACCGAAAGAGTGACCCCCATCTGTGATCCATTCCTCACGCTCCGACAGGGCGTGAGGCTTTCGTGTGGATCACCGACCAACCACTACATGCGACGAACCGCATCGCAGGGGGTTCTATGAGATCCAACCGCGCCACCGCGCGCGCCGGAGTGAGCCTGGCGGCGACACTGCCTCTGCTCGCCGGTGCGCTGGCGCTCGGCATACCCGCGGCCCACGCCACGGACGGCCCGAGCCGGGACACCCTCACGGGCACCAGGCCCGCGTGGGCGACGGCGAAGGCGGACAAGGGAGCGGCGTCCGACAGCTCCCAGCTCTCGGCCCGGGTGTACTTCGCCGGCCGGGACGCCAAGGGTCTGGCGGCTTACGCCAGGTCCGTGTCCGACCCGCACTCGGCTTCGTACGGGAAATACCTCAGCGCCAAGAAGGCGCAGGCACGTTTCGGCGCCACCAAGGCCCAGGTCACCGCGGTGACCAACTGGCTCAAGTCGGCGGGCCTGAAGGTCACCGGAACGACGCAGCACTACGTCTCGGTGACCGGCGACGTGGCCGCCGCCGAGAAGGCGTTCGGCACGCAGCTGCACAACTACACCAAGGGCAAGAAGACTTACCGGGCGCCGTCGAAGACGGCTTCCGCGCCCGCCGCCCTGAACGGCGCCGTCCTGACCGTCACCGGCCTGGACAACGCTCCGCACATGGCGCAGCACGCCGATCAACTGCCGGGTCCGGACGCGGTGTTCAAGAACTCCGGGCCGTTCTCCTCGTACTACGGCTCGAAGACCGCGAGCACCCTGCCGGACGCGTACGGGCACAAGATCCCGTACGCGATCCAGGGGTACACCGGCAAGCAGCTGCGTGCGGCGTACGGTGCGGGCAAGCGCACCGGCAAGAACGTGCGCGTCGCCATCACGGACGCGTTCGCCTCGCCGACCATCGCCTTCGACGCGGCGACCTACGCCGGGAAGCACGGCGACGCCGCGTACACCAGCGGTCAGCTCCGTCAGGTGCTGCCCGACACGTACACGAAGACCGATGAGTGCGGGGCGTCCGGCTGGTACGGCGAGGAGACCCTCGACGTCGAGGCCGTGCACGCGGTCGCGCCGGGCGCGAGCATCACGTACGTGGGTGCCGCCTCCTGCTACGACGACGATCTGCTCGGCTCGCTCAACAAGATCGTCGACGGGCACCTGGCCGACATCGTCTCCAACTCGTGGGGCGACATCGAGGCCAGCCAGACCCCGGACCTCGCGGCCGCCTACGACCAGACCTTCCAGTTCGGCGCGGTCGAGGGCATCGGCTTCTACTTCTCCTCCGGTGACAACGGTGACGAGGTCGCCAACACCGGTACGAAGCAGGTCGACACCCCGGCCAACTCGGCCTGGGTGACGGCGGTCGGCGGTACCTCGCTGGCGGTCGGCAAGGGCGACAAGTACCTGTGGGAGACCGGCTGGGGCACCGAGAAGGCCGCGCTGTCCACGGACGGCAAGAGCTGGACCGGGTTCCCGGGCGCGTTCACCTCGGGTGCGGGCGGTGGCACCAGCAAGACCGTGGCGGAGCCCTTCTACCAGAAGGGTGTCGTCCCGGACGCGCTGGCCAAGGCCAACAACGCCGCGGGTAACCGGGTCGTCCCGGACATCTCGGCGATCGCCGACCCCAACACCGGTTTCAAGGTCGGCCAGACGCAGACCTTCCCGGACGGGTCGGAGCAGTACAGCGAGTACCGGATCGGCGGCACCTCGCTGGCCGCTCCGGTGATCGCTGCCGTCCAGGCCCTCGCCCAGGAGGCGCGCGGCGGCAAGGCGATCGGTTTCGCCAACCCGTCGATCTACTCCAAGGCCGGCTCGAAGGCGTACCACGACGTCACGGACAACCCCACGGGCTCCGGACTCGCCGTGGCGCGCGTCGACTTCGCGAACGGCTTCGACGCCTCGGGCGGTCAGGTCATCTCCGTCCGCAGCCTCGGCAAGGACAGCTCGCTGTCGGCCGTGAAGGGCTACGACGACGTCACCGGTGTGGGCTCCCCCGCCCCGGGCTACGTCGACTCGTTCAGCCGCCGCTGACCCGGCGTTCACTGACGATGCGCCCGTCTCTCCAGTGGAGGCGGGCGCATCGCGCGTTCTCGGTGACCCGCGCGACATCCCCGGTACCTGACGTCTGCCGTGGAGGGTGGTCCGCCACACACCTCGCGCCACCCCATCGCGTCGCTCTGACGATTACACTGGCCGGGTGCCTCCTCTGAACTTCCGGTCGCTCTATCAGCACGGCTTCGCACGCGTCGCCGCCTGCACGGGCCACACCGTCATCGCGGACCCGCACGCCAACGCCGAGGCGGTCCTGCGCCAGGCGCGCAGGTGCGCCGGCGAGGGTGTCGCCGTCGCCGTCTTCCCGGAGATGGGGCTGTGCGGTTACTCGATCGAGGACCTGCTGCTCCAGGACGCGCTGCTCGACCAGGTCGAGGAGGCGCTCCAGGCGGTGGTGGCGGGGTCGGCGGGACTCCTGCCGGTCCTGGTCGTGGGCGCCCCGCTGCGCCACCGCAACCGGGTCTACAACTGCGCGGTGGTCGTGCACCGGGGCCGGGTCCTCGGTGTCGTACCCAAGTCGTACCCGCCGAACTACCGGGAGTTCTACGAGCGCCGGCAGATCGCCGCGGGCGACGACGAGCGCGGCGGCACGATCCGGGTCGGCGGTGAGTCCGTGCCGTTCGGCGTGGACCTGCTGTTCGCCGCCGACGACGTCCCGGGTCTCGTGCTGCACACGGAGATCTGCGAGGACATGTGGGTGCCGGTGCCGCCGAGCGCCGAGGCGGCCCTGGCGGGCGCCACCGTCCTCGCCAACCTCTCCGGCAGCCCGATCACCGTCGGCCGGGCCGAGGACCGCAAGCTGATGTGCCGTTCGGCGTCCTCACGCTGCATCGCCGCGTACGTGTACGCGGCGGCCGGCCTGGGCGAGTCGACCACCGACCTGTCCTGGGACGGCCAGACCATGATCTACGAGAACGGGGCGCTGCTGGCCGAGTCCGACCGCTTCCCGCTCGACGACCAGTTCGCCGTGGCGGACGTCGACCTCGACCTGTTGCGCCAGGAGCGGCTCCGGACGGGCAGCTTCGACGACAACCGGCGCACGCACGCCGCCCGCACCGCCGATTTCCGGACGCTGTCGTTCCGGCTCGACCCGCCGGCCGGCGACCTGGGCCTGCGGCGCCGCGTCGAGCGCTTCCCGTTCGTGCCCGCGGACCCCGACCGGCTGGCCCAGGACTGCTACGAGGCGTACAACATCCAGGTCGCGGGGCTCCAGCAGCGGCTCGCGGCGATCGGTGGCCCGAAGGTGGTCATCGGGGTGTCCGGCGGTCTCGACTCCACGCACGCGCTGATCGTCGCGGCCCACGCGATGGACCGGGCGGGCCGCCCGCGCGGCGACATCCTCGCCTTCACCCTGCCCGGCTTCGCCACCAGCGACCACACCAAGGGCAACGCGCACGAGCTGATGCGCTCCCTCGGCGTCACCGCGGCCGAGCTGGACATCACGCCGACCGCCCGGCTGATGCTGGACGAGATGGGCCATCCCTTCGCCTCCGGCGAGCCCGTGTACGACGTCACCTTCGAGAACGTGCAGGCCGGACTGCGCACCGACTACCTGTTCCGGCTCGCGAACCAGCGTGGCGGCATCGTGCTCGGGACCGGTGACCTGTCGGAGCTGGCGCTCGGCTGGTCCACGTACGGCGTGGGCGACCAGATGAGTCACTACAACGTCAACTCGGGTGTGCCGAAGACGCTGATCCAGCATCTGATCCGCTGGGTCATCGGCAGCCACCAGTTCGGCGAGGACACCGACCGGACGCTCGCCGCGATCCTCGACACGGAGATCAGCCCGGAGCTCGTACCGGGCGAGGAGATGCAGTCCACCGAGTCGAGGATCGGCCCGTACGCCCTGCACGACTTCACCCTCTTCCACGTGCTGCGCTACGGCTTCAGGCCGTCGAAGATCGCCTTCCTGGCCTGGCACGCGTGGCACGACCCGGACGCGGGTGCCTGGCCGCCGGGCTTCCCCGAGGCCGAGCGGGTCGCGTACGACCTGCCGGAGATCCGGCGCTGGCTGGACGTGTTCTGCCGCCGTTTCTTCGGGTTCGCGCAGTTCAAGCGCTCGGCCATGCCGAACGGGCCGAAGGTCTCGGCCGGCGGTTCGCTCTCACCGCGCGGCGACTGGCGCGCGCCGTCCGACAGTTCGGCCCGCGTCTGGCTCCGCGACCTGGCCCGCTTCGACCTCCCGGGGGCGGAGGGCTGACTTCCCCGGGGACGGCTGACCGCCCCGGGTTCGACGCCCCGACCGGTGCTACCGGCCGCGCGGGGCGAGTCGGTGCGGCAGCCCGGCGGAGGTGCCGCTCCCTGCCGGGCGGCGGCGCGCGGCCCGGGGGCACCGCCGTCAGGCGTCCTCACCGGTGCGCGTGTTCCGCGGGCGCGGGCAGGTGGGTGGCGACGAGGCGGCCGGGTGCTCCCGCGACCGCCGCCGCGCGGCGGCGGTCGACCGAGTACGCCGCTCCGGCGACCGCCAGGCCGAGCACGGCGAGGGCGGCTCCGGCGACCGCCGGGGAGGTGGCTCCGAAGCCCGCCGCCAGGGCGAGCCCGCCGATCCACGCGCCGCCCGCGTTGGCGAGGTTGAACGCGGCCTGGTTGGCGGAGGACGCGAGGGAGGGCGCGGCGGCGGCCTTCTCCATGACCATCAGCTGGAGGGGCGAGCCGGTGACGAAGGCGGCCGTGCCGAGCAGCACCACCCCCACCGCCGCGCTCCACTCCGTACGCATCAGCAAGGGGAAGGCGGCCAGCACGACCACCACCGAGGCGAGGCCGCCGAACAGGGTGCGGCGCATCGCGTGGTCCGCGAGCCGGCCGCCGAGCAGGTTGCCCGCGGTCGCGCCGACCCCGAAGAGCGCCAGCAGCGGTGTGACACTGCCCTCGGCGTATCCGGCGGCGTCCGTGAGCATGGGCGTGATGTAGCTGTACGCGGAGAACAGGGCCCCGAAGCCCGCGACCGTCGTGCCGAGGGCGAGCCAGACGGGCAGCGGGCGCAGCGCGGCGAGTTCGCCGCGCAGGCCGCCGACGGGGGTCTGCCCGGGGGTGTGCGGGATCAGCAGGAACAGCGAGGCGATGGCGGCCACGCCGATCACGCTCACGCCGAGGAAGGTGGCCCGCCAGCCCAGGTGCTGTCCCACGAGGGTGGCGGCCGGGACGCCTGCGATGTTCGCGACGGTCAGGCCGAGGAACATCAGCGACACGGAGCGGGCCTTGCGCTCGGGGGCGACCAGGCCGGTGGCGACGACGGCACCGACGCCGAAGAAGGCGCCGTGCGGCAGACCGCTCAGGAAGCGGGCGGCGAGCAGCCAGTGCTCGTCGGGGGCGAACGCGGAGAGCGCGTTGCCCGCGGCGAAGAGGCCCATCAGGGCGATGAGGACCTTGCGGCGGGACATCCGGGCGGTGGCCGCGGCGAGCAGCGGGGCGCCGATGACGACGCCGAGCGCGTACGCGGAGACCAGGTGTCCGGCGGCCGGGATGGATATGCGCAGGTCGCCCGCGACGTCGGGCAGCAGGCCCATCATGGCGAACTCGGTGGTGCCGATGCCGAAGGCGCCCACAGCGAGGGCGAGCAGGGCCAGAGGCATGAGATGCCTTTCGAAGGAGCGGGGACGAGCGGGGCTCCGTACGGGCGCGGGCGGCGTGCGGGAACACGCGCGGGCACGGACGCGCCCGCGCACAGCCATGTGCGCGGGTCGCGGATCACAGGTCGAACGTATATTAAGTTCCGCTGGTGAACAAAGTCTGCCGGGCCCAGTATTCCAAGAGATGGAGAACGGGATTCCAGGAAGTTAAGACGCGCTTGCGTCCACCTTGACGCGGGCCGCGATCGGGAGGTGGTCGCTGCCGGTCGCGGGCAGGGTCCACGAGGTCACCGGCTCGATGCCCTTGACCATGATCTGGTCGATCCGGGCCATCGGGAACGACGCCGGCCAGCTGAACCCGAAGCCGCTGCCCACCGCGCCCTGCGTGGAACGCATCTGCGCGGTGACCGCGTTCAGGGCCCGGTCGTTCATCGTGCCGTTGAGGTCACCGAGCAGAACGACCTGCTTCAGGGGCTCGCCGGCGATCGCCTCGCCCAGCGCGTCCGCGCTCGTGTCGCGCTGCCGGGCGGTGAACCCGGCCTTCATCTTCACGCGCACCGAGGGCATATGGGCCACGTACACCGCGACCCGGCCGGCCGGCGCCGACACGGTCGCCCGCATGGCACGCGTCCAGCCCAGCTTGATGTCCACCGGCCGGATGTCACTGAGCGGGTACTTGCTCCACAGCCCGACGGTGCCCTGCACCGAGTGGTACTTGTACGTCGGCGCGAGCGCCCGCTCGTACACCGGCACGGCCGAGGCCGTCAGCTCCTCCAGGGCAAGCACGTCGGCACCCGAGGCGGCCACGTCACGGGCGGTTCCGGACGGGTCCGGGTTGTCGGCGTTGACGTTGTGGGTGGCGACGGTCAGATCGCCGCCGCCGCCGGTCTTGTCGGTGAGCAGTCCGCCGAAGAGGTTCAGCCAGACCACGCCGGTCAGCAGCACGGCGATCAGGGCGCTGGCGGACTTCCGCACGAAGGCGAGGACCAGCAGGACCGGGATGAACACGCCGAGCCACGGCAGGAACGTCTCTGTGAGGCTGCCGAGGTTGCCGATCCGGTTCGGGATCCGCCCGTGCGTCAGCATCACCAGGGCGAGCAGCAGCGCGAGGGCGGCGAGGACCAGCCCGCGCCGCCAGATGCCGCGGTCGCCGCGCCAGCCGTCGAGCAGGCGCCGAAGCCGGGACTCTCTGCGCTCCGGCCCCTGGCCGTCGCTGCCCGTCTCCGTCATATACGCCTGCGCCATACCGTCGCCTCACAAACTGCCGTGCGCACCGTCTGCCCCTCGACTACGACCCTAGGGGATGTCCGGTGTCGTTCTCGCCGTCCATGACGGCCGTACAGGCAAGGGGACGTTCAACTTCGTGCCCGGAGTTCCGCATCCTGGCACGCGATGCGCCGTCTGTGACGAAACGCGCACATTCACCCCGTCAGAAACAGTTCGTGTCACGGCCGGGCGGGGCGCAGGCCCTCCAGCAGCGTGTCGACGATCTGTTCGGCGAGGCCCTCGGGAAGTTCGGTGTCCGGGCGCATGACGGAGCGGACGAGCATCGGGCCGACGAACATGTCGTTGAGCAGTTCGATGTCGACGTCGTCGCGGAGTTCGCCGTTCTCCTGTCCGCGGCGCAGTACCTCGTAGCCCAGTTGGCGTCTGGGGGCTATGACCGTGGCGTCGTACGCGGCCCACAGTCTGGGGCTGCTCTTCATCTGCGCGTAGACGTTGTGCAGGATCGCCGACGAGCGGCTGACCAGACCGCGCCGGCGCAGCGTCTCCAGCAGGGCGACGAGGTCGTCGCGCATGGAGACGCCGGGGAGTTCGGGGTCCGCGGGCTCGGCGCCGCGCAGCACGTCGACGAAGAGTTCTTCCTTGCCGCTCCAGCGGCGGTAGATCGTCGCCTTGCCGACGCCGGCGGTGCGCGCGAGGCGCTCGATGGAGATGTCCGCGAGCGGAACCCCGTCCTCCAGGAGCTTCATCACGCCCTCGACGATGGCGCGCTCCACCGCCTCGCTGCGGGGACGTCCCCGGCCGGGGCACCCTTGCCTGTCTCGGCTGTCCGCGAGGCTCACGTCGAACTCCGTTCCCATCGTTGACCTGGTGCCATTCTCCCCCGCGAACGGCGACGGCGGGCACCCGGTCAGGGTGCCCACAGTCGCGTACGCCGATGTCAGTCCTGTCCGAGGTCGGCCGTCACCAACTCGGCCTCGTCCTTGCCCTCCCGCGGGGCCGCCGGACGGCCCGGCAGGAACAGCGCGACGACCACCGCGCCGATGACCGCGACGCCCGCGCCGCACAGGGCGGTGACGTGCATGGCGTGCAGGAACGCGTCGTTCGCCGGGGTGATGAGCGCCTTGCCCTGCGGGCCGAGCTTGGCGGCGACGCCGAGGGTGGCCTCGATGGACTCGCCCGCGGTGTGCCGCAGCGGGGCCGGGACGAGGCTGAGCTTGTCGTCGATGCCGTTGCGGTAGGCCGTGGAGAGCACGGAACCGAGGACCGCGATACCGAGGGCGCCGCCGACCTGGCGGAAGGTGTTGCTCAGCGCGGACGCGGAGCCGGCCTTCTCGCGCGGCAGCGCCTGCATGATGACGACGCTGGTCGGGGTCATGATGTGCGCCATGCCGGTGCCCATCAGGAAGAAGATGACCTCCAGGAGCCAGATCGGGGTGTCCGCCTCCAGCGTGCCGAACGCGGCCAGCGTCGCGGCCATGAGCACCAGGGCCGCCGTGCAGGTGGCGCGGTTGCCGAAGCGGTCGACGACGAGCCGGGCGCGCGGCGCGAAGATGATCTGGGCTGCGGCCAGCGGGAGCATCAACAGGCCGGTCTGCAGCGGCGAGTAGCCCCGCACGCTCTGGGTGTAGAAGACGGAGAAGAAGGTCACGCCCATGAGGGCGAAGAAGACCAGTGCGATGGCCGTCATCGCCGCCGAGAAGACCTTGTTCTTGAAGTACGTGACGTCGATGGACGGGTGGTCGCTGCGCTTCTCGAACCACACGAAGCCGATGAGGACGACGAGGCCGGCGCCGAACGTCGCGAGGACCCGCGGGTCGGTGAAGTCGGCGAGCTGGCCGCCCTTGATGATGCCGTAGACCAGCAGGACGAGGCCGATGACGGAGAGGACCACACCGACCGGGTCCAGACGGCCCGGGTTCGGGTCGCGGGAGTCGGGGACCAGCCAGATCATCAGGCCGATCGCGAGGATCACGATGGGCACGTTGATCAGGAAGACCGAGCCCCACCAGAAGTGGTCGAGCAGGACGCCGCCGGTGATCGGGCCGATCGCGATGGCGAGGCCGACGCCGCCGGCCCAGATGCCGATGGCCTTGGGCTGCTCGTCGCGCTCGAACACGTTCATGAGGACGGCGAGGGTGGCGGGCATCACGAAGGCGGCGCCGAGGCCCATCAGCGCGCGGAACGCGATGAGCTGGACCGGCGAGCCGGACTCGGCGGCCAGCGCGGAACCGATGCCGAAGACGGCGAGACCGGCGAGCAGCACCTTCTTGCGGCCGAGCCGGTCACCGAGGAGACCCGCGGTGAACAGCAGTCCTGCGAAGACGAGTGTGTAGGCGTTGATGGCCCACTCCAGCTCACCCTGGGTGGCGCCGAGCCCGGTGGGCGCCGGGGTCGAGATCGTCTTGATCGCGACGTTCAGGATCGAGTTGTCGAGCACCACGATCAGCAGGCTGAGCATCAGCACGCCGAGGATCGCCCAGCGGCGCCGGTGCACCGCCTCGGGTACCCGTCGGTCGAGCGGAGGAGCGGAAGTTGTCATGGCGACCACCCTAGAGGCAATTCGATACGACACCGTCTCGTATCGGAAAGGCTTTACGCAGAACTTACGAAGTGACCTGGGTCTCCGGCCGGAGACGCCCGTCCGGACGGGTCGGCCGGACGGGGTGGGCGTGGTGTGAACTACACCGGTCCTTCGGGGCCGGTCTAGCCGCGCGTAGCACGAGGTGCCACCATGGAGCTGATCCGGGGACGCCGTCAGGGTGCCTCGAGATGACAGAAGGAGCCGTTGCGATGACGCAGCTCTCTGCTGCCCAGAAGCAGCCTGCGGAGGGTGCCCTCAAGGCCACCGACAGCAGCAAGGCGCTGTACGGAGGCAAGATCACCCGCCGTATCACGGTCCGCGACATCACCGCCGCCAAGGAGCGCGGCGAGAAGTGGCCCATGCTCACCGCCTACGACGCGATGACCGCGTCCGTCTTCGACGAGGCCGGCATCCCGGTCATGCTCGTCGGCGACTCGGCGGGCAACTGCCACCTGGGGTACGAGACGACCGTCCCCGTCACCATGGACGAGATGACCATGCTGTCCGCCGCGGTCGTACGGGGCACCAGTCGCGCCCTGATCGTGGGCGACCTGCCCTTCGGGTCCTACCAGGAGGGTCCGGTGCAGGCGCTGCGCTCGGCGACCCGGCTGGTCAAGGAGGCCGGGGTGGGCGCGGTGAAGCTGGAGGGCGGCGAGCGCTCGCACCGTCAGATCGAGCTGCTGGTGGAGTCCGGCATCCCGGTGATGGCGCACATCGGCCTGACCCCGCAGTCCGTGAACGCCATGGGCTATCGCGTCCAGGGCCGGGGCGAGGAAGCCGCGCAGCAGCTGCTGCGGGACGCCAAGGCGGTCCAGGACGCGGGCGCGTTCGCCGTCGTCCTCGAACTGGTCCCGGCGGAGCTCGCCGCCGAGGTCACGCGCACGCTGCACATCCCGACCGTCGGCATCGGCGCGGGCCCCGAGACCGACGCGCAGGTCCTGGTGTGGACCGACATGCTCGGTCTGACCGGCGGCAAGGTGCCGAAGTTCGTCAAGCAGTACGCCGACCTGCGCAGCGTCATGGGCGACGCGGCGAAGGCGTTCGCCGAGGACGTGGTCGGCGGGACGTTCCCGCTGGAGGAGCACT
Source organism: Streptomyces sp. NPDC042002 (assembly GCF_055588305.1). Taxonomy (NCBI): domain Bacteria; kingdom Bacillati; phylum Actinomycetota; class Actinomycetes; order Kitasatosporales; family Streptomycetaceae; genus Streptomyces; species Streptomyces sp. NPDC042002. The sequence goes on along the minus strand of NZ_JBVJCT010000001.1, from coordinate 29,295 downwards.
CCGTCCGCTAGGCCCCGCGTCCGTCCGCCGAGGACACCCGCCCCCGGGGCCTCGCGGCCACCGGGCCCCCTGAGCCACTGCGGCACCACAGACAACCCGCCGATCTTCCCCCGTCGGCGGGTTGTCGCCTTCCTGCGTCCCTTCCGCTCCCTTTCCGCTCCCTTTCCGCGTCTCGTCGGGGTCCTGTCGGCCGACTGTCGGCGACCTATCGGTAGCGGTCGGAACCTGTAGGCATCCTGTCGGTCGTTTGTCGGTGGCGGCTGGCACCTTGATGGACATGACGCGAATCGACAACACGCCCCGACAAGCTGCGACCGGCCGCAGTGCCGTCACCGTACGGGGGCTGGTCAAGCACTACGGCGAGACCAAGGCACTGGACGGTGTCGACCTGGAAGTGCGCGAGGGCACCGTCCTCGGAGTACTGGGCCCCAACGGCGCCGGCAAGACCACCCTCGTCCGCTGCCTGTCCACCCTCATCACCCCCGACGCCGGACAGGCCACGGTCGCCGGTTACGACGTGCTGAGGCAGCCCCGGCAGCTGCGCCGGGTGATAGGCCTCACCGGCCAGTACGCCTCGGTCGACGAGAAGCTCCCCGGCTGGGAGAACCTCTACATGATCGGGCGACTGCTCGACCTGCCCCGCAAGGACGCCCGCCGGCGGGCCGACGAGCTCCTGGAGCGCTTCTCCCTCACCGAGGCCGCCAAGCGCCCGGCGTCGACGTACTCCGGTGGCATGCGCCGCCGGCTCGACCTCGCCGCCTCGATGATCGGCAGCCCGACCGTGCTGTTCCTGGACGAGCCGACGACCGGCCTCGACCCGCGCACCCGCAACGAGGTGTGGCAGGAGGTCAAGCGCATGGTCGCCGACGGCGTCACCGTGCTGCTCACCACCCAGTACATGGAGGAGGCCGAGCAGCTGGCCTCCGAGCTGACGGTCATCGACCGCGGCAAGGTCATCGCCAGCGGCCGGATCGACGAGCTGAAGGCACGCGTCGGCGGCCGGACGCTGCGGATCCGCCCGGTGGACCCGCTGCAACTGCGCCCGCTGGCCGCCATGTTCGACGAGCTGGGGCTCACCGGCCTCGCCACGACGATCGTGGACAGCGAGACCGGCAGCGTGCTCGTGCCGATCCTCAGCGACGAGCAACTCACCGCCGTGGTCGGCGCGGTCACCGCGCGCGGCATCACGATCGGCTCCATCTCCACCGAACTGCCCAGTCTGGACGAGGTTTTCCTCTCCCTCACCGGCCACAAGGCCAGTGCCCCGCAGGACGCCACGCCCGCCAACTCCCGCGAGGAGGTCGCCGTATGAGCGCCGCCACCGTCACCCCGCCCGACGTCGTCTCCGACGCGCCGATCCCGCTGCGCTCCCATCTGCGCCACACCGGCGCGCTGATCCGCCGCAACCTGCTGTGGATCCGCCAGGACCCGGAGTCGATGTTCGACGCCATCCTGTTCCCGGTCATCTTCACGCTGCTGTTCGTCTACGTCTTCGGCGGCTCCATCGGGCAGTCGCTCGGTGGCGGGCAGCAGGCATACGTGCAGTACGTCGTGCCCGGCCTGATGGCCATGATGGGCATGAACATGGCCCAGGGAGTGGGCACCGGCTTCAACACCGACTTCAACTCCGGTGTCATGGACCGGTTCCGGTCCCTGCCGATCGGGCGCGGCTCGGTGCTGTTCGCCAAGATCGCGGTCGAAGTGATGCGGATGCTCATCGCGACCGCGGTCCTCATGGTCGTCGGCGTGCTGGTCGGCTTCGACATCACCAACTGGCCCGGTCTGTTCGCCTCCGTGGGTCTGTCCGCGCTGTTCGGCTCGGCCCTGATGTGGGTGTTCCTCACCCTCGGCGTGATCATGAAGAGCGCGCAGTCCGTGCAGGCGATGGGCTTCCTGGTGCTGATGCCGCTCCAGTTCGGATCGTCGATCTTCGCGCCGACCAAGTCGATGCCGGGCTGGCTGCAGAACTTCACCGCGTACAACCCGCTCTCCGCCCTGGCGGACGCCGCGCGCGGGCTGATGGTGGGCGGCCCGGTCGCGCACGGTTTGTGGGTGACGCTGGGCTGGTCGTTCGCCCTGACCGTGGTGATGGCACCCGTCGCCATTCACAAGTTCCGTACCAAGAGCTGACGTTCGACCCGGGTCCCGGGCACCGGGACCATCGGGCGCCGGTTCGCGTCCGCGCCTCAGATGAGGGCGGCGGCCTCCTCCACGGAGAGGCCGCCGCCCTCCGCGTACGCGGCCTCGTACGCCATGTCGTCGAGCAGGTCCCGCACCCCCGTCTCGGCCTGCCTGCGCACCTCCACCTCCATGGGGCCGGCGAAGTGGCCCGGCGGCAGCAGAGCGTCCGCGGCGCCCAGCAGCCGGGCCGCGTCCCGGGCGCGACGGCCGCCGTCCACACCGGTGAGGGCGATGGCGGCCGTGGTCAGATGGGCGGAGGGCATGTGCGGCGCGATCATCCGCGACAGCCGGTCGCTGGACCGTTCCAGCGCCACGCGCACCTTGTCCAGGGCGCTTTCGCTCTGCCCGTCGATCGCGTCCAGCCAGGCTTCGATGCCGAGCATGAACCCGTCGAAGAGGACGAAGGATCCGGCCCCGAAGTCCTCGCGGAGCAGCCGTATCTGCTCGCGCGCCTCGGCGACCCGGCCACTGCGGCCGAGCCAGGTCGCGAGCAGGAGGTGGGCCGCCGGCAGGGCCTCGTTGTGGGCACCGTGTCCGTTCGCCAGGACCTCGCGCATCATCCGCTCGCCGCGCTCGGGTTCCCCCAACTCGACGTACATGCTGCCGAGCCGGACGTTGAGCACCGCCGTCTGGGCGCGCGCCCCCAGCCGATCCGCGTACTTCCCCGCCTCCGCGTAGTCCGCGGCGGCGGCCTCGAAGTCGCCCTTGCGTTCATGGGCCTCGCCGCGTGCGGAGAGCGATTCGGCGGCGCCCCACGCGTCACCGATGCGCCCGAAGAGTTCCAGCGCCTCGTCGGCGTCCACGGTGGCGTCGCCCGCCATGTCGGTGCGGTTGGCGAGGATGTTGGCGCGCATCTGGAGGGCGGTGGCCAACTCCCAGTCGTAGCCGAGTTCGCGGCAGGTTCTGACCGTCTCGTTGATCACCTCGGTGAACCGCTCCATCGTGCCGGTGAGCAGCACGGCGTAGAACCAGAGGTAGCCCGGGGTACGGCAGGTCTGCGGCATGCCGGGCTGGTAGGTCGCGCCGATGACGTGGAGCTTCTCCTGTGCCTCCGGGGTCTGCCAGGCTCCCATGTCCATGTCCATATAGGCGAGATGGACCAGGTGGACACCGCGCCGGGCCTCTTCGAGGACCTCCTCGCGCATCGGCGGCGGGAAGTCCGTGCAGCGCTCGTACAGGGCGGCGGCCGGGCGCACGGGCGGTACGAACGGGTCGGGGCCGAGGGCCATCACCTCGCGGGACCAGGCGCGGGCGTCGAGGCGCTGGTCGCGGATCTGCCAGTACCAGGCCAGCGAGAGCACCATGCACAGCGCCTCCTGCTCGTCGCGTTCGGTGACCGCGTGCCGCAGGGCGGTGCGCAGGTTCTCGTACTCGCGCTCGATGAGGTCGATCCCGGAACGCTGTTCGGGACCGCGCAGGAGGGGGTCGGTGGTGCGCGCGAGTTCGCGGTAGTACGTGAGGTGGGCGCGCTCGGTGGCGTGGCGGGCGCCGGCCTCGTCGAGGCGTTCCCCCGCGTACTCGGCGACGGTCTCCAGGAGTCGGTAGCGCATCTGCGTCCCGTCTTCGCCCGAAGGGGCCGCGACGACAAGGGACTTGTCGACGAGCGAGCCGAGGACGTCCAGCGCGGCCGGCCCGCAGACGGCCTCGGCGGCGGCGAGGTCGCAGCCGCCCGCGAAGACGGACAGCCGCCGCAGGGCGTCCCGTTCGGCCTCGTCGAGCAGGTCCCAGGACCAGTCGACGACGGCGCGCAGGGTCTGCTGCCGGGGCAGCACGGTGCGGCTGCCCGAGGTGAGCAGCCGGAACCGGTCGTCGAGCCGGTCGGCGATCTGGCGCGGGGTGAGCATCCGCAGCCGGGCGGCGGCGAGTTCGATGGCGAGCGGAAGGCCGTCGAGGCGCCGGCAGATCTCCGCGGCCGCCTCGGGGTCGTCCTCGACGCGGAAGCCGGGCCGGGCCGCCGCTCCCCGGTCGGCGAGCAGCCGCAGCGCGACGGGCTCCGGCAGCGGATCCACCGGGCGCAGCAACTCCCCCGGCACGCCGAGGGGTTCACGGCTGGTGGCGAGCACGGTCAGTCCCGGGCAGCGCTCCAGCAGCGCCTCGGCGAGATGCGCGGCGGCGTCGACGACATGCTCGCAGTTGTCGAGGACGATCAGCATGCGGCGCTTGGCGCAGTGTTCGGCGAGCCGGGTGAGCGGGTCGTCGTGCCGGTCGGCCACGGCCCGCATCTCCTCGGCGCCGGCTCCGCGCAGCACGGTCTCGCGGGCGCCGACGGCGGTGAGTACGGCCTCGGGCACGGCCTTCGGGTCGTCCACCGGGGCCAGTTCGGCCAGCCACACCCCGTCCCGCAGGGTGGGGGCCAGGGCCTCTGCCGCCTCCTGCGACAACCGCGTCTTGCCCGCGCCACCGGGTCCGAGCAGGGTGACGAGCCGGGCCGCCGCGAGGTCGCCCCGGATGGCATCGATGTCTTTCTCCCGTCCGACGAAGGACGTGAGCCGGGCACGGAGGTTGCCGGGGGGCGGGGGCGCGGGGCGGGTACGGGAGGTGGACGCCCCTCCGGGGACGTGGGCGGCCTCGCCCGCGGCGGAGGCGTGGACGTCGTCCGGGACGGGGTGATCGGGACCGGCGGCCGGGGCCAGGTGCCCGGCGCCCGCGCTCGCGGCTGTGATGCCTGAGGTGCGCGTGTTGGCGCGGATGCCGGTGCCGGTGCCAGTACCGACGCCGGCGTCCTGGGCCGGGGTTGCGGGGTCCTCGGCTGAGGCCGCGGTGTCCCCGGCCGGGGCGGAGGAGCCTTCGACGGAGGCGAGGACGGGGGCGGGGGCGGGGGCGGCAGCGACGAAGTGGGCAGCGGCGGGCGTCCCGGCGCCAGGACGCCCACCGGCCTGGATGCGGGCTCCGGACTGGTCCCCGGCTCCGGCTCCGGACCGGTCCCAGGTTCCGGCTCCGGACCGGTCCCGGGGTCCGGCCAGCAGGTCCGCGTGCAGGGAGCGCAGTTCGGGACCCGGGTCCGAGCCCAGGCGGTCGGCGAGCAGCGCGCGTACGGATTCGTAGGCGGCGAGGGCCTCGGCGGCCCGGCCCGCGTCACGCAGCGCACGCAGCCGCAGGACGTGCAGCGGCTCGTCGAGCGGGTGCAGATCGCAGAGGGCGGTGAGCTCGGGCAGGGCCTGTTCGGCGTGGCCGAGCGCGAGGGCCGCGGCGAGGCGGGCGCGCCGGACGTCGAGACGGCGGGTCTCCCAGCGCGCCGACTCGGCGGCGCGGTCCGGGAGATCGGCGAGGGCCGGGCCGTGCCACAGCGCGAGGGCGTCCTCCAGGGCGGCGGCCGCCTTGGCGGGGTCGCCGTCGGCGAGGGCGCGGGTGCCCTCCCCCGCGAGCCGCTCGAAACGGTGCAGGTCGATGTCGTCGGACGCCACCGCCAGCCGGTAGCCGCCCTCGACCGACTCCACCGCGTCCGCGCCGAGCGCCCTGCGCAGCCGCCCGACCAGCGCCTGCAGCGCTCCGGGCGCGTCGGCGGGCGGGTCGCCGTCCCACACCTCGTCGACCAGCACGGCCGCGGAAACGGTCCGCCCCGGCCGCAGCGCGAGGACGGTCAGCAGCGCACGCAGCCGCGCCCCGCCGACCGGGACGGGCGTGCCGTCGGGGCGGAGTGCCTGGGTGGTGCCGAGGATGCGATAGCGCACGGGGTCCATTGTCTCTGCTGACGTCAGGTGCGGGGGCCGGGTGGGCCGGGTTCGGCGGGGACTCCGGTCCGGCCCTCACCGGACCACCCGGGGCTGTCCACCGCCTCCGACGACCGCGACGCGGGCGCCGGTTCCCAGGTACGCGAGCCGGGGGCGGCCTTCGTGAAGTCCTGGTGCACGCACCAGGTGGATCGTACGGACCGTACCTGCCGTCGCCGCCGGTCCGCGCCGGACTCCCTCCTTCGCCGCATCCCCCCACCCTCCCCGGAACCAATGGCCGTTGGCGAGACGTTTTCGGCGTGAGCCCGGTACGGTCGGGCAGGCCCGAGCACACAGGTATCAGCCCAGCCAGTCCAGGGAGCACCATGACCACCGCCGCGACCCGCAGCAGCGACCGGAGGATCAGCCCCGTCTTCGTCGGGATCGTGGCCGTCATGGCGGTGACGGGCTGGGCCACCTGGACCGGTTTCGCCGAGCAGCCCGGTGTGGCCGTCTTCCTGTTCGTGACAGCGGCCTGGATCGTCTCCCTTTGCCTGCACGAGTACGCGCACGCCCGCACGGCGCTACACAGCGGAGACATCTCCGTCGGCGCGAAGGGCTACCTGAGCCTCAACCCTCTCGCCTATACACATGCCCTGCTGAGCATCGTGCTGCCGGTGCTCTTCGTGATCATGGGCGGGATCGGGCTCCCCGGCGGCGCCGTCTTCATCGAGCGGAACCGCATCCAGGGCCGCTGGAAGCACAGCCTGATCTCGGCGGCGGGCCCGCTGACGAACGTCCTGTTCGCCGTCGTGTGCACGGCGCCGTTCTGGCTGCACGCCCTGGACGGCGTCCCGGCGGCCTTCCGCTACGCGCTGGCGTTCCTCGCGCTGCTCCAGGTCACGGCCGCGATCCTGAACTTCCTGCCGGTCCCGGGCCTGGACGGCTACGGCGTGATCGAGCCCTGGCTGTCGTACGGCGTCAAGCGCCAGGTGGAGCCGTTCGCGCCGTTCGGTCTGCTCGCCGTGTTCGCGATCCTGTGGATCCCGTCGGTGAACCGGGAGTTCTTCGACATGATCGACGCCATCCTGCGGGGCCTGGGCATCGGTACGGGCGAAGCCGACTGCGGACAGTGGCTCTACCGCTTCTGGCAGGCGAACAACGACATCTGCCTGAAGTCCTGACCGGCCTGGCTTCCTGACCGGCCCGACACCCAGTCCGGCCGTGACGCCCCGGTCGGCCGGCCGCTACGCCCTGCCCCGCCGCGCGTAGTACCAGGTCATGTTCGACGACAGGCCCGCCACCAGCACCCACACGATGCCCAGCAAGCTGCCCTGGACGAACGAGACGACGGCCGCGGCCACGGAGAGGACACAGACGGCGAGGGCGTAGAGAGCGAGGCGGGGCATGGGGTCGGCTCCTGTCGGGGGGACACTGCTTTCGACCAGTGTCCCCCACGCGACCTATACGTCCGTCACCCGCAGGCCCGCGTGTGCCTTGTAGCGGCGGTTCACCGAGATCAGGTTGGCGACCAGGGCCTCGACCTGATGGGCGTTGCGCAGCCGGCCGGAGAACACGCCCCGCATACCGGGGATGCGGCCCGCGAGGGCCTGGACGATCTCGACGTCGGCCCGCTCCTCGCCGAGGACCATCACGTCGGTGTCGATCTCCTCGATCTCCGGGTCCGCGAGCAGCACGGCGGAGAGGTGGTGGAAGGCCGCGGTGACGCGCGAGCCCGGCAGCAGGGCGGCGGCCTGTTCGGCGGCGCTGCCCTCCTCCGGCTTCAGCGCGTACGCGCCCTGCTTGTCGAAGCCGAGCGGGTTGACGCAGTCGACGACCAGCTTCCCGGCCAGTTCCTCACGCAGCGATTCGAGGGTCTTGCCGTGGCCCTCCCACGGCACGGCGACGATCACGATGTCGCTGCGCCGCGCGGTCTCCGCGTTGTCGGCTCCCTCCACACCGTTGCCGAGCTCCTCGGCCGCGCTCCGCGCGCGGTCCGCTGCGCGCGAGCCGATGATCACCTTCTGTCCCGCCCTGGCGAGGCGGTAGGCGAGGCCCTTGCCCTGCGGACCGGTGCCACCGAGCACGCCGACGACGAGTCCCGACACGTCGGGCAGGTCCCAGGGGTCCTTGGCGGGGGCCTTCTGTGCACTGTCAGTAGAGGTCATGGACCGACTTTACGTGCGCGGGTCGCGGCCACGCGCCTCAGGTGGCCGAGCCCGCCGGGTGAGTACGGTCACCCGAGCGCGGTCACCGGAACGCGCCGGAAGGTGATCGTCTCGTACGCGCCGAAGTCGCCCGTCTCGTAGAGGAGTCCGACGGTCGTGGTGTCGACGCGGACGAGATCGGAGTACGCGGCGGGCAGCCCGTCCACCGTGTGCACCGGCCGCCAGGTGGTACCGCCGTCGGCCGAGGCACGGACCGTCATCAGGGCGCGGAACTCCGGGTCCGCGGGCCCGGAGTACAGGAGCAGGTCGGGGTCGCGGAGCTGGAGCAGGCTGCCCTGGACGACGGGGGTGACCAGACCGGCCTGCGGGCGGAAGGGCTTGACGAGGGTTCTGCCGCCGTCGAGGGAGTGGGCGTCGGCGCGGTTGCCGGGCGACGGGGAGTCGTTGCGGGTGTTGAAGTAGACGCGTCCGTCGAGGAGTTCGGCGGCGGTGGTCTCGTTGGCGTTGACGTAGCCGTTGGTGTTCTCGTCCACGTAGCCGAGGTACCAGGTCGCGCCGCGGTCGTCGCTGAGCAGACAGTGGCCGCTGTTGTACTTCGCCTCGGTGCCGTTGTCCGTGCCGCTGGGCGGCAGCGTGTGGTTGCCGGGGACGACCACCCGGCCGGAGCCGAGCTGGAGGGCGTGCCCCGGCGTGGTGGCGTACCACCGCCAGCCCGCCTTCTTCACCTGTGCGGTGATCTCCTTGGGAGCCGACCAGGTGAGCCCGTCGTCGTCGCTGTGCTGCGTCCACACGCGCCGCCCGTCGGCCGCCTTCACCTTGCCGCGCAGCAGCGCGTCCTCGGACGCGGTCGCCGCGCTGCGGACGTGTACGAGCAGGACGCGGCCGATGTCGAGGGTGACGGGCGCGGGGTTGCCGGCGAGGTTGACCCCGTTGTTCGCGACGACCTGGAGCGGGCCCCAGGTCCGGCCGCCGTCCGCGGACCGCTTGAGCACGATGTCGATGTGGCCGTGGTCGTTCGCGGAGCCGACCCTGCCCTCGCAGAAGGCCAGCAGTGTGCCGGTCCGGGTGGCGACGACGGCGGGGATCCGGAAGCTGGCGTAACCCTCACGCCCGGCCCGGAAGGGAACACTCACCCCGGCGCTCGTGCCCGTACCCGTGCCCGTACCCGTGCCCGTGTCCGTGCCTGTCTCCGTGCCGGTGCTGGGCTCTGCGCTCGACTGTGTCATGGCCGGGCTCCCTGCTGCGGTCGCTGTTGGGGTCGGTGGTGTGGACTTCTGCCCAACTTGGGCGAATTCGTGGTGAACTCCGGGTCACGAGTGGCTGGTTGCGGCAGGATGCGGCCATGGATGCCGTACGGGTCGCGTTGCTGCGCGAAGTGCTTGCCGGGACCGAATGGCTGGGGGCGACACGGCGGTTCGGGGGGACGCTGCGGGGGTCCGTGGTGTCGTACGGCGGCGGGCTGCTGCTGGTCGGTTCGGAGGAGTACGAGCCCTGGCACCTCGCGGCGCACCTGGTGGACGAGGCGGCCTGGTCGGGGACGCCGGAGCTGTCGCCGACCCTGGTGCGGCACGGGGCGCGGGAGTCGGATCCGGCTCACCTGGCGGTGGGGCTCGGGCGGATCGAGGCGGCCCGGCGCGGAGAGACGCTGCTCGTGGTGGCGCCGGACGCTCCCGGGGCCGCTCTGCTGGAGCGGGTGCACGACGCCCGGCGGGCCGGGGCGACGGTACTGGCCCTGTCCCGGGGGGACGGCGAGCTGCCGGCGCTGGCCCACGAGTCGCTCGCGGTGCCGCCGGATCCCGAGCTCGACCTCGACACCGTGCAGCATCTGGTCAGCGCGGCGGCCGGGGAGAACGCGCTGCCCTCCCCCCGGGGCCGCCACCGCTTCCGCGACCGCCTGTCCCGCATCGCGGACCAACTGACGGCCCCACCGTCGTACCGGTGGTAGCAGGGGAAACCTCCGGTCGGCGGACACCGGACCGCCGGGCGCTCGCCGGTGGCGCGGACCGGCAGCGGCCCGGCGGCGGAACCCGGGCGGTCAGCCCCCGCTTGCGGAAACCGGGCCCGGAGCCTCCCGCCGGTGGTATCCGGAGCGAGACCGTCCCGCCTGGGGAGCGGGGCCGCCTCCACCGTCGGTGGCCGGAGCCGGCGGGCGTGGTCGTGGCGTACGCCGGGCTGGGCTGGGCCTACCCGCTTCACCAGCGGGTGGACCCGTCTCGGCCCCCTCGGCGCCCGGCGCCACGGCCGGCCCCTGGGTCCTGTGCCTCAGTCGTCCTCGGTGCCCGGTGCCGTGCCCGACGCGTCGTGCCACTTCGGGTCCGTCTCCCACTGGAGGTTCCGCTCCTGCGCGTTCTGCATCGCGTGTTCGGCCTCCTCGCGGGTGGCGTACGGGCCGAAGCGGTCCTTGGCCGGGCACTCGGGGCCCTCCTCGACCTTCTTGTGCTCCAGGCAGTAGTACCACTCACCGGGCTTGCCGACCGTCCGCTTCTTGAACAGGGCCATCACCAGCTCCTTTCGCCTAGGCCATGTTCCCCCATGGCCGCTGGTTAGACTCGCTGCCATGTCTGGCCAGTCGCTGCTCGTACCAGGGGAGCTTTCTCCCACCCGTCCCGTGCCGGGAAACATCAGGCGTCCCGAGTACGTGGGGAAGCCCGCCCCCACGCCGTACACCGGACCGGAGGTGCAGACGCCCGAGACGATCGAGGCGATGCGGACCGCCGGGCGGATCGCCGCGCAGGCGATGGCCGAGGCCGCGAAGCTCATCGCGCCGGGCGTGACCACGGATGAGCTGGACCGGGTGGCGCACGCGTACATGTGCGACCACGGCGCCTACCCGTCGACCCTCGGCTACCGCGGCTTCCCCAAGTCGCTGTGCACCTCGGTCAACGAGGTCATCTGCCACGGCATCCCCGACTCCACGGTCCTGCGCGACGGCGACATCATCAACCTCGACGTGACCGCGTACATCGGCGGCGTGCACGGCGACAACAACGCGACCTACCTGGTCGGCGCCGTCGACGAGGAGTCGCGGCTCCTCGTGGAGCGGACCCGGGAGTCCCTCGACCGCGCGATCAAGGCGGTCAGGCCGGGGCGCCAGATCAACATCATCGGGCGCGTCATCGAGTCGTACGCGAAGCGTTTCGGGTACGGGGTCGTCCGGGACTTCACCGGGCACGGGATCAACTCGTCGTTCCACTCCGGGCTGATCGTCCCGCACTACGACAACCCGCACGCGACCACCGTCATCCAGCCCGGGATGACCTTCACCATCGAGCCCATGCTCACGCTCGGCACGCACGAGTACGACATGTGGGACGACGGGTGGACCGTCGTGACGAAGGACCGCAAGCGCACGGCGCAGTTCGAGCACACCCTCGTCGTCACCGGGAGCGGCGCGGAGATCCTCACCCTCCCGTAGCCGTCCGCAGTCCCCGAGCCCTCCTAACTCTCCGAACCCTCCGAGCCTTCCGGACCTCCTGAGCCCGCCCTGTCCAAAGGGCGGGCTCTGTCATGTGGACGCGGCCGGGAATCGGGGTACGGTTTTACCGACAGGATGCCGGGAAGACCCATCGGCTCCGGAGGCCCCATGAACGCGTCGGACACGTCGGTCTCGACGAGCACGCCGGACACCGCGTGCCCGGCGGGCACACCCTTCTCGACGCTCATCCGCACCGCGTCGCACGAGCAGCACGCCGAGGCGGAGACCTCGACGTTCATGAGCGACCTGCTCGGCGGTCGGCTCGGCATCGAGGCGTACGCGCGCTACACCGAGCAACTGTGGTTCGTGTACGAGGCGTTGGAGGCACGGACCGAGGAGCTGGCCGCCGATCCGGTGGCCGGGCCCTTCCTGCGGCCCGAGCTGCCGCGCCGTACCGCCCTGGAACGCGACCTCGCCCATCTCCGGGGCCCCGACTGGCGCGGCACGCTCACCGCGCTGCCCGCGACCCGCGCGTACGCGGACCGGGTCACGCGGTGCGCCCGCGAGTGGCCGGGAGGCTATGTCGCCCACCACTACACGCGATACCTGGGCGACCTCTCCGGCGGCCAGATCATCCGCGGGAAGGCGGAGCTGACCTGGGGGTTCGGCCGCAAGGGCGACGGCGTCCGCTTCTACGTCTTCGAGGACATCGCCAACCCGGCCGCGTTCAAACGGAGTTATCGCGGACTGCTGGACGGGATCATGGCCGACGACCTGGAGAAGCAGCGGATCGTGGCGGAGTGCAAGCGGGCGTTCGCCCTGAACACCGGGGTGTTCAGGGCTCTCGGCGAGGAGTTCCCGCTGACCGCGTGACGGCTCACCCCGGGCGCGGGGTCAGCACCGGGTCCCAGCCGCCGGAGTGCTCCGGGGACCGTGTCCCCCCAATTCCCCGGGGAGGGACCAGCCCGGTCCGTGCACCTGCGGGCCGGTGGGGGGCTCGTCGCGCAGTTCCCCGCGTCCCTGAAGGGCGCTGACCCGGCGTTCGATGCGAAGCCTGCCCTGAGGGGCGCGGGGCCGGCCCCGACCGGCTCCGCTTCAGCGTTCCAGGTGGACCCGGCCGCCCACTTCGACCCAGTCGTTCGGCTGGGGGGCCGTGAGGATCTGGGAGCCGACTCCCTGGGTGATGTTGAGAGCCCGGCCGAGTTCCTGGGTCAGCAGCAGCGCCGCCGCCCCGGTGGCCTCGTCCTCCTCGATGCCGTCGTTCCGGCCGGGGAACGCACGCGCCCGTACCCGGCCGCCGGCCTCGTCCTGCCAGGCCCAGGCGTAGATCCACTCACCCGACGGCGGCACGGCCAGCGCGTCGACCTCGGCCGCGGACCCGTACCGCCGCAGCGTCCGCGGCGGCGCCCACTCGGCCCGTGCCTCGATCCAGCTGAACTCGCCGTCCAGCCGGACCCCCACCACACCGGCGGGTGTGACCAGTTCGGGCACGTCGAGCAGCCAGCCCACCCCGACGCACGGGTGCCCCGCGAACGGCAGCCGCAGCGTCGGGGTGTAGATGTCGATGACCCCGCGTTCGGGGTCGTCGACGAACACGGTCTCGCTGAAGCCGAGCTTCGCGGCGAACTCCTGCCGCTCCGCACGGTCCGGCATCACCGAGCCCTCGCGCACGACACCGAGCTCATTGCCATACCCGCCGCCTGGTCCGCAGAAGACCCGCAGCACGTCGTAGTCAGTCACTCCGGCATTCAAACACCATCGGCGCGATCGGTGACCTACAGGACCGGACCGCCCTCCCCCGGCCGCACTCGACCCGCGGCACCAGGAGTTGGTGCCGCGGGTGTGCCGGGAAAGGGCGCACGCCGGTGACGCGGTGGTCGTGGTGTCGCCCGATCCGGACCTGGCGGCGGCCTACGCGCACCGGGTCGCGATTCTGTGCGCCGGTCGCGCCGCGGCCCACGACCGGCGGCGGAGGTCTTCACCAGCGGGCCGCCGGCCGACGCCCACCGGCAGCCGGTCGAGGTGTTCCCGCGCCCCGGGACCGGCGCCGCGCTCATCACCCCGAAACGGGACCCTTGACTCCCCCTTGACCTTTTCATGGCACTCGTTTTGAGTCACCGTGATCAAGCCGTTCCTGTACGGGATCCGTGAGAGCTGAATCACCGCACGGGTGGGTATCAGTGAGGCAAGCCTCAGATAAGTTAGGCCAGCCTCACCATGCCGAACGGGCCCCGCCGTGCGGCTTGTCCGACTTCTCTTGGAGCCTGAATGCGAGCCGTCCGACTCTCCGTTGTCACCGCTGCCGCCACCGTGGCCGCTCTGGCCGCCGTCACGGGTTGCACCCAGAAGAGCGACGCGAAGAACGGCGACGCGATTCAGGTCACGGCCGCGGACTCCACGTGCGACACCTCGACCAAGACCGTGCCGTCCGGCCAGGTGACGCTGAAGATCGAGAACAAGGGCTCCCAGGCCACCGAGGTCGAGATCGTCTTCCCCGACGACCGGATCGTCTCCGAGAAGGAGAACATCGGCCCCGGCACCAAGTACACGCTGACCGCCGAGGTGAAGGCCGGTTCGTACGAGATCGCCTGCCGCCCGGGGATGAAGGGCCACGGCGTCCGCCAGAAGCTCACCGTGACCGGCGGCAAGGTCGCCAAGCGCGACCCGCGCCTGGACAAGGCCGTCGCCGACTACCGCGCGTGGGCACAGGACGAGGCCGACGCCACGATCCCGAAGGTGAAGACGTTCACCGACGCCATCAAGGCCGGCGACCTCGAAGCCGCCAAGAAGGCCTACGCCCCCTCGCGCGTCGGCTGGGAGAGCACCGAGCCGATCGCCGAGTCGTTCGGTGACATCGACCCCAAGACCGACACCCGCGCCGACGGCCTGGAGAAGGGCCAGAAGTGGACCGGCTGGCACGCGCTGGAGAAGGCCCTCTGGCAGGACAAGAAGATCGGCGCTGAGCAGAAGGCCCTCGCCGACCAGCTCGTCACCGACCTGACCGACTGGCAGAAGCGCGTCGGCAAGGCCGAGATCACCCCGACGTCCATGGCCAACGGAGCCAAGGAACTGCTCGACGAGGTCGCCACCGGCAAGGTCACCGGCGAGGAGGACCGCTACTCGCACACCGACCTCAGCGACTTCAAGGGCAACGTCGACGGCGCGCAGAAGGCGTACGAGCTGCTCAAGCCGGTCGCCGCGGAGAACGACGCGGCGCTGACGACGGAGCTCGACAAGCAGTTCGCCGCGCTGAACAAGCTGCTCGACAAGTACCGGACGGACAAGACCTCGGACGGCTTCGTGTCGTACGACAAGGTCGGCAAGGCCGACCGCAAGGAGCTCTCGGACGCGGTCAACGCGCTCGCCGAGCCCCTTTCCAAGCTCGCCGCCGCCGTCGTGAAGTAGGAGCAACGCCATGACGGACAACCCGGACAGCATGAACGGCACGGACAGCACGGACACCCAGGCCGGCGCGGGCAGTGCTGAGGGCACCGGCGCCGCGCAGGCCACCGGGTCCACCGGCAACGGCTCCGCGCCGACCCGGCGTTCACTGATCGGCTGGGGCGGTGCCGGGCTCGCGCTCGGGGCCGCCGCGGCCGGCGGCGCCGTCGCGATGACCCGGGCCGGCAACGACGTCGACCCGGCCGCCGCCGACACCGGAGCCGCTGTCGCCTTCCACGGCGCACACCAGGCGGGCATCGCCACTCCGGTCCAGGACCGGCTGCACTTCGCCGCGTTCGACGTGAAGACGGACGACCGCGCCGAGTTCGTCCAGCTCCTCAAGGACTGGACGCGGGCCGCCGCCCGGATGACCGCCGGACACACGGTCGGTGAGGGCGCGTACGGCGGTCTGGCCGAGGCCCCGCCGGACGACACCGGCGAGGCCCTGGGCCTCAAGCCCTCGCGGCTGACGCTGACGATCGGCTTCGGTCCGTCGCTGTTCGAGAAGTTCGGTCTCGCGGACCGGCGGCCGGAGGCACTCGTCGACCTGCCCGAGTTCTCGGGCGACAACCTGGACAAGGCCCGCAGCAACGGCGACCTGTGCGTCCAGGCCTGCGCGGACGACCCGCAGGTGGCGGTGCACGCCATCCGCAACCTGGCCCGTATCGGCTTCGGCAAGGTCGCCATCCGCTGGTCGCAGCTCGGCTTCGGCAAGACGTCGTCGACGACCCCGGACGCGCAGACCCCGCGCAACCTGATGGGCTTCAAGGACGGCACCCGCAACATCGCGGGCACCGAGACCGCGCGGCTGGACAGGTTCGTGTGGGCCGACGGGAAGGACGGCGGCACGAACTCGTCCTGGATGAGCGGCGGTTCCTACCTCGTCGCCCGGCGCATCCGGATGAACATCGAGACGTGGGACCGTACTTCGCTCCAGGAGCAGGAGGACGTCTTCGGCCGCGACAAGGGCGAGGGCGCTCCCGCCGGCAAGGCCAAGGAGCACGACAAGCCGTTCCTGAAGGCGATGAAGCCCGACGCGCACGTCCGGCTCGCGCACCCCGACGCCAACCACGGGGTGACGATCCTGCGCCGCGGCTACTCCTTCACGGACGGCACGGACGGTCTCGGCCGGCTCGAAGCGGGCCTGTTCTTCCTCGCCTACCAGCGGGACGTACGCAAGGGGTTCATCCCCCTGCAGCGCAGCCTGTCGCGCTCCGACGCGCTCAACGAGTACATCCAGCACGTGAGTTCGGCGGTCTTCGCCGTCCCGCCCGGCGTCCGGGACAAGGACGACTGGTGGGGCCGGACGCTGTTCTCCAAGGAGGCATAGCCGTGTTCAGCAACTACCTGATCGGTCTCCGCGAGGGACTGGAAGCCAGCCTCGTCGTCTGCATCCTCATCGCCTACCTGGTGAAGACGGAGCGCAGGGACGCCCTGAAGCCGATCTGGATCGGCATCGGCGTCGCCATCGCCGTGGCGCTCGCCTTCGGCTGCCTCCTCGAATTCGGCTCCCAGGAGATGACGTTCCAGGCGCAGGAGGGGCTCGGCGGTTCGCTGTCGATCCTCGCCGTGGGTCTGGTGACGTGGATGGTCTTCTGGATGCGGCGCACCGCCCGGCACCTGAAGTCCGAGCTGCACGGCAAGCTGGACGCGGCGCTCGCCATGGGAACGGGCGCGCTGGTCGCGACGGCGTTCCTGGCGGTCGGCCGGGAGGGCCTGGAGACGGCCCTGTTCGTGTGGGCGTCGGTGCACGCCGCCAGTGACGGCACGCCCCGCCCGCTGATCGGCGTGGCGCTGGGCCTGGCCACCGCGGTCCTGCTCGGCTGGCTCTTCTACCGTGGCGCGCTGAAGATCAACCTCGCCAAGTTCTTCACCTGGACCGGCGGCATGCTGGTCGTCGTCGCCGCGGGCGTGCTCGCGTACGGCGTCCACGACCTCCAGGAGGCCGACTTCATCCCCGGCCTGACGAACCTCGCTTTCGACATCAGCGGCACGATCGATCCGTCGAGCTGGTACGGCACCCTGCTGAAGGGCGTCTTCAACTTCCAGCCCGACCCGACCGTCCTTCAGGTCACGGTGTGGGCGCTGTACTTGGTCCCGACCCTCACGATCTTCCTCGCCCCGGTAGGGTTCGCCTCCGGGAAGGGGAAGGTGAAGGCACCTGATGAGCAGGGATCGCACGGGTCGCAGCCCACGAAGGCCTCGTAGTCCCATCCGTTTCGCGCTGGGCCGCTTCACCTTGGGCCGTTTCTCGCTGGCCGCGGCGACGGTGACCGTCCTGTCGTCGGCGGCGAGCGGCTGCGTGGTGGTGCACGGCGAACGAGAGGTCGTGCCGGCGGCGACCCGCGCCGAAGCCGCCCGCGCGCTCAGGGACTTCACCGTCGCCTACAACAAGGCGGACGCGACGTACGACCGTTCCAAGGACGCGGACCGGGTTGCCGGTCCGCTCGCGGACATCGACGGCGCCAAGCTGAAGGCCGGGCGTACGAACAACCCGGCCGGGAATCCCGCGCATTCGGCGCTGGAGTTCGGCGACGCCGAGTTCTCGATCCCCGCGAAGGCCGGCTGGCCGCGCTGGTTCGTGGCGAACGCGACGGCCAACAAGGGCGCGCCGGGCAGCCGTTGGCTGCTCGTCTTCACCCGGGGCAGCGCCGGCGAACTGTGGCAGGCCTCGTATCTCACGGTCCTCGGGGCCGGTGACGTGCCGAAGTTCGCGAAGGACAACGGCGGCTGGGCACAGCCGGTCACGGCCGACGACCCGGCGCTCGCGATCGAGCCGGAGAAGCTCGGCCGGTCGTACGCGGCCTATCTGAAGGCAGGCGGTGACGCCTTCGCCGCGGGCGTCCACACCTCGCAGTGGCGGGCCCAGCGCGAGAAGTTCGCCAGCAAGCCCGGCCTCGCCAGGCAGTACATCGACCAGCCGCTGACCTCGGGCGACTACGCGCCGGTGGGTCTGCGCACCGCGGACGGCGGGGCGCTGGTGTTCTTCGCCACGCACCGGTACGAGAAGGAGACCGCCGCCGAGGGCATCGGGATCCCCTCTCCCGGCGCGGACGTGCGGGCCTTGACGACCGGCGAGATCAAGCAGTCCCTCACCCTGGAGTTCGTCTCCAACCAGGTCGTCCTGGACCCGCTGAAGGGTTCCGGCGCGGGCCAGGTGTCCGTCCTCGGACGGATCGAGGGTCTGACGGGAGCCGAGGGCGAGTAGCCCGGCGCGGCCCTCCCGGGCCGCCGGCCGGGTGGGTCCTCAGCCCCGGTGGGGCCAGGCGGCGAGCTGGTCCGCGCCGTTCTCACCGGCGTAGCGGGCGCATTCGTCGGTCAGGATCTCCAGGAGGGTGAGCGGGTCCGGCAGCGGATGCTCGGGGCCGCGCACCCAGTCGACGCTCAGACCGCCGGGAAGCTGGGCCGGCGGCACGAGGACGTACGAACCGCGGCAGTGCCAGCGGAAGCCGGGGTGCTCGTCCATCGTCTCGGGGTGGCAGTCCAGCTCGCAGGGCCACCACTCGTCCTCGTCCTCGGGCGTACCGCGGGTGAGGGTGAAGAACAGCATGCGTCCGTCGCCGGTCTCCGCGACGGGTCCGACCTCGATGTCGGAGGCCAGTATCCGCTCCAGCGCCTCGCGCCCGGCGTCCAGCGGCACGTCCAGCACGTCGTGCACCATGCCGGTCGCGGTGATGAAGTTCGCCTTCGGCTGGTGCCTGGCCCAGCGCTCGATCTGCGCTCGGTCGGTCGTCGACTGTGTCTGCCAGGCGAAGGAGACGGGGTGGCGCGCGGGGGTGGGGCAGCCGACGCGGTCACAGGAACAGCGGTAGCCGGAGGGGTACGCGGCCTGCGCGAGCGGCAGCCCCGCGGCCGCGGCGGCGAGCAGCAGGGCCTCACGCCCGTCGGCGGATGTCTCCGCGGGGGCTTTGGGCCGGCGTCCGCGCAGCCACTTCGAGATCCTGCCCTGCGTGCCGGAGCGGCGGCCGAACTCTGCGCTCATCTATCCCCTCGCCTCGCCGTAGTGCACTCGTCCTTGCCCCATGGTCCCACCATCCTGCGCCCCGGGTGGCCGGAGCCGACAACCGGGGTAGGTGGGGCGATGCGTTCGCCAGGCCCTGATCAGGTGTTATTACATGATGTGAGGAGATTTCTTCACCCCTCAGCGGGGCGCGAGACCGTGCGGGGCGTAGTCGACGGGCGTGTCCGTGTAGTCGTACGGGATCGGGGCCGTGCGCTGGAGCCAGCACTGGGCGAGCGGGGACACGAACAGCTCCAGGACGATCCGGGGGTCGGCGTCCCGGCGTACGTCGTCCCTGGTCCGCGCCGCACGCAGCCGCCGATGGTGCTGCCGCCCGGCTCGAACCATCTCGCCCTGTTGGGCCCGCTCGGCGGAAGCCGGGGCTCATGGGTGCCGGGGCCGATGGGCGCCGGCCCCGGCGAAGGCCAGGGCCGGTGGACACGGCCCGCATGCCTCCCGCTCCCGGGGCCGTACGCACCGCACCATGAGCATCAACTGCCCCTGCGGTTGCGTAAGGAGTCCTCCTTGCACCCTCTTCGTCGTGCCACGCCCCGGCGTTACCTCATGTGCCCACCGGTGCACTTCGACGTCACGTACGCGATCAATCCGTGGATGGACCCCGCCAAGCCGGTCGACGTGCCGCTGGCCCTCGCCCAGTGGGAGGACCTGCGGGACCGCTACCGCTCCCTCGGCCACTCGGTCGAGGAACTCACCCCCCGGCCGGGTCTGCCGGACATGGTCTTCGCGGCGAACGGCGCGACGGTCGTGGACGGCAGGGTGCTGGGTGCCCGGTTCGCGTACCCGCAGCGCGAGGCGGAGGCTGCGGCGCACCTGGAGTGGTTCCGTGCCCGCGGCTTCGGGCAGATCCGCGAACCGGCGCACATCAACGAGGGTGAGGGCGACTTCGTCGTCACGGGGTCGTACCTGCTCGCGGGCCGCGGCTTTCGCGCGAGCCCTCTCTCGCACGGGGAGGCGCAGGAGTTCTTCGGCCGCCCGGTGATCGGCCTGGACCTGGCCGACCCGCGCTACTACCACCTCGACACGGCCCTGGCCGTCCTGGACGACACGACGGACGACGTCATGTACTACCCGCCGGCGTTCTCCCCGGGCAGCCGCGAGGTCCTGCGCCGGCTGTTCCCGGACGCGCTGACCGCCGAGGCGGAGGACGCCGCCGCGCTGGGCCTCAACGCGGTCTCGGACGGTCTGCACGTGCTGTTGCCGCAGGAGGCGACGGGCCTGTTCGACCCGCTGAGGGAGCGCGGCTTCGTCCCCGTCGGAGTCGACCTCGGCGAGCTCCTCAAGGGCGGCGGAAGCGTGAAGTGCTGCACCCAGGAGCTGCGGGGCCCGGCCGGGGCCTAGGGGGTGCCCCCGGGCGGCGGCCAGGCGTCGCCCCACTCCGCGTCGCGGGCCGCCTTGTACAGCGGTCCGTGGCGCTTGGTCACCGTCTCCCGGCGCAGCGCCTCGTCCGGCTCGCACAGGTCGAGCAGGACCTGTCCCTTGCGGATCTGCGGCTTGCGCACGATGCGGGAGGGCGCCGGGGCGGGCGGGAAGCGGGTCGCGGCGACGTAGCTGAACTTCTCGTCCTCGTAGGGCAGGGAACCGCCCTTGACCTGGCGGTGCAGGGAGGAACGGGCGACCCGCGCGGAGAAGTGGCACCAGTCCTGGCCGGGGACGATGGGGCAGGCCGCGCTGTGCGGGCAGGGCGCGGCGATGTGGAATCCGGCGCCGATCAGACGCTCGCGGGCGGCGAGGACCCGGGTGTAGCCGTCGGGAGTGCCGGGCTCGATGATCACGACGGCCTGGGCGGCGCTCGCGGCGGCGTCCACGACCGAGACACGGTCGGCGTCGGTCAGCTCACCGAGAACGTAGGAGACGGTGACGAGATCAGTGCTCTCGATGGTGAGCGCCGCTCCGATACGAGAGCGCTGCCATGTCACGCCCTCCAGTTCCGGGTTGGCGGCGGCGATCTCCCGGCCGAGCGCGAGAGCGGGCTCGGCCCAGTCGAGCACGGTCACCGGGCGGGTGCCCTCCCAGGTCGCGTTCACCGCCCAGGTGGCCGCGCCGGTGCCGCCGCCGACGTCCACATGGCTCCCCGGCGCCCAGCCGGGCACCGCGTCCGCGAACGCCTCCAGCGAGGCGCACACCGCCTCGAACGTCGCGGGCATCCGGTACGCGGCGTACGCGGCCACGTCCGAGCGGTCCCGCAGGATCGGGGCGTGGGTCGGGGTGGTCCCCCGGTAGTTCACGATCAGCCGCTCGACCGCCTGCGCGGCGGACTTCGGCGGCAGACCGTCGAGGAGCCCGGCGAGGGCACCGCGCAGGGTGTCGGCGGGGGGTACGGGGACGTTCACGGCCCGATTCTCTCAGGTACCCCGCACGGCCCGTACCCACGAGGCGATCCCTCAGGTGCCCCGCACCGCCCCCAGCCGGGCAGGCCGTCTCTCAGGTGCCCCGCACCGCCCGTCGCAGCCGGGTGGCCGCTGCCGCGCGGGGCGCGTTGTCCGCCGGTCGGCGCCGGGGGTGGACCGTGTTGGCGAGCAGCACCAGGAACGTGTCCGTCGCCGGGTCGAGGACCAGGGACGTACCGGTGAACCCCGTATGACCGGCCGCGCCGTGGCCCGCGAGGGTGCCCATGAACCAGGGCTGGTCGAGGGCGAATCCGAGGCCGGGCGGGGTGAGGAGGAGTTCGACGAAGTCGGGGCCGAGAATGCGGGCGGGACCGTACGAGCCGCCCGCGAGCAGGGTGCGGCAGAACACGGCCAGGTCGCGCCCGGTGGAGAAGAGGCCCGCGTGACCGGCCACCCCGCCGAGCGCGAAGGCGTTCTCGTCGTGCACCACGCCCCGCAGCATGCCCCGGTCCGCCTTGGCCCACGACCGCCGCTGGTCCTCCGTGGCCGCCGCGCCGGGGCAGGGTCCGAAGGTGGTGGCGTTCATCCCGAGCGGGCGGGTGATGCCGTCCCGGACGAGGACGTCGAGCCCCCGGCCGGTGATGCGTTCCAGCACGTACTGCAGGAGGATCAGGTTGATGTCGGAGTACCGGTACTCGCCCGGTTCGGACGAGGGGGCCTCCGCCCGCAGCAGCGCCAGCCGGGCCGCGTCGTCCGGGCAGTCGTAGAGCGGGAGTTCGGGGCGCAGCCCGGAGGTGTGGGTGAGCAACTGCCGTACGGTGATGCCGTGTTCGCGGGCCGCGCGGAACTCCGGCAGATACGCGCCGACCCGCGCCTCGATGCCCAGCGTGCCGCGCTCCAGTTGCTGCACCGCGGCGACCGCCGTGAACAGCTTGGTGAGGGAGGCCAGGTCGAAGGGCGTGTGCACGGTGACCGGCACCCGCGCTCCCGGCGGCAGTTCGACCCCGGTGCCCTTCTCCTCGTCGTACGACGCGTAGCGCACCGCCCACCCCGCCGCCTCCTCGACGGCGATGACCGGGCCCCGCCCCGCGACCACGACGACGCCCGCCGCCCAGGGGTCGGCGCCGCGGGTGAGGGCGCGGACCTCCTGGACGAGCTGCCGCAGTTCAGCGGTGTCGAGTCCGGCCCGTTCCGGTGTACCGGAACGCAGTCTTGGCGCGCTCAGCTCTCCGCCGCCTTTCCGTCCGCAGTGCGTCCCGTCAGCCGGGGACGGCACAGTCCCACGAAGCAGGCGACGGCTACCAGTGCCGCGGCCAGTTGGACGACGGCCATCGGGACGGCGGTGTGCTCCCCGGCGATGCCGACGAGCGGTGAGGCGACCGCGCCGATGAGGAAGGAGGAGGTGCCGAGCAGCGCGGAGGCGGAACCGGCCGCGTGCCGCACGCGCATGAGGGCGAGCGCCTGGGTGTTGGGCAGGGCGAGGCCCATGGCGGACATCAGCACGAAGAGCGCGGCGGCCACCGGTGCGAGGCCGACCGGGCCGAGGACGCCGGTGGACATGAGGAGCAGCGCGGTCGCGGCGAGGACGACGAGCGCGAGGCCGACGGCGAGGACCTTCTCGAGGGCGACCCGGCCGACGAGCAGCTTGCCGTTGATCTGCCCGGCGATCACCAGGCCGACGGAGTTCACGCCGAAGAGCAGGCTGAAGGTCTGCGGGGAGGCACCGTAAAGCTCCTGGATCACGAACGGGGAGGCCGAGATGTAGGCGAAGAGGGCGGCGAAGGTGAAGCCGCCCGCGAGCATGTACCCGGCGAAGGCGCGGTCGGCGAGCAGTCCGCGCATGGCGCGCAGTGCCTCGCCGACGCCGCCGCCGTGCCGGTCCTCCGGCCGGAGGGTCTCGGGCAGCTTCGCCCACACGACGGCCGTCAGCACGAGGCCGACGGCGGTGAGGACCACGAACACGCCCCGCCAGTCGGTGACGCGCAGGATCTGTCCGCCGATGAGCGGCGCGACGACCGGGGCGACGCCGGAGATCAGCATGAGCGTGGAGAAGAAGCGGGCCATCGCCACGCCGTCGTAGAGGTCGCGGACGACGGCGCGGGCGATCACGATCCCGGCCGCGCCCGCGAGACCCTGGACGAGGCGGAACGCGACGAGCAGGCCGATGCCGGGTGCGAGGGCGCACAGCACGGTGGCGACGACGTAGACGGAGAGCCCGGCGAGCAACGGGCGTCTGCGGCCCCATCTGTCGCTCATCGGCCCGACGACGAGCTGCCCGAGCGCCATGCCCGCGAGGCACGCGGTGAGCGTGAGCTGCACGGTGGCGGCGGGCGCGTGCAGTGATCCGGTGACCTCCGGCAGCGAGGGGAGGTACATGTCCATCGCGAGCGGGGGTGTGGCGGTGAGCCCGCCGAGGACGAGGGTGACGAGGAGTCCGGTACGGCCCGGGGCACCGGGACGGGTGGCCGGCCGTGACGCGGCGCCGGACGCCGGCCGTGACGGAGAGCCGGACGCCGGCAGCGGCACGGAGCCCGGTGCCGGTCGCGGCAGGGCCCCGGGCGCCGGTTCGGATGCCCGCCGGGCGGCCTCGGCGACCGACGTCGTGGTGTCGGTGGCTTCCGCGTTCGGTATGTGCCCTCGCGGGCCTTCCTGGTCCCGCGCGATGCGGCCCCGCTCGGGCATGTGCCCCCCTCTCCCGAAGATGCGCCCCCTATGCTCTCAGTTCGAACAGCGTGTTCGGGATCACGGATCAAGGGGCGGACCATGACGGGCGAGCGCGAACGCGTGCGGTGGGGGATTCTGGCGACCGGCGGGATCGCCGCGGCGTTCACGGCGGACCTGGTGGACATGCCGGACGCCGAGGTCGTGGCCGTCGCCTCCCGGACGGACGCCTCGGCGAAGGCGTTCGCGGAACGGTTCGGAATCCCGCGGGCGTACGGGGACTGGGCGTCGCTCGCGGCGGACGCGGACGTCGACATCGTGTACGTCGCCACTCCGCACTCGGCGCACCGGGTGGCCGCCGGGATGTGCCTGGAGGCGGGGCGCCACGTGCTGTGCGAGAAGGCGTTCACACTGAACGCGCGGGAGGCCGGGGAACTGGTCGCGCTCGCCGGACGGCACGACCGGTTCCTGATGGAGGCCATGTGGATGTACTGCAATCCGCTGGTCGGGCGACTGAAGGCGCTCGTCGACGACGGCGTGATCGGTGAAGTGCGCACGGTGCAGGCCGACTTCGGTCTCGCGGGGCCGTTCCCGCCCTCGCACCGGCTGCGGGACCCGGCACAGGGCGGCGGCGCGCTGCTCGATCTCGGCGTCTATCCGGTGTCGTTCGCGCAGTTGCTGCTCGGGGAGCCCTCGGACATCGTTGCGAGAGCAGTGCTCTCCGACGAGGGCGTCGATCTCCAGACGGGTGCACTGCTCTCCTGGGAGAGCGGCGCTCTCGCTTCGGTGCACTGCTCCATCAACGGTGGCACCCCCGTCGCCGCCTCCGTCACCGGCTCCGCGGGCCGCATCGACATCCCGGACGGTTTCTTCTTCCCGGACCACTTCGTCCTGCACCGCGACGGCCGCGAGCCGGAGATCTTCCGCGCCGACCCCGCGTCGGGTCCCCGCAACAGCCTCAAGCACGAGGCCGCCGAGGTGATGCGGGCCCTGCGCGCCGGCGAGACCGAGTCCCCGCTCGTCCCGCTCGACGGCACCCTCGCCGTGATGCGCACGCTCGACACGATCCGGGACCGCATCGGCGTCCGCTACCCCGGCGAGGCGAACGCGTAGGACGCCGGGCCGGCTCAAGTCCCTTGTTTCCGGCCCCGGTCGAGGGACAGTTCACGTCCGGAGCCGGGCCTTCACGTCCGGATGCCGGACCCGCCGGTCCCCCTCCCCTACGCTGCGGGCCCATGAACGCCATGAATCCCCCGCAGCCCCCGCACCCCCCGGAGACGAAGATCGCGGTGGTGACCGGGGCGGGCTCCGGCATCGGCCGCGCGGTGGCCGCCGAACTGCTGCGCACCGGCTGGTCGGTGGCGCTCGCCGGACGCCGGGCCGAGACCCTGGAGGAGACGGCGGCCCTCGTGCCCGAGGGCCCCTCGATCGCCGTACGCACGGATGTGTCGCGCCCCGACGAGGTGGCGGCCCTGTTCACCGCCGCGCACGACCGGTTCGGGCGGCTCGACCTGCTGTTCAACAACGCCGGGACGTTCGGCCCCGGCGGTGTGCCGCTCGAAGAGCTGCCGTACGAGGCCTGGCGGCACGTCGTCGACACCAATCTGAACGGCGCGTTCCTGTGCGCGCAGGCGGCGTACCGGCGGATGAAGGACCAGGACCCGCAGGGCGGCCGGATCATCAACAACGGCTCGATCTCGGCGCACACACCCCGCCCGCGGTCGATCGCGTACACCGCGACCAAGCACGCGCTGACGGGCCTGACCAAGTCGCTGTCCCTGGACGGGCGTCCGTACCGGATCGCCTGTGGGCAGATCGACATCGGGAACGCGGCCACCGACATGACCGAGCGGATGCGGACCGGGACGCTCCAGGCGAACGGCGAACTGGCGGTCGAACCCGTGATGGATGTGGCCGACGTGGCGCGCACGGTACGGCACATGGCCGAGCTGCCGCTGGAGGCGAACGTGCAGTTCGCGACGGTACTGGCCACGGCCATGCCCTACGTCGGACGCGGCTGATACATACGTAGGGCAAGCGCCCGTGGTTCACCAAGAACGGGTAAACGACCCGATCCACACAAACGGAAGCTGAATCTCCGGACCATATAAGCCGTTGGTGCGCTTATGCTCAGCATCTCCCCCACCAGAGCTTCACACTTGGAGCACGAGACTTCGGTACGACCACGGTCCACACCGAGGGGGGAGGTGGCAGTCGCTCCGCGGCCCGGGAGGGGGCGGACCTCGCGCGGGACCGCGAGGTGTGCACCGGACCGCGGAGCGACAGCCCCGTCATCGGCGCCGACGGCGGCCCTTCGCCTCGGCCGGCTGCCCGGCGGCTTCCTCGGCGGCTTCCTCGGCGGACCGGCGTCCGCGGTTGCGCAGCGCGAGCGCGCCGCCCGCCAGGAGCGCGACCGCCGCCCCGGCCCCGCCGACCAGTCCCCACGGCGCGCCGTCCGACGTGGAAGCCTCGGCCGAGGCCGGAGCGCCCGCCGCGCCCTTAGCCGGCTTCCGCGTGGGCTTCGCGCTCGCGCCGCCCGCGCTGAGCGGATCGACGAGCGTGCCGACCGGCCCGGCGTGCGCGCCCTTCCCGAATGCCCAGTCGAGGAGCTGGGCCGTCTCCTCGTAGACGCCGCTGCCGCCGCTCTTCGGGTGCATCACCGTGACGAGCAGGGTCCGTCCGTCGCGGGTCGCCGCGCCGGTGAAGGTGTTGCCGGCGTGGCTGGTGTAGCCGTTCTTCACGCCGATCAGGCCGTCGTACGGCCGCACGCCCCACGCGCCCGTCAGCAGGCGGTCGGTGTTCTGGATCTGGAAGGTCTTCTTGCCTCCGGCCGGGAAGTCCGCGGTCTTCGTCGAGCAGTAGCCGCGGAAGTCGGCGTCCGCGAGACCGCGCCGGGCGAAGAGCGTCAGGTCGTACGCGGACGACAGCTGGCCAGGGTGGTCGAAGCCGTCGGGGCTGACCACATGGGTGTCCAGGGCCTGCAGGTCCTTCGCCAGGGCCTGCATCTCGGCGACCGTGGCCGCGATGCCGCCGTTCATGTGGCTGAGCACGTGCACCGCGTCGTTGCCGGAGCGCAGGAAGACGCCCTGCCACAGCTGCTCGACGGTGTAGGTGATGCCGGGCTTCACCCCGACCATGCTGGAGCCCGAGGGGACGTCGGCGAGGTCGGCGTCGACCACCTTGTACGTCTGGGCGCGCTCGAACTTCTTCAGCACGGCGTCCGCGAAGAGCATCTTCAGGGTGGAGGCGGGCGGGAGACGCAGGTGCGCGTTGTACGAGGCGAGCACCTCGCCGCTCGTGTGGTCCGCGACCAGCCAGGAGCGGGCGGTGAGCCGCTTGGGCAGCCCTGGCCCGCCGCTCACCTGGATCCCGGCGCGGGCCAGTCTCGCGCCGCCGATCGTCGTCGTGGCGTACGCGGTCGTGGCCGTCGCGGCGGCGAGGGGTACGGCGGCGGCGAGGCCCAGAGCGGCACGACGGGAGAGCCCGGAAGAATCACGCATCCCGGGACCGTACAAAGTCTCTTCGAGAGCGTTGACAGCGGGGTGTCAAAGAGAAGGAACGCCGATTCCAAAGCGGCGGCAAAACAGGGCGCGCGGGCGCGGGCCCGCCCCGTCGGCACCGTCCGCCGTCCCACCGGGAGACGCGCGTGAGGCGGGCCCGCCGATCTCCGCCGCGAGGCCACTCAACAGGTGTTTCCTGGCAATGAGCCCTTGAAAGCCTGGGAACAGGCTGTCTGACCCAATATTGATTCCGAGGTCCGGATTCTCAGCCCTCACACATCTCTTACTCAGCCCGGCTCAAAGGTTCCTTCATAGCTTGTGGCCGCGCCCACTGGGGCGCCAAGAACCTTTGAGGAACGGGATGTTTGGCATCTATCTCAAGCGTGAGCTGAGCCGGCGCAAGAAGGCGGCGCTGGTGATCGCCCTGGGTCTGGCGCTCGGAATCGCGCTGGTCATCACCGTCAACTCGGTGTCGGCCGGCATGCAGCAGGCCCAGGGCAAGGTCCTGAAGTCGCTGTACGGGCTCGGCACGGACATGACGGTCACCAAGGCCCGGACGGCTCCGACGGGCAGCTCCTCGGGCCGCCCGAAGTTCGATTTCGACGCCAAGTCGAGCAGCAGCAAGACACAGAGCTCGGACCGGGTGATGACCCAGGGCGGACAGTCCCTGAAGTCCTCGCTCGTCACCGAGGTCGCCGCGCAGAAGGGCGTGTCGAGCGCGGTGGGCGCGCTGAGCCTGAACGTCACCAAGGTCAACGGCTCCTTCACCCAGGGCAAGGCGAAGTCCACGACGTCGAGCTCCGGCCAGCAGGGCGGACCCGGCGGCCAGAACGGCGGCGGCAGCACCGGTGCGCCACAGGTGCAGGGCGGCGGCGCCTCCTTCGACGTGAACTCGTACTCCGTCGCGGGCGTCGACGTGACCCACCAGGACCTCGGTCCGCTGGCCACCTCGAAGGTCACCACGGGCAGGACGTTCACGGCCGCGCAGACGTCCGCGAAGGTCGCGGTGCTCAGCAAGTCGTACGCCAAGCAGAACAAGTACACGGTCGGCAAGACCTTCAAGATCTCCGGCACCGAGTACACGGTCATCGGCATCGCGACGCCCGACAGCAGCGA
Organism: Streptomyces sp. NPDC042002; assembly: GCF_055588305.1. Lineage (NCBI taxonomy): Bacteria > Bacillati > Actinomycetota > Actinomycetes > Kitasatosporales > Streptomycetaceae > Streptomyces > Streptomyces sp. NPDC042002. The sequence goes on along the minus strand of NZ_JBVJCT010000001.1, from coordinate 815 downwards.
GTCGACCACCGACGTCTACCTGCCGCTGAAGCAGGCCCAGACACTCGGTGACGCGAAGAACAAGGTCACCACGATCTACGTCAAGGCGACCGACTCGAAGCAGATCGCCACGGTCAAGGCGACCATCCAGAAGAACATCTCCGGCACGACCGTCACCACCTCCGCCGACCTCGCGAGCACCGTCTCCGGCTCGCTGTCGACCGCCTCGAACCTCGCGACGAGCGTCGGCAAGTGGCTCTCCATCGCGGTCCTGATCGCCGCGTTCCTGGTCGCGGCGCTGCTCACCTCCTCCGCCGTCTCCCGCCGGGTGCGCGAGTTCGGCACCCTGAAGGCACTCGGCTGGCCGTCCCGCAAGGTCACCCGGCAGGTCGTCGGCGAGTCGATCGTGAACGGACTGCTCGGCGGCGTGCTCGGTATCGCGCTGGGTCTCGGCGCGGCCTACACCGTCACCGCGATCAGCCCGAAGCTGACGGCGGAGCTCGGCTCCACCGGCGGCGGTGGCGGCATGGGCGGCGGCCCCGGTGGCGGCGGTCCCGGCCAGCAGGCGGCCTCCGCGGCCAAGAACACCATCGACATCGCCCTCACCGCGCCGGTCTCGTTGACCACCATCGCGCTCGCCGCGGGCCTGGCCATCACCGGCGGTCTGATCGCCGGCGCGATGGGCGGCTGGCGCGCCTCCCGGATGCGCCCGGCGGACGCGCTCCGCAGCGTCTCGTAACCCGCCCCCTGGCCACACCCCTTGAGCCGGGGGGGGGGGGGGGGGGGGGGGGGGGGGGGGGGGGGCCGGATAACCTGCGGGTGCGGGTGAGGGTGTA